>NZ_JBSGTG010000003.1:116711-421714 GCF_053607285.1 Streptomyces sp. NPDC055140 | reverse complement strand
CGCCGACGCGGGGCCACGCGCCCACCAACCCCCCCGCGGCCCTCACGGCTTCACTTGCCCCCCCGGGGGGGGCCCCTCCACCGCGGGGGCCGGCCCCCACTCGTATACGCGCAGGTTCAGGCAGGCGATCCCGTGCCGTTGCCATGAGACAGCTCGAACCACACGACCTTGCCGGTGCTCAGCCGCGTCGCACCCCAGCGCCGCGCCAGCCTGTTGACGAGGTACAGGCCGCGCCCGCCCTCGTCGGTGGCGCGGGCCTGGCGCAGCCGCGGCAGCTGCGGCACGTCGTCGCCGACCTCGCAGCGCAGCACGTCGGTCCGCAGCAGGCGCAGCGTGACGGGCCGGGACGCGTACCGCACGGCGTTCGTCACGACCTCGCTGACAAGGAGCTCCACCGAGTCCGTCAGCTCCTCCAGGCCCCACCGGGCGAGCGCGCTGCGCGCCAGACGGCGGGCCCGGCCCGGCGCCGCGTCCTCGGGCTCAAGGAGCCAGTACGCGACGTCGCTCGGCGCGATCCCGTCGAACCGGGCCGCGAGCAGCGCGATGTCGTCGTCCCGGTCGCCCGGGCCGAGCATGTCGAGGACCTCGTCGCACAGTGCCTCGAGCGGCGGCGGATGGTCGGGGCCCGTCAGCTGGGCCGTCGCGGCGAGCCGCTCCCGCAGCTGCTCTATCCCGGTCCACACGTCCCGCAGCCGCGACTCGACCAGACCGTCCGTGTAGAGGAGGAGTGTCGCGCCCGCCGGGGCGTCCAGCTCGACCGCCTCGAAGTCGACGCCGCCGACACCGATCGGGGCGCCCGGCGGGACCCGCAGCACCTCGGCGCGGCCGCCCAGATGCAGCAGGACCGGCGGCGGGTGGCCCGCGTTGGCGATGGTGATGCGGTGCGAGACCGGGTCGTAGACCGCGTACAGGCAGGTCGCCATGCGGTCGCTGCCGAGGCGCTGGGCCTGCTCGTCCAGATGGTGCAGGACCTCCTGCGGCGGCAGGTCGAGACCGGCGAGGGTCTGCGCGGTCGTACGGAGCTGGCCCATGATCGCGGCGGACGTCATGGAGTGGCCCATGACGTCGCCCACGACCAGGGCGACGCGGCTGCCGGGCAGCGGGATCGCGTCGTACCAGTCGCCGCCCACGCGCGCGGTCTCCGCGGCCGGCAGATACCGGGACGCGAGGCGCACGCCCGTCGGCCGCGGCAGCGTCTCGGGCAGCATCGTGCGCTGGAGCTCGTCGGCGATGTACGCCTCGCGGCCGTACAGGACGGCCTTGTCGATGCCGAGCGCGCTGTGCGTGGCGAGCTGTCCCGCGACCAGCAGGTCGTCGTTCTCGAACGCGTGGCGCTCGGGGCGGCGCAGGAAGACGGCCGCACCGATGACGCGGCGGCGCCCGCGCAGCGGCGCGAGGATCGCCCGCTGCCCGGTGGGCAGGGCGAGGTCCGGGTCGTCGCCGAGCAGCTCCGGCAGCGCGGCCAGGGCGGCGGGCGAGTCCGCGAACACGGGCCGTACCCCCCTCAGTACCTCGGCCAGCGCGCCGCCGGTCCGCACCTCGCACAGCTCGGCGGTGACGGGGTCGCCCTGGGCGGCGCCGGCCGCCATCGTCAGGAGTCCGCCGCCGTCGGTGTCCGGGTCCTCGGCGCCCTCCTCGATGAGGCGCAGCCGGTCCGTCCTGCGCAGCCGCAGCACGACGGGCCCGGTGGGCCGCTCGTCGCCGACCGGCAGCGGGTCCCGCAGATACACCAGGATCACGTCGGAGAACGTGGGCACGGACGCGCGGCACAGGCCCATGACGATCTCGTCGAGATCGATCCCGCGGGCGATCCGCCGGGTCGCGGCGCCCACGAAGCGCAGCCGGTCCCCGTCCCGCCGCATCGGGACGGGTGTCCCCGGCGGCCGCGCCTGTCCGCTCCGCCGGTCGGGCACGGGCCTGGTCCGGTGCGGATCGTCCGGTCCGGCGTCCGACAGGGCGTGCTCGGGCGCGCTCCCACCGGCCCCGGAAGCGGGACCGGGCTTGCGCCGCCCGGGCACCCCACCGCCACCGCTCTCACGGCGCGGGGGCTCGGGTACGGGTGCCGCGCCGGAGTGCTCGGGCGCGGCACCGCGCGGTGCGGAGGCGCCCGATGCGGGCCCCCGGCGCGCGGGGTCGGCGTCGTCGGCGGACGCGGTCGCTCCGGGGCGCCCCTGTGCGGGGAACGCGTCGGAGGCGCGCCTCAGAGCCCCGCGGGGGTCCGCGGGGGCGGCGGGGCGGGCGGCCGGCCGGCGGCCCTCGTGGGAGGTGGGGTGCTCCGTCACGCGTTTCGAATCCGTCCGTCCTGGGCTGCGCGCCTAACGACGTGCCGCTTCACTTTCCGGCGCGCCGGCAGTTGAAGAACAGCTGGTGTTCGGGTGGTACATCGGTGCTTGCCGGAGCGTACGCGTACGTGTGCTCGCCGGTGATCTCCAGTCCCGCGTCGCGTACGACCTGGCGCAGCTCGTCCCGCAGAAAACCCGATACCCGGATTGTGTGCCCCAGGAACGGAATCTCGGCGTCGTCCAGATCGGCCTCGACCATCGACAGGGCGAGCAGCCCGCCGGGCCGGAGCATCGAGCGCAGCCGTCGCAGCGCCGCGGGGATCTCCGCGCGCGGCAGCATCAGCAGCGTGAAGAAGCAGGTGACGGCGTCGAACTCGCCCAACTCGCCCTGTTCCTGGCCTGTTTCGGGTCTCAGCGACGCGAGGTCCAGCTGGTGGAACTCGGCCTCGGGGACGTTCTTGCGGGCGAGCTCCAGCATGCCGGCCGACAGGTCCACGCCGACCACCGAGTGTCCCGCGTCCGCCAGTTGACGGCTCGTCGGAACTCCCGTGCCGCAGCCCACCTCGAGTATGCGCGAGCCGGGTGCGAGGCCCGCGAGCAGCGCGTCCACCGCGGCCAACTGGCCTTCCTTGTGCGGGAAGGCGTCGTCGTAGCGGGCGCCGATCGCGTCGAAGGCCTCGGCCTGGCCCGTACGGTCCGGCACCGGGGTCCGGCGGCCACTCCCGTACGTCTCGTAACCCTCGCTGCCGTGACTCACGGTCCCGCCGCCCCTCGATGACCTCGTTGACATCGTGTCAGACCTGCTGCAAGCACGAAGAGTTGTACGTGTGCGCACTTGCGGAGGACGATCCTACGTTTGAACCACGGGGGCGCATCAAGGGTCTCATGAGGACACATGCGCGGGCGTACGGTCCCAGTCACCCGGAAGGGCGGGAACCGGCCACGACGGATCGGGCCGCCAGTGCTGCCAGCCGTCGGGGAACGGGTGCCCCCAGCCCTCGATCACCTCGACCGCGGCGCGCCCCGCTCTCCGTACGGATTCCGCCTGCGCCGCGCTCATCAGGCCCGCGATCTGCGCCTGTGCGAACTCGTCCTCGTCGTGCCAGCGCCAGGTGCGGTCCGCGTAGACCGACAGGTCGAGGAAGTGGTCCTCGGAGTCCACGCCGCCGGCCCAGCGCATCTGCGGCTGCTCCAGGTTCACGTACCAGTTCCTGAATTGCCATCCCGGCTCCCAGAACAGCCACACCGACCAGGGCTCGCCGGGTCGCGCCAGCTTCAGGACGCCGGTGCCGAACCACCGGTCGCGCAGCACGGTGCGCGGCTTCGTGTACCGGGTGGCCAGCGGCTCCTCGTGCACCGGCGTGCCGTCGGCCAGGACCGGTTTCACGCACTCGGTGCCGGGTGCCAGCCACACGGCGAGCAGCTCGGCGCTGTCCTCGACGACCGTGACGGGGCGGCAGATGTGGAAGCCCTCCCCGCCGTTCGTCCGGTAGCGCCACAGAATCCGGCTGCCGGGCGCCCAGCGCCCAACGCTGCCGTCGGTCTCACCCGCCAGAATGCTCGTCCGGTCCGTCATGGACAGATATTAGGTGCCCCCGGCACGTGACGCTGCGGTGCGCGTCATGAATTCGGTCAGTCGCCGAACGCTGTTACGGGCGCGTCATCCGCAGGACATCCAGCGCCTCGTCGAGCTGCTCGACCGTGAGATCGCCGCGCTCCACGTAGCCGCCCTCCAGGACGACCTCGCGGATCGTCCTGCGTTCGGCCAGCGACTTCTTGGCCACCTTCGCGGCCTCCTCGTAGCCGATGTACTTGTTCAGCGGGGTTACCACGGACGGTGACGACTCGGCGTACTCGCGGGCGCGCTCGCGGTTCGCGGTGATGCCGTCGACGGTCCGGTCGGCGAGCAGGCGCGCGACGTTGGCGAGAAGCCTGATCGACTCCAGGACGTTCCTGGCGATGACCGGCAGCATGACGTTGAGCTCGAAGTTCCCCGCGGCGCCCGCGGCGGCGACCGTCGCGTCGTTCCCCGTGACCTGGGCGGCGACCATGAGCACCGCCTCGGGAATGACCGGATTCACCTTGCCCGGCATGATCGACGAGCCCGGCTGGAGGTCCGGCAGGCTGATCTCGGCCAGTCCGGTGCGGGGGCCCGACGCCATCCAGCGCAGATCGTTGGCGATCTTCGTCAGACCGACGGCGATGGTCCGTAGCTGCCCGCTGGTCTCCACGATGCCGTCGCGCGCGCCCTGCGCCTCGAAGTGGTTGCGCGCCTCGGTCAGCGGCAGGCCCGTGGTCCGCGCCACCTCCGCGATGACGGCGGCCGAGAACCCGGGCGGCGTGTTGATCCCCGTGCCCACCGCCGTTCCCCCGAGCGGCAGTTCGGCCAGGCGCGGCAGCGAGGCCCGAAGGCGTTCGATGCCGTACGCGACCTGCGCCGCGTACCCGCCGAACTCCTGCCCCAGCGTCACCGGCGTCGCATCCATCAGATGCGTACGCCCCGACTTCACGACGTCGGCGAACTCCTCCGCCTTGCGCTCCAGGGCCGCCCGCAGATGGCCGAGCGCCGGGATCAGGTCGTGGGTGACGGCGGCGGTGGCCGCGATGTGGATCGACGAGGGGAAGACGTCGTTCGACGACTGGGACGCGTTCACATGGTCGTTCGGGTGGACGTCGCGGCCGAGGCGCTCCGTCGCGAGGGTCGCGAGCACCTCGTTGGTGTTCATGTTGGACGACGTGCCCGAGCCGGTCTGGAAGACGTCCACGGGGAACTGGTCGTCCCAGCGCCCGTCGGCGACCTCGCCGGCCGACTCCGCGATGGCCTGCGCGATGTCCTTGTCCACGACCCCGAGCTCGGCGTTCACATGGGCCGCGGCCGCCTTGATGCGGGCGAGCGCCTCGATGTGGGCGCGCTCCAGGCGCTGGCCCGAGATGGGGAAGTTCTCCACGGCCCGCTGCGTCTGGGCCCGCCATTTGGCGTCCGCGGGGACCCGTACCTCGCCCATGGAGTCGTGCTCGATCCGGTACCGGCCGCTGTCGTCGCCGCCGCCGTCATTCATCGCCGTCGTCATCGTCATCCCTCCGTAAAACATGAGCACTTGTCTTGTTCTGGCTATTCCCAAGTCTCTTACCCGCCAGTAAATACCTCGGGTAACACCCAAACCGGGGAGGCGTCATGAACGTCCTGCACCGCACCAGACCCAGCATCAGATGCGCCGTCGCCGTTGTCGCGGCGACGGCCGCCGCACTCGTCGGCCTGACCGCGCCGGCCGCGTCCGCGGCACCCGCCGCCGCGGGCACCACCCCGCTCCCGCCCGACCTCGAGAAGATCCGCGCCGCCGAGGCCACCAAGCTCTACGGGGACCCGGCCGAGAGGCCCCTCGCCGACCGCAGGACCGCCCTCATCTCGCTCGGGGACAGCGAGATCTCGGGGGAGGGCGTCGGCACCTACGAGGCCGGTACGAACGGTCCGGACAACTGGTGTCACCGCTCGCCCGACTCCGCCATCCACCGCACGGGGATCCCGGCCGACGTGACGTACAACGTCTCCTGCTCGGGCGCGTACACCGGCAACATCCGCATCGGCGGCAGCAAGCAGTACGCCGACGAGCTGGTGCAGAGCGACGCTCTCGCCGTCAAGGCGCGCAACACGAAGATCAAGATGATCGTGCTCGTCGCGGGCGCCAACGACGACCTCCAGTTCGGTCCCGTCATGACCGACTGCGTGACCCGCTACCTCACCCTCCAGGGCACGTGCGAGCCCAAGTACGCGCCGGGCTGGCAGGCCAGGGTCGACGGGCTCGTGCCCAAGGTCGAGTCGACCGTCGCCGACCTGAAGACCGTGATGCGCGGCGCGGGCTACGCCGACAGCGACTACAAGCTCGTCCTCATGGGTTACCCCAGCCCTATCGGCCCCGACATCCACGACAACCCCAACTTCCCCGGCAAGCTGCCCGGCGGCTGCCTCGGCTACGACTCCGACGCCGCCTGGGGCCGCAACGCCGCCGTCCCCGCCTTCGAGCGCGGCATGCGCAAGGCCGCCCAGGAGTCCGGCGCCTTCTACCTCGACAACTCCCGCCTCTTCCAGGGCCACGAGGTCTGCATGGAGGACACCTGGGCCCGCGGCCTCTACGTGGACGTCTCCAACCCGTTCCCGCCCGACTCCAACTCCGTGCGCCAGTCCTTCCACCCGAACGCGCGCGGCCACGGCGCCTTCGCCTCCTGCCTCACCCAGCTCTACAACTCCGGCTACCGGGAAGCAGGTTGCGCCGATTCGGCCAGCACCGGCACCCCCAAGCTCTACAAGGGCGGCTGGGACGACGCGTACCGGCCACTGAAGAACGCGGGCACCGGCACGTGCGCCGACGCCAAGGGAGGAAGCAGCGCGAACAACACCGCCGTCATCGGCTGGGACTGTTCCGGGACCCGTAACCAGGGGTGGTGGTACGACACCGCCGGCCGGTCCCTGCACTCCGAACTCACCCAGGACCGCTGCGTGGACGTCCCCGGCAGCGCCTACAAGGCGGGCACGGCCCTCGTCCTGTGGAACTGCCACGGCGGCACCAATCAGCAGTTCGTCCGCCAGGGCGACACCCTGCGCCCGGCCGCCTCGACGGGCCTGTGCCTGACCCTCGCCTCGGCGAAGGAAGACGTACGGCTCCAGAACTGCGACGGCTCGGCGGGCCAGCGGTTCGCATGACCTTCTCGCAGACAGCACAAAGGCCGCCCGTCGCCGTGACGGCGACGGGCGGCCCCACTGGCGTGCGTCAGGTGTTACGCGAGGCCGGGGCCGCGCACCGGGATGCTGGTGAACGTGGGCGCCGGGGCCGGGTCCTTGAAGAAGTCGTTGCCCTTGTCGTCCACGACGACGAACGCCGGGAAGTCCTCGACCTCGATCTTCCAGACCGCCTCCATGCCGAGCTCCTCGTACTCGACGACCTCGACCTTCTTGATGCAGTCCTGCGCGAGACGGGCGGCCGGGCCGCCGATCGAGCCGAGGTAGAAGCCGCCGTGCGCGTTGCACGCGTCGGTGACCTGCTGCGAGCGGTTGCCCTTGGCCAGCATGACCTTCGAGCCGCCCGCCGCCTGGAACTGCTCGACGTAGGAGTCCATGCGGCCGGCCGTGGTCGGACCGAAGGAACCGGACGCGTAACCCTCCGGGGTCTTCGCCGGGCCCGCGTAGTACACCGGGTGGTCCTTCAGGTACTGCGGCATCTCCTCGCCCGCGTCCAGGCGCTCCTTGATCTTGGCGTGCGCGATGTCGCGGGCCACGACCAGGGGGCCGGTCAGGGAGAGACGGGTCTTGACCGGGTACTTCGTCAGCGCGGCGAGGATGTCGTCCATCGGCTGGTTCAGGTCGATCTTCACGACGTCGCCGGCCTCGTCGCTCTCGCTGAGGGTCTCCTCCGTCGTGTCCGGCAGGAAGCGCGCCGGGTCCGTCTCCAGCTGCTCCAGGAAGACGCCCTCGGCGGTGATCTTCGCGACGGCCTGGCGGTCGGCCGAGCAGGACACGGCGATCGCGACCGGGCAGGAGGCGCCGTGCCGCGGCAGACGCACCACGCGTACGTCGTGGCAGAAGTACTTGCCGCCGAACTGTGCGCCGATGCCGATCTTCTGCGTCAGCTCGAAGACCTTCTCCTCCAGCTCCTTGTCACGGAAGCCGTGGCCGAGCTCGGAACCATCGGCGGGGATCTCGTCCAGGTAGTGCGCGGAGGCGTACTTCGCGGTCTTCAGCGCGTACTCGGCGGACGTGCCGCCGACGACGATCGCCAGGTGGTACGGCGGGCAGGCCGCCGTGCCGAGCGAACGGATCTTCTCCTCCAGGAACTTCATCATCGAGCCCTCGTTGAGGACCGCCTTCGTCTCCTGGTAGAGGAAGGACTTGTTGGCCGAGCCGCCGCCCTTGGCCATGATCAGGAACTTGTAGGCGCCGCCGTCGGTCGCGTACAGCTCGATCTGCGCCGGCAGGTTCGAGCCGGTGTTCTTCTCGTCCCACATGTTCAGCGGGGCCATCTGCGAGTAGCGCAGGTTCAGGTTCTTGTACGCGTCGTAGATGCCGCGCGAGAGGGCCGCCTCGTCGCCGCCCTCGGTGAGCACGTTCTGGCCGCGCTTGCCCATGACGATCGCGGTGCCGGTGTCCTGGCACATGGGGAGCACGCCGGCCGCCGCGATGTTCGCGTTCTTCAGCAGGTCGAGCGCGACGAACTTGTCGTTGCCCGACGCCTCCGGGTCGTCGATGATGCGGCGCAGCTGGGCGAGGTGGGCCGGGCGCAGGTAGTGCTGGATGTCGTGGATCGCCTCTTCGGCGAGCTTGCGCAGCGCCTCCGGCTCGACCTTCAGGAACGTACGGCCGTCCGGCCCCTCGGCGGTCGAGACACCCTCCGTGGTCACCAGGCGATAGGGGGTGGTGTCCTCGCCCTGGGGGAGCAGATCGGTGTACGCGAACTCAGGCATCTCGCCCATTCCTCTTTCGGCCGTTAGCAGCTGGCATCCATTGGCAGCGCCAACCAGCGTAGGACCTGACGGCACGGGCGAACCTGTGAGGTAAGGCTCAGTTCCCGCCGACGCCCCCTAGTCGCGATCTATCGCGTTTGGGTACGCTGGCCCGGTGGACCTTGAGAAGCGCCCCGAGCAGCCCGCGCCGCAGACCGATCTGCGTGCCTCCGACGCCGACCGCGACCACACCGCGGACATCCTGCGCGAGGCCCTCGCGGAGGGCCGGCTCACCGCGGAGGAGCACGCCGAGCGGATCGACGGGGTGTACCGCGCCAAGACCCAAGCCGAGCTGGAGCCGCTCGTCAGGGACCTGCCCGGTGCCCACGCCCAGCGCCGGCCCGCGGCCTCCTCGCCGGCCCCGAACCGCCCCACCACGGGCGCGGTCCCCGCGGTCGCCGACGAGAACCTGGTCGCCGTCTTCAGCACCTCGACCCGCAAGGGCCGCTGGCGCGTGGGCCGCAGGACCCACGCGTACGCCGTCTTCGGCAACATCGAGATCGACCTCAGCGAGGCGATCTTCGAGTACCAGCAGGTCGTGATCAAGGCGGTCTCCGTCTTCGGGAACGTGGAGGTCCGCGTCCCGGAGAACATCTCGCTGCGCGGCAGCGGCGGCGGTGTCCTCGGCAACTTCGAGGTGGACACCCTCGACTCGGCCGAACCGGACGCACCCGTGGTCTACGTCGACGGCATCGCGGTCCTCGGCAACATCGAGGCCAAGCCCAAGCGCGGCAAACGCCTGCGCGATCTGCACGACCGCATGCGCAAACACCTCGACGGCTGACCTGCCTCCGGGGCGGCGGACGCACGGCTCAGGCGCGGCGGAGCGGGGCCGGGGAACTCCCGTCCTTCGGAACTCAGTGCATAGGCGCGCACACAGCGGGTAGAGGTTGCTGCATCGTCGCTCGCTAGCGAAGCCGTCGTCAGGAGTAGACCGTGCTGCATCCGCCGCATCAGTCCCTGCAGGTCGCCGCCGTCCCCCCGCAGCGGGGGCCAGTGCGAGATCGGGACCAGGACGCCCCGTGGCACACGGAGGCCGTGTGCAGGCGCGACGAAGCCGGCCTTTTCTTCGCCCCTTCCAAGGAGCCGACCGCGGCCCGCCTGTCCCGCGAGGAGGCGGCCAAGCGCGTCTGCGCCCGCTGCCCCGTGATGGTCGAATGCCGCGAGCACGCGCTCCTTCAGCCCGAGCCCTACGGGGTGTGGGGCGGCCTCACCGCCGCCGAGCGCCGCGTGGTCCTCGCCCGCAGGCGCCGGCGCGAGGTCGAGCTCCAGAAGGCGACGAGCTCGGTCGACCAGATCCGCGCGGCCGGCTGACGACCCTCCCGATACGCGAATGGGGCGCCCCTCCGCACAAAGGGGCGCCCCGAACGCGTAAGGGGAAAGAACCTGCCTGGCGCGACCTGCCGGTCGCGACCTACTTGGCGCGGTCGAAGTCGATCGCGCTGTACGCGCGCAGCTTCGACAGCCGGTGCTGCGAGTCGATCTGACGGATCGTGCCCGACTTGGAGCGCATCACCAGCGAGGACGTCGTGGCGCTCTCGGCGCGGTAGCGGACGCCGCGCAGCAGCTCGCCGTCCGTGATGCCGGTGGCGACGAAGAACACGTTCTCGCCGGAGACCAGGTCGTTCGTCGACAGGACCCGGTCCAGGTCGTGGCCCGCGTCGATCGCCCGCCGGCGCTCCTCGTCGTCCTTGGGCCACAGCTTGCCCTGGATGACACCGCCCAGGCACTTGATGGCGCACGCCGAGATGATGCCCTCGGGGGTGCCGCCGATGCCCAGGAGCAGGTCGACGCCGCTGTCCTCGCGCACCGCGAGTACGGAGCCCGCGACATCGCCGTCGGAGATCAGCTTGATCCGGGCGCCGGCCTCGCGGACCTCCTTGATGATGCCCTCGTGGCGCGGCCGGTCCAGGATGACGACCGTGACGTCCTCGGGAGCGGCCCGCTTGGCCTTGGCGATACGGCGGATGTTCACCGCGACCGGGGCGTTGATGTCCACGTAGTCGGCGGCCTCGGGGCCCGCGACCAGCTTGTCCATGTAGAAGACGGCGGACGGGTCGAACATGGTGCCGCGGTCGGCGGCGGCCAGGACCGCGATGGCGTTCGGCATGCCCTTGGCGCAGAGCGTCGTGCCGTCGATCGGGTCCACGGCGATGTCGACCTCGGCGCTCGTGCCGTCGCCCACGCGCTCCCCGTTGTAGAGCATCGGGGCTTCGTCCTTCTCGCCCTCACCGATGACGACGACGCCGTTCATCGAGACGGTGGAGACGAGGGTGCGCATGGCGCGCACGGCGGCGCCGTCCGCCCCGTTCTTGTCGCCGCGGCCGACCCAGCGGCCGGCGGCCATGGCCGCGGCCTCGGTGACCCGGACGAGCTCCAGGGCGAGGTTCCGGTCGGGAGCCTCCGCGGGGACTTCGAGTTCGGACGGCAACTGGTGATGCTCGGTCATCGAGACGCACCTTTCTGATACGACGACGGCCGGATGAGGGTGATGGCCCCGACTCTATCGTCAGGCCGACAAAATGAGCAGAGGGCCCCACGTATGAGCAGACCGGGCCCACGTGCGGTGATCGCTCACGTACCTGCGACGATGGGGGCGTGGCAGGTACCAAAGGCAAGAAGACCGTGGGCAGTCTGGTCCTCTCGATGGGCGCGACCGTCATCGCGGCGGCAGGCATCTACGTGTTCGTCCCGCACGACAACTCCGGCACCCCGCCGGTGAAGCGCGTGGACTACCGCGTGGAGCTGCTGACGGCGCGACGCGCCGCTCCGTACCCGGTGGCGGCGCCCGAGGGACTCGGGAAGTCCTGGAAGGCGACGTCGGTGCGGTTCCAGGGCTCGAACTTCGACGCCTGGCACCTCGGCTTCCACGACGCCGACGGGCAGTACGTGGGCATCGAGCAGTCCACCGAGAAGGCGTCGGCCTTCATCGACCGGACGAGCCAGGGCGCCACCGAGACCAGCGCGACGCAGCGCATCGGCGGCGAGACCTGGCGGCGCTACAAGGGTGACCAGTACGACGCCCTGGTGCTCGAGGCCGACAAGTCGACAACCGTGGTGACCGGCACGGCGTCGTTCGCGCAGCTGACGAAGATGGCCGGGGCGCTGCGGACGAAGTAGGTACTTCCGGGATTTCCGCGCGGGGGGTCTCAGGGATTTCGACGCATGGGAAAGGCCCCCCGGCTGTTGCCGGGGGGCCTTTTTCCCGTGAAGTGTGCGGGAGTACTCAGATCGTGGTGATGACCTGGTCGTGCTCCAGGCGCGGGGAGCGCGGGAACCAGGCGTCCTCGCCCGGCTTGCCGATGTTGATGACCATCAGCGGGGTGTGGTCGTCGTCCAGGAACTCCTTCTGGACACCGGCGAAGTCGAGGCCGGTCATCGGGCCCGCGGACAGGCCGGCGGCGCGGACGCCGATGATGAAGTACGCGGCCTGGAGGGTGGCGTTCAGGGCGGCGGCGCCCTCACGGGCGGGGCGCTCCGCGAAGAAGACGTCCTTGGCCTGCGGGAAGTGCGGGAACAGCGCCGGGAGCTCCTCGTGGAACTCGTTGTCCGCGGAGAGGATCGCGACCAGCGGGGCGGACGCCGTCTTCGGACGGTTGCCCTCGGCCATGTGCTGCACGAGGCGCTCGCGGGCCTCCGGGGAGCGGACCAGCGTGATGCGCAGCGGCGACTGGTTGAACGCCGTCGGGCCGAACTTGACCAGGTCGTAGATCGCCTGGACCTGCTCGTCGGTCACCGGCTCGTCGGTGAAGGTGTTCGCGGTGCGGGCCTCGCGGAACAGCAGGTCCTGGGCGGCGGGGTCAAGAACGAGAGACATGGATCAACCTTCTCGATACGTACGTGCTGGGGGTGCGGCCGGTCCGTCGCGACGCTGCGAACGGATCAGCCGATGCACACGACAGTACGTCAGCACCGTTTAACATTCAACCAAAACTGGAACCTCGTGACCCGCTTCACAAACCCCTGACGCCGCGTCTCGTCCCGCTCACCGTCCGCAGGTCCCCGCCGCTCATTACTCCTCGTCCGCGCCCCCGTCGGGACCGGACTCCGCCAGCGCCGCGTCCAGGCGCGCCCGCGCCCCGTCCAGCCAGCGCCGGCACACCTTCGCCAGCTCCTCGCCCCGCTCCCACAGCGCGAGCGACTCCTCGAGCGACGTGCCGCCCGCCTCGAGCCGCCGGACGACCTCGATCAGCTCGTCCCGCGCCTGCTCGTAGCCGAGCCCGGCCTCGTCGGTCTTCGTGGTCATGCGTTCTCCTGGTTCCCGGTCTCGACCCGTACGTTCGCGTTCTCGACCCGTACGGTGAATTCGCCCTCGGCGACCCGCGCCCGCAGCACCTCGTCCGCCGCCACGTCGTCCGCGGCGCGCACGACGTCCCCGTCGGTCTTCTGCAGCACCGCGTAACCCCGCTTGAGGGTTGCGGCGGGGGACAGGGCCACCACGCGCGCGTGCGTGTGCGACAGCTCCGACTCGGCGCGGTCGAGGAGGTGCCCGAGCGTGCGCCGGCCGCGCTCGGCCAGCGACGTCACCTGCTCCTCGCGCACCTCGATCATGCGGTGCGGGTCCTCCATGACGGGCCGGGCGAGGGCATGTCTGAGCCCGCGCTCCTCGCGGTCCACGAACGACTCGACGCTGCGCCGCGCCCGGTCCCGCAGCCCCTGCACCCGCTCGTACTCCTCGCCGACGTCCGGCACGACCTTCTTCGCCGCGTCGGTCGGAGTGGAGGCGCGCAGGTCCGCCACGTGGTCGAGGAGCGGGTTGTCCGGCTCGTGGCCGATCGCCGAGACGACCGGCGTACGGCAGGCGGCGACCGCCCGGACCAGCTGCTCGTCCGAGAACGGCAGGAGGTCCTCGACGCTGCCGCCGCCGCGCGCCACGATGATCACGTCGACGTCGTCGAGCGCGTCCAGCTCCTTGACCGCCTGCACGACCTGCGGCACGGCGTGCACGCCCTGGACCGGCACATTGCGCACCTCGAAGCGGACGGCGGGCCAGCGGTGCCGCGCGTTCTCCAGGACGTCCCGCTCGGCGGCCGACGCGCGCCCGCACACGAGCCCGATGAGCTGCGGCAGGAACGGCAGCGCCTTCTTGCGCTCGGGCGCGAAGAGCCCCTCACCGGTCAGGGTCTTCTTCAACTGCTCCAGCCTGGCGAGCAGTTCACCGACGCCCACCGGTCTGATCTCGGAGGCCCGCAGCGACAGCTGGCCGCGCGGCGCGTACCACTCCGGCTTCGCCTGGACGACGACGCGCGCGCCCTCGCTCACGACGTCCGCGACCGCGTCGAACACCTGCCGGTAGCAGGTGACGCCGACCGAGATGTCGTGCGACGGGTCGCGCAGCGTCAGGAACACGACGCCGGCGCCGGGGCGCCGGGACAGCTGGGTGATCTGCCCCTCGACCCACACGGCACCGAGCCGGTCGATCCACCGCCCGATGAGCCGCGACACCTCCCCGACGGGCAGCGGGGCGTCCGCGGACGTATTCACAGCCATGCCGGTGAGCGTAGCCGTACCCACCGACAACGCTCCGTGACGCGAAGGGTGTACCTGCACGGGGCCGGCGCCTATGGGTGCGTCGCAGCCGGACGCCCCGTCAGACCACCCGCCCGCCCCGCCGCCCCCTCTGTGCCATCAGCACCACGAGTCCCACCGCCAGCCAGATCGCGCCCACCACCTGGGCCGTGCCCGACGCCTCCACGATCACGGCGACCGTGATGGCCGCGCCGAGCACCGGCACGAGCAGATGCCGCCACCAGCTGAAGGTCCCCCCGCCGCGCCGCACCACGAACCAGCCCACCACGCTCGCGTGCAGCAGCACGAACGCCGTGAGAGCGCCGATGTCCACCACGGAGACCAGATGGTCCAGGCCGTCGTCCCTGCGGGCCGCCCAGACCGCCGCGACCAGCGTCACCACCGCCGCGCACAGCAGCGCGACCCGCGGGACCCCGGAGTCCGTCCGCGCCAGCGCCTTCGGCAGCCGCCTGTCGCGGGCCATCGCGAACAGCAGCCGCCCGGCCGCCGCCTGCCCGGCCAGCGCCGCGAACGCCGCGCCGATCGCCTTGCTGACCGCCACCAGGTCGTGCAGCCACCCGCCGACCGACACGTCGATCGCGTCGTAGAAGGCGGACCCCTGTTTGGCCGGGTCCGCGGCGAGCTCCGCCGACGACACCGGTTCGAGGAGCGCCACGAGATAGGTCTGCGCGATGAACAGCACACCCGCGAGCGCCAGACAGAACAGCACCGCCCGTGCCACCTTCGCCGAGCCGCCCGTGACCTCCTCCGCGAACGACACGATCGCGTCGAAGCCCAGATACGAGAGCACGGCGACGGACACCGCGCCGACGACCGCCGACAGTGCGAACGCGCCCTGCGACCCGTCCCCGGTCAGCGGGGACAGCCAGCCGCGCTCCGCCCCGTCGCGTACGAGTACGACGATCGCCGACCCGAGGAACACGAGCAGCACGACGATCTCCATCGCAAGGACCGCGAAGCCGACCCGGGCCGCCGCCCGCACGCCCCACAGGTTCAGGAGCGTCGTGATGATCACGGCCAGAGCTGTCCACACCCAGCGCGACACCGACGGCACCAGGGCGTTCATCGCGATCCCGGAGAAGAGATAGGCGACCGCCGGGATGAGGAGGTAGTCGAGCATCGCCATCCACCCGGCGATGAACCCCGGCGCCTCACCGAGCCCCACGCGCGCGTAGGTGAAGACAGAGCCGGCCTGCGGGGCGACCCGCACCATCTGCGCGTAGCTGAACGCGGTGAACGCCATCGCGACCGTCGCGACGACGTACACCAGTGCGACGGCGCCGTGCGACCTGGCGTCGAGCGTGCCGAAGATGCCGACCGGGGCCATCGGGGCGATGAACAGGAGCCCGTAGACGACGAGGTCCCGGAAGCCGAGGCTGCGCCGCAGCGTTTCTTCCCCGGCGGGCCGTGGCCCGTCTTCCCCGGCTGGTGGAGCGGTGTGGGCGGACATCGGGCCTCCCTCTGCCGCGCACGCTGTGCGCACGGGCCTTCAGTCTCGCCAAACGGTGGATCTTTGACCTGTTGGACACGGCCTTACGATGGTGGGCATGACTGCTACGACTGGCCCCCGCCGCGTCCTGCTCGCCGCCCCCCGGGGCTACTGCGCCGGTGTGGACCGTGCCGTGATCGCCGTCGAGAAGGCCCTCGAGCAGTACGGGGCCCCGATCTATGTCCGCCACGAGATCGTCCACAACAAGTACGTCGTGCAGACCCTGGAGAAGAAGGGCGCGATCTTCGTCGAGCAGACGCAGGAGGTCCCCGAGGGCTCCATCGTGATGTTCTCGGCGCACGGCGTCGCGCCCGTCGTCCACGACGAGGCCGCGGCCGGCAAGCTCGCCACCATCGACGCGACCTGCCCGCTCGTCACCAAGGTCCACAAGGAAGCCGTCCGCTTCGCCAAGGAGGACTACGACATCCTCCTGATCGGCCACGAGGGCCACGAAGAGGTCATCGGCACCTCGGGCGAGGCCCCCGACCACATCACGCTGGTCGACGGCCCCGAGGACGTGGCGAACGTGGAGGTGCGGGACGAGTCGAAGGTCGTCTGGCTCTCCCAGACCACGCTCTCCGTGGACGAGACCATGGAGACGGTCGACGCCCTCAAGAACAAGTTCCCGAACCTGCTCTCGCCGCCCAGCGACGACATCTGCTACGCCACGCAGAACCGCCAGATCGCGGTGAAGAAGCTGGCCGAGGACGCCGAGCTCGTCATCGTCGTCGGCTCCAAGAACTCCTCCAACTCGATCCGCATGGTCGAGGTCGCCCTGGACGCCGGCGCGCCCGCCGCCCACCTGGTGGACTTCGCCGCCGAGATCGACGAGGCCTGGCTCGAGGGCGTCACCACGGTCGGCCTCACCTCCGGCGCCTCGGTCCCCGACGTGCTGGTGGACGGCGTACTGGAGTGGCTGGCCGAGCGCGGTTACGGCGACGTGGAGACCGTGAAGACCGCCGACGAGTCGATCACCTTCTCCCTGCCGAAGGAACTCCGGCGTGACCTGCGCGCGGAGGCTGCGGCGCTCGTGGGGGACGACTCCTCCGAGAAGTGACGTTGAGCCACTCGTCGTAACGTGGTGCCATGCAGATCTTCGGCGTGGACATCGGCGGATCAGGGATCAAGGGCGCACCCGTTGACCTGGACCGTGGAGACCTGGCACAGGAGCGGTTCAAGGTCCTGACCCCGCACCCGGCCACGCCCGACGGCGTGGCCGACGGGGTGAAGCAGGTCGTGGAGCACTTCGGAACGCGGCCCGACCGGCTCGGCATCACCTTCCCCGGCGTCGTCACGGGCGGCGCCATGATCCGTACGGCCGCCAATGTCGACAAGTCGTGGATCGACGTCGACGCCCGCGCCCTCCTCGGCGAGCGGCTGGACGGGTTCCCCGTGACGGTCCTCAACGACGCGGACGCGGCCGGCGTCGCCGAGATGCACTTCGGCGCGGGCCGCGGCCGCAAGGGCGTGGTGCTGCTCCTCACCCTCGGCACCGGCATCGGCAGCGCCCTGTTCATCGACGGACAGCTCGTCCCGAACACCGAGCTCGGCCATCTGGAGCTGCACGGCCACGACGCCGAGAAGCACGCCTCGACGAAGGCGAAGGAAGACCACGACCTGAGCTGGGAACACTGGGCGCACCGGGTCCAGAAGTACCTGGCGCACGTCGAGATGCTGTTCTCCCCCGAACTGTTCATCATCGGCGGCGGCGTCAGCCGCAAGGCCGACAGGTTCCTGCCCTTGATCAAGGGCGTCAAGGCGGAAATCGTCCCGGCGCAGCTGCAGAACAATGCGGGGATCGTGGGGGCCGCGATGGCGGCGGCGCAGCAGAAGTAGCGGGCCACCGGGCGCCGGGACGGACCGTGCGGCGCCGGAGGACGCGCTAGGCCGTACGCCGCCGGGGGCGCGGGGCCGACATCACCTGTCGTCCTGCAGTGCCCGGGGAGCCGGCGCGGGCCTGGGCGAGGGCTCGTCGGCGCGCCGCGCGCCGGGCCATGTGGCGGATGCCGCGCACGGTCACGACGAGTCCGGCGACGAGCGTGCCGCCGTAGAGCCAGCCGGCGTGCATCGCGAGGGCCGTCACCAGCCCCATCACCTGCCCGCCGAGCCCGCCCGAGCCGTTGGCCACCGGCAGGATCCCGACGGCGAAGCCGATCGGCACGGCGACGGGCGCGCTCACCAGGTCGGCGCGCCGCACCCACATCGCCGTGAGCGCGCTGACCAGCAGGAACAGCACCCCGTACACGGTGACCGAGCCGTCGAACAGCAGCGCGTCCAGGCAGGCGAGCGCGAACATCGTGGCCGTGCAGAACAGCCCGCTGCCGAGGCCGGTGAGGCGCGGATCGGGGAAGCGGCGCAGCGCGAGGACGACCGGGGGCGCTGGGCGCGGTGCCTTGCCGCCGCCCTTGCCCGACGCCCGGTACACCGTGGTGGAACCGGGCCCGGAGGGTCCGTCGCGTCCGTCGCTGCCGCCCTGCGCCTGCGGGGGGAGCGGGGGCGTGCGGCGGGTCCGGTTCTGCTGGGCGCGCGGCGGAGTGCGACTGGGTTGTTCCACCGCACCAACTTAGGTCGGGTTATGTGTGGAATCCGCTCCGGGACACGCGGTTTCGCCGACCTTGGCCAAGCGTTCGATACGGCGCCGGGGGGTGGCGCGGCACGCCGTAGACTGGGGCTCCTCCATCCTCACGTACGGGAAGTCGCAACGTGTCGCTCACGATCGGAATCGTCGGTCTGCCGAATGTCGGCAAGTCGACCCTGTTCAACGCCCTGACCAAGAACGACGTGCTGGCGGCCAACTACCCGTTCGCCACCATCGAGCCGAACGTGGGCGTGGTCGGCGTCCCCGACCCCCGTCTCGCCAAGCTCGCCGAGGTCTTCAGCTCCCAGAAGATCCTCCCGGCGACGGTCGACTTCGTCGACATCGCGGGCATCGTGCGCGGCGCCTCCGAGGGTGAGGGCCTGGGCAACAAGTTCCTCGCGAACATCCGCGAGTCGGACGCGATCTGCCAGGTCATCCGCGCTTTCAAGGACGAGAACGTCGTGCACGTCGACGGCAAGGTCTCGCCCAAGGACGACATCGAGACGATCAACACGGAGCTGATCCTCGCGGACCTCCAGTCCGTCGAGAAGCAGGTCCCGCGCCTCCAGAAGGAGTCCCGTCTCCAGAAGGAGAAGGTCGCGGTGCTCGCCGCGGTCGAGGAGGCGCAGAAGATCCTCGAGTCCGGCACGACGCTCTTCGCCGCGGGCATCACCGCCGGCACGGAGAAGGGCCGCCTGCTCCACGAGCTGCACCTCCTCACCACCAAGCCCTTCCTCTACGTGTTCAACGTGGACGAGGACGAGCTGGTCGACGAGGACTTCAAGAACGAGCAGCGCGCCCTGGTCGCCCCCGCAGAGGCGATCTTCCTGAACGCCAAGATCGAGTCGGAGCTGATCGAGCTCGACGACGACGAGGCGCTCGAACTCCTCCAGTCGATGGGCCAGGAGGAGCCCGGCCTGGCCACGCTCGGCCGCGTCGGCTTCGACACCCTCGGCCTCCAGACGTACCTGACGGCAGGCCCGAAGGAAACGCGCGCCTGGACCATCAAGAAGGGCGCCACGGCCCCCGAGGCGGCCGGCGTCATCCACACCGACTTCCAGAAGGGCTTCATCAAGGCGGAGGTCATCTCCTTCGGCGACCTGATGGAGACGGGCTCGGTCGCGGAGGCCCGCGCCAAGGGCAAGGCCCGCATGGAGGGCAAGGACTATGTGATGCAGGACGGGGACGTGGTGGAGTTCCGCTTCAACGTCTGAGCGGGTGAGGTAACACCACGTTGATGACCTGGCAGACATGCAGGTCAAATGGGGTCGGCTCTTGCGGGAGTCGGCCCCTTGCCGTTTCCGTGCTGGGATGGTGCTGGGTGTTCTGATGGACCGTCATCCATTGGGCTTCGACCTGTGGCCCGGGAGCTTCCGGTGCCGGAAGCTTCGTATTTCTTCCCCTGGTCGGGAACGGCATGGGGCAGTGGCCGGGAACCGTCGGATGTGGGTGGGACGTGTTTCCTGGGAAGGCTTGTGGTTGCCGATGCCGGGGGAGGCAATGAAGTGGGTGACGGGACTGCGCTCGCCGAGCAGATCGCTGAGCGGCGTGCCGGGGCGGGTGATCCACGGGCGCTCCTCGGGGAGCTGAGGAGGGCCAGGTTGCTCGTGCCGCTGGACCGGGGCGGGCTGTGGACGGGGCATCTCGGCGGTGTGCGCTGGGTATTCGCGTTCACCGGGGAGGAGGCCCTGGCCCGCTTCGCGCAATCGCGGGCGCGGGAGTCCGGGAGCTCCCAGGACTGCGCGCGGCCCTGGGAGTTCGCCGAACTGCTCGGCGCCCGGCTGCTCGACGAGATCGTCCCGGCGATGGGTGAACCCGCGGGCCTCGCCGTCGACGTGGCGGACCCAGACGGGTCCATGCTCTTCCCGCCCGCCATGGGCATTGTTCCGGACGAAGTCGCCGTCGACACACCGGACAAGCTCGCCGGCGGGACCGCAGGGGGTGCCCTCTGATGGGCGACGGGGCGAAGGATCTCGGTGTCGACCACTTCACCGTCCAGCGGCTCACCCAGGGCATAGGTGACGCGATCGGTGAGTTGAAGGAGATCGGCACGAGCACGGGAGGGGTGCTCGGCAAGGGCTTCTCCGAAATGGCGATGACCGGTATGGAAGCCGGGCACCACGGCCTGTCCGTGGACTTCGAGGACTTCTGCGAGCGGTGGGAGTGGGGCGTGCGGGCGCTGGTCCAGGACGCAAGCGCCATCGCGGCGAAGCTCGGCCTGGCCGCGGGCGTGCTGTGGGAGGAGGACCGGTACGTCGAGAGCGCGTTGAAGTACGGCGTCAACTCGATCGCCGGCGGCAGCCCGTACGCCTCCGAGGAGGACATCGCCAAGCAGGACTGGGGAGACGTGTTCACACCGGACGCGCTGAACCCGGACTGGAGCGCCGAGTCGTGGGACCGCGCCGGTGACGAGATGGGCCAGACCTGGAAGGACACCGGGCGCGCGCTGGTCACCGAGGGGCAGGGCGGCGAACAGTCGCGCAGGCTCAACGAGCTCTTCGGCATCGACCAGGAACAGTTCGACAAGGCCGTCGACGACACCTTCGGGCCGTCGCCCGAGGAGCGGGCCCAGCAAGAGCAACAGCAGAACGACGCCGGGGGGAACTGACGTATGGGTATCGGGGACATCGTCAGTGACCTCACGCCGGATGTCGTCGAGGACGCGGTCGAGGACGGCGTCGAGTGGGCCGGTGACCGGGTCGAGGACGCCGGCAAGTGGACCGCGGACCGGCTCGATGACGTCGGCTGGGAGTCCGGTGCGGACTGGGTGCGCGAGAAGTCGCGTTCGCTGGCGAACCGGATGGGTGCCGAGGTCGACGAGATGGACCTCGGGCAGACCGAGGACAAGACCAAGCTCATCTACGGCTCGCCGGGCAAGCTGCGCTCCAACGCCTCCCACCTGCGTGACTTCACGGATTCGTTCAACGACGTCGGGCTCGGTCTCGAAGGGCTCGAGTCGGACTCGCTGCAGGGTGAGGCCGCGGACGCGTTCCGTAAGACGGTGAAACTGGAGCCGCGTAGGTGGTTCAAGGGCGCCGACGCGTTCGAGGGGGCGACGAAGGCGCTGGAGTCGTTCGCGGACACGGTGACCTGGGCGCAGGGTCAGGCGCAGGCCGCGATCGACAAGTGGAAGGAAGGCACGAAGGCCTCGGCGGACGCCGTGGACGCGCACAAGAAGAAGGTCGACGGCTACAACGACGCGGTCGACAAGTACAACGCGATGCCCGCCGACAAGCGTGATCCCGCCACCCTGCCGCCGAAGCCGGGCGAGTTCTCCGACCCCGGCAAGGGGAAGATGCAGGAGGCGCAGGAGATCCTCGCCGAGGCGCGCAAGCAGCGGAACTCCGCCGCCGAGACCGCCCGCAAAGCCGTCCAGAAGGCCCGGGACGCGGCCCCGCCCAAGCCTTCCTACAGCGAACAGCTGCAGGACGGGCTCGACGAGTACGAACTGATGAAGACCCACTTCACCATGGGCGTGGTCAAGGGCACCGCGGGCCTCGTGAACTTCGTCCGGGGCCTCAACCCGATGGACCCGTACAACATCACGCATCCCGCCGATTACGTGATGAACCTCAACAGCACCGTCGCCGGACTCGTCCAGGTCGCCAACGACCCCTGGGGCACCGGCAAGCAGATGCTGGACAACTTCATGAAGGATCCGGCGGAAGGGCTCGGCACAATGGTGCCGGACGCGATCCTCACCGCCGCGACGGGTGGCGCCGGAGCCGCCGCGAAGAGCGCGAGGCTCACGGACGAGCTCGCGGACGCCGCCAAGGCGCGCCGCGCCAAGAGGCTCAGGGAGACCGTCCGCAGGCCCGACGGCAAGCGGTGCGGCCGTGAGCCCGTCGACTTCGCGACCGGCCGCATGTTCCTGCCGCAGGAGGACGTGCTACTGCCGGGCAGCCTGCCGCTGCTGTTCCGCAGGGACTTCGAGTCCTCGTACCGGGCTGGCCGCTGGTTCGGCGAGAGCTGGTCGTCGACGATCGACCAGCGCCTGACCGTCGACCCGATCGGTGTCGTCCTCCACGGTGAGGACAACCTGCTCGTCCCGTATCCGCACCCCGCCCCCGGCACCCCGGTGCTCCCCGAGGCGGGACCGCGCTGGCCGCTGGAGCGGCATGCCGACGGAAGCTACACGCTCACCGACCCGGACACGGGCACCGTCCGGCACTTCCTCGCCCCGCCCGGAACCGAGCCGGGTGACAACGGCACAGCGCCGCTCGCCGAGATCGCCGACCGGCACGGGCGCACGATCATCGCCGAGTACGACGAGGAGGGCGCCCCGCTCGCCCTCACCCACTCGGGGGGCTACCGCCTCACGTTCACCACGGAGAACCGCCGGATCACCTCGCTGAGCCTCGGCGGCACCGAGATCGCCAGGTACGGATACAGCGAGGAGGGCCATCTCACCGAGGTCACCAAGTCCTCCGGCGTCCCCACCCGGTTCGCCTACGACACCGAAGGCCGCATCGCCGCCTGGACCGACACGAACGGCTCCAGTTACAGCTTCGTGTACGACGACAACGACCGGTGCGTGTCCCAGACCGGTGCCGAGGGGCACCTGGCCTCGGAGTTCCACTACAGCGACCCGCACCTCGGCACGGGCCTGACCACCACCACGGTCACCGACTCCCTCGGCCACACCTGGCGCTACACGGTCAACAGCCACCTACAGGTCGTCGCCGAGACCTGGCCCACGGGCGCGACGATCCGGTACGCCTACGACCGTGACGACCGGCTGCTGTCCCGTACCGACCCCCTCGGCGCGCGCACCGAGTTCCGCTGGGACGACGAGGGCCGTCTCGTCTCGACGACCCGTCCCGACGGCAGCGTGCAGACGGCGGCCTACGACGGTGACGGCCGCCCGGTCGAACTGGTCGAGCCGGGCGGGCTGCGCTGGAAGCAGGAGTTCGACGAACGCGGCAACCGGGCCGCGGTCACCAACCCCGCCGGGCGCACCACCCGCTACACCCACGAGGCGCTCGGCCACGTCACCTCGGTTACCGATCCGCTCGGTGCCACGACCCTGCTGCGCCACAACGCCGCAGGCCTTCTCCTGGAGCAGACCGCCCCGGACGGCGGCCGCACGTCGTACGTGCGGGACGCCTTCGGCCGGATCACAGAGCGCACCGGACCCAGCGGCGCCGCCGCCCTCTTCGAGTGGACCCCCGAGGGCCGGCTCGCGCGGTTGACGGGCCCGGACGGCGCCGTGGAGTCGTGGACGTACGACGGCGAGGGCAACTGCGTCCGCCACACCGACCCCGAGGGCGGCACCACGGCCTTCGAGTACACCCACTTCGACCTGCTCACGGCCCGCACCGACCCCGACGGCACCCGCCACGAGTTCACGCACGACACCGAGCTGCGCCTCACCGAGGTCCGCAACCCCCTGGGCCTGCGGTGGAGTTACACCTACGACCCGGTCGGCAGCCTCGTCGCCGAGACCGACTTCGACGGCCGGACGCTCGCCTACGACGTCGATCCGCTCGGCCGGGTGCTGACCCGAACCACCCCGCTCGGCGCGGCCGTCCGCTACGAGCGGGACCTGCTCGGCCGGGTCGTCCGCAAGGACGCCGGCGGCGCCGTGACGACGTACGAGTACGACCCCGCGGGCCGGCTCCTTCGGGCCATCGGGCCCGACGCGGAGCTGACGTACGCGTACGACCGCCGGGGCCACGTCAAGTCCGAGCTGACCGACGGGCGTGCGCTGTCGTTCTCGTACGACGTGGCCGGGCGCCGCAACCGGCGCGTCACCCCGGGCGGCCATGTCACCTCGTACACGCACGACAGCGCGGGCCGTGCCGCCGCGCTGACCGTCGCGGGCCACGACATCGTGTTCACGCGTGATGCCGCGGGGCGCGAGCTGACCCGCAGCGTCGGACAGACGCTGACGCTGACGTCGGACTGGGACGACGCCGGCCGGCTCACCGCTCAGGAGATCGCCCGCGGCGGCCACCGGCTGAACCTGCGGACGTACGCGTACCGCGAGGACGGCCATCTCGTCGCGGCCGACGACGCCCTGCGCGGCCCGCGCCGCTTCGGCCTGGACGCGACGGGCCGGGTCACCGCCGTCACGGCCGACGGGTGGAGCGAGTCCTACGCGTACGACAGCGGCGGCAACAACATCTCCGCCGCCTGGCCGGACCGCCACGCCAGTGGCGGCGCGCGCGGCGAGCGCTCCTACACCGGCACCCGGATCACGCAGGCCGGGGCCAACCGCTACGTGTACGACGAGGCGGGCCGGCTGATCCGGCGCTCGAAGACCCGGCTGTCGAAGAAGCGTGACGTGTGGACGTACGCGTACGACGCCGAGGACCGGCTCACCGACGTCACGACCCCGGACGGCACTGCGTGGCGCTACCGGTACGACCCGCTCGGCCGGCGCATCGCCAAGGAGCGGATGGCGGCCGACGGCGAAGCGGTGGCCGAGCGCACGCGCTTCGTCTGGGACGGTCCCGTGCTCGCCGAGCAGACCACGGAGTTCCCCGGCGAGCTGCCTCACCACACCACGCTGAGCTGGGACCACGAGGGCCTGACCCCGGTCGCCCAGACCGAACGGCTCACCGACGTGGCCACGCAGCGGGAGATCGACGCGCGGTTCTTCGCGATCGCCACCGACCTCATCGGCACCCCGACCGAGCTCATCGACGAGGACGGGCGCATCGCCTGGCAGAGCCGCACCACGCTGTGGGGCATCACGACGTGGAACGCCGACGCGTCCGCGTACACGCCGCTGCGGTTCCCCGGCCAGTACTTCGACCCGGAGACCGGCCTCCACTACAACCACCACCGCTACTACGACCCGCAGACCGCCCGGTACACCACGCCCGACCCGCTGGGCCTCGCGCCCGCGCCCAACCCGACGGCGTACGTGCACAACCCGCACCGGTTCAGCGATCCGCTGGGCCTCGCGCCGTACGAGGACAACGGAGGGCTCGGCGAACTCCACGAGGTCAACAAGCCCGACCCCGACGCGGACAAGCTGGCCGAGAAGCTCGGCGGAGAGCCCCGCAGGAGGTTCGCGAACGACCCGGACGGACGTGAGTTCGACGCGATCAGCGACAAGTACGTGGCCCAGGCGAAGCCCGCGGACTTCACCCTGAACAAGAAGTTCCGCAAGCAGGCGCAAGCCACGTTCGAGGCGGCGATCCAGAGTGGCCGCACGCCGTACTTCCAGTTCGACGGACCGCCCGGACCAGGGGTGATCGATAAGCTCCAGGAATACGGACGCCGGTACGGCGTCGAGCCGGTGATCGACACGAATCCGCTGGAGTAGAGGGCATGTACGAGTTCCATGGCTGGTTCGGTATCTCCGAGGACCCGTACGAGGACGACGCGCAGTCCCTGCGGTCGGGTGTCGAGGAACTGCGCGCACGGATCGACGCGGTCCAGTGGTCCTCCAGCTGCAAGGTCGTGCTCGACGTCTTCAACGGGCTGCCCGTCGTCACCGCCGCCGGCCAGACCAACCACAAGGGCTACGAAGCCGAGCAGCTGGACGAACTGGTGGCGTACATCGCGCGCCGCTTCCCCGGCGCATGGGGGCTGCTCCACGACCGCTCCGACGAAAACGACATCCCGAACGCAGACAACGCGTTCCGGGTGCGCGTCGTGCGCAGGGGGGCCGTCGAGGAGCGCCTCGACCCCTTCCTCTCGCCGTGCAATCCGGTGATCGAGGACTGAACCCTACGAGGCGCGCCGGGAGCCTCCCGGGCGAGGGGCCGGACCATCACACACTGTCCGGCCCCTGGCACTTCTCCGGCGTCCGCGCCTTCTCTGGCGGATGGTCCGCTCTGCCGTCCCAAGGCCGTGCAGCGGCGCAGCGACGTGCTCACTCGCAGGTCATCCGGGGTCCGCCTCTTCGGGGGCCTTGGGCCGTTGTTCGGACGGGTGTGAGTGCTGGGCCCCGGTTCCGATCCGCCCCGCCGCCCCCGCTCGTTATGGTCAGTCCTGTGACGCACCCAGTACCGGCCACCCCGACCGCCCCCGCTCCCCTGGACCCCCTCGACCGGCGCATCGTTGCCGCCCTGCAGATCGACGGGCGGGCGTCGTGGCGGCGGATCGCGGCCGCGATCGGGGAGCCCGAGCGGAAGGTGGCGCGGCGGGGGCTGCGGTTGCTGGAGAGTGGGGACGTGGCCGTGCGGGGGCTCGTCGTGCGGGGGGAGACCGTGATCCTGCGGATGACCTGCCGGCCGGGGTCGGTGCGCGACGCGGCCGTGGCGGCCGCCCGGCGAGCGGACTGCATCTTCTCGTACGCGCTCGCGGGACCGGTCGACTGTGTGGCCGAACTCCAGTTTCCACAGGGGCAGTTGGGGCCGTTGATGCTCGACGAGGTGCCCGCGCTGCCCGGCCTCTTCTCGCAGAGCGTGTCGCCGGTGCTGCGGTACTTCAGGACCGTGCACGAGTGGTCGCCGGGGATCCTCGACGCCGGGGAGATCGAGGCGCTCGGCGGGCCGTCCGGGAGCGTCGACGAGATCGGGCTGCCGGAGGTCGAGGTCGGGCCCGAGGAGCGGGCGATCCTGGGCGCGCTCGCCGAGGACGGGCGGCGCACCCACGAGGACCTGGCCGCCGTCGCGGGCGTCTCCGTGGCGACCGCCCGCCGCCGCGTCGAGACGCTGACCCGCGACGGGCACGTGAGCATCCGGGCCGCCGTCGAGCCCGCGCTGCTCGGCCTCCCGGTCGAGGCGCTCCTGTGGATCAGGACCCGGCCCGACGAGGTCGAGAAGGTGGGCCGGCTGCTCGTCGAGTCGCCGCTCGTGCGGTACGCCGCCGTGGTCATGGGTGAGCACCAGCTCCTGGTCGACGTGACGCAGCCGTCGAAGGCCGCGCTGTACGAGTTCCTGACCGCCTCGCCCTGGGTGCGGCATGTGGAGGCCGTGCAGTCGCATCTGGTGGTCGACGCGTTCAAGCGCAGCGGGGTGGAGTTTCCGACGTCCAGCCGCAGACCTTGGTAATGCGACTGAAACCTTCACAGTGGTGAGTTTGGCGTCTTAAAAGTTCATACAACTTTAGGTGTTGACTGAAAACGTCAGCGCCTTCAGTGTGGTGCAGCACACGCGTCGCCGATCCCGCCCCGGCCGGCCGCGCCTCTCTGCCCGCTGCCCTAGGACTGCCATGCCCGTTTCCACCGGTCCCGCCGACTCCGGCCCCGCCGCCACCGGCCCCGCCGATTCCGCTCCGGTACAGGACGAACTCTGCGTCCTCGACGCCGTCGACCTCGCGGCGCGCGTCCGTCGTGGTGAGCTGTCGGCCCGCGAGGTCGTCCAGGCCCACCTCGACCGCATCGAACGCCTCAACCCCGCCGTCAACGCGATCGTCACCCTGGACCCCGAGGGCGCCCTCGCCGCGGCCGCCGCCGCCGACGAGCGTCAGGCGCGAGGTGAGGAGCTCGGACCGCTGCACGGCCTGCCCATCGCGTTCAAGGACACCCACCTCACCCGCGGCATGCGCACCACGCACGGCTCACCCCTCTTCGCCGAGCACGTCCCCGACGAGGACGAGCTGCTCGTGCGGCGCATCCAGGACGCGGGCGCCATCCGCATCGGCAAGACCAACGTCCCCGAGTTCGCCGCCGGTTCGCACACCTTCAACCCCGTCTTCGGCGCGACCAGGAACCCGTACGACACGAAGCGGTCGGCGGGCGGCAGCAGTGGCGGGGCCGCGGCCGCGCTCGCCGCCGGGTTCCAGCCGCTCGCCGACGGCAGCGACATGGGCGGCTCCCTGCGCAACCCGGCGTCCTTCTGCAACGTCGTCGGCCTGCGTCCCACCCCCGGCCGCGTCCCCTCGCACCCAGCCGGCAACCTGTGGGAGACCCTCGCCGTCGCCGGGCCCATGGGGCGCACCGTCGCCGACACCGCGCTGCTGCTGTCCGTCATGGCCGGGCCCGACCCGCGCGTCCCGATCTCCCTGGAGGGGCCGGGCGCACCCTTCCGCGCACCGCTCGGGCGGGACGCGGCCGGGCTGCGGGTGGCGTTCGCGCCCGACCTCGGCGGGCGGGTCGCCGTCGACCGCGACGTGCGCGACGTCTTCGAGCGGCAGGCCGAGGTCTTCGAGGAATTCGGCTGCGTCGTTGCCGAGGACTGCCCCGACCTGGACGGCGCCGAGGACGTCTTCCGTACGCTGCGCGCGCAGGAGTTCAACCAGGGCCTCGGCGCGCTCCTCGACAGCGACCGCGCCTCCCTGAAGGACAGCCTCGTCTGGAACATCGAGGAGGGGCGGCGCCTGACCGGCGCCGACCTCGCCCGCGCGACCGCCGAGCACGCCCGCATCCACCTCGCGGCCGTCGGCTTCTTCGAGCGCTACGACGTACTGGTCGCGCCCGTCAGCCAGGTCACCCCCTTCGACGTGGAGGCGGAGTACCCGACCGTCATCGACGGGCAGCCGCAGCACACCTATCTCGACTGGATGCGCTCGGCGTACTTCCTCTCCGTCCTGGGCGCACCCGCCCTCTCCGTACCGGCCGGCTTCACCGGAGCCGGGCTCCCCGTAGGGCTCCAGATCGTCGGCCCGCCCCGCGCCGAGCGGGCCGTGCTCGAGGTCGGCGCCGCCTACGAGGCCGCCACCGGGCACGGACGCCGTCGCCCCTCCCTCCCGTAGCCGCACCTCCCGTAGCCGTACCTTCCGCAGCCGTACCTTCCGCAGCAGTATGGAGCCCTGATGAGAAAACCGCACGTGATCTGGGCCGTCGTGCCTGTACTGGCTTTCCTCGGCACCCCGTTCCTGCCCTTCGTCAACGGCCCGTACCTCTGGTTCGGCATCCCTTCCGTCCTGGCCTGGTGCCTGCTGTGGACGGCCGGTACGACGGCGTCGCTCGCCCTCGTCGAGCACTTCGCGCGGACCGACAACGAACGCGCCGACCGCGACGAGGCCGAGGAGGCCGCCGCATGAACACCACCATGGCCATCACTCTCATCGGCATGGTCTCCATCGCCGTCGTCGGCGTGAGCGGGCGCAGACCGCGCAGCGGGGAACTCGGCGAATGGACGGTGGGGAAACGGAAGTTCTCCACCTTCACCACCTGGTTCCTCCAGGCGGGCGAGGCCTTCACGACCTTCAGCTTCCTCGGTCTCGCCGGCATCGCCTTCGGCGGAGGTGTCGCCGCCGCGTTCGCGCTGTGCTACCTCGCGATCAACTTCATCCTGCAGTACTTCACCGCACCCCGGATGCGTGAACTCGGCCGCAAGGGCGGCTACTTGACGCAGGCGGACTTCTTCACCGACCGCTACCGCAGCCCCCTGCTCGGCAAGGTCGTCGCCGTCGTCGGCGCCGTCTTCCTGCTGCCGTACCTCCAGCTCCAGATCACCGGGCTCGGGATGATCGTCCAGCTCGCCACCGGCAGCCGCACGGGCGGCAACCTCAGCATGGTCCTCGCGACCGTCCTCACCGTCGCCTTCGTCCTGTGGTCCGGGATCCGCGGCATCGCCCGCGTCGCCTACCTCAAGGACGCCCTGATGATCTTCGGGCTCGTGGTGCTGCTCATCGGTGTCGCGGTCTCCGTGCGGGGCGGCATCGGCGGCCTCTTCGAGACCATACGGGACACCCACCCACAGCTCCTGACGTTCCATCAGGAGGGTTATGACGCCACGTTCTTCGTCACCGCCGTCATCATCTCCGGCATCGGCGGCGGACTCGGCACCATGGCCCACCTGTGGCCGCCGGTCCTCGCCGCCGTCAGCGGGCGCGCCCTGCGCAAGAACGCCGTCTGGCTGCCGCTCTATCAGATAGCACTCGGCATCCCGGTCATCGTCGGCTTCGCGGGAATCCTCATGGTGAAGCCGGGCTCGCCCGCGAACTCCGTCGCCCTCACCCTCGCGGGCCAGACTCTGCCCGGCTGGCTCGTCGGCGTCGTCGCGGTCGCCGCGGCCTCGGCCGCCATGGTCCCCTCGGCAGCCATCGTCGTGGGCATCTCCAGCCTGCTGTCCCGCAACCTGCTGAGCGCGCGCAACGAACGTACGCAGCTGCGCACCAATCACCTCTGTGTGGTCGCGGCCGCCGCGCTCGCCCTCGTGCTCGGCCTGACCAGGCCCGGACTCCTGTCCGATCTTCTGCTGCTCACCTACGGAGGCCTCACCCAGCTCGCCCCGGCGATCGTCATGGGCCTGGCCAAGAAGGTGCGTCTGGACGCCGTGCCCGCACTGCTCGGCATCCTGACCGGCGTCGGCGTCCTGATCTGGCTCACCTTCGGGAGCGTGGACGTCGGCACGGTCGACACCGGGCTCATCGCGCTCGTCCCGAACCTGGTGGTGACGGCGGTCGCACAACTCGTGGTGCGGTCCCGCTCCCTGGCCGCCGTGCCGGCCGAGGCCAACTGACCGGCCGCCGGGCGCCGTCGCGCGGTGTGGGGCCGCGCGCGGCGACCGGCGGTCCAGGGCCTGCCGGTCGGGCGGCAGGCCCTACCTCACCCTCAACTCATCGACGGGCTCGGGCTTTTCGCCGTTCTCGGTGATGCGGACGTACCGGGCCGTGCGCCCCGGCGTGAAGGCCCGCCAGGACGCCCCGTCGGCCGACGTCGTCACCGCGTACGCGCGCGTGCCCGTGACGTCCACCCCGGAGACCTTCCCGGTCCGGCCGAGGTCGACCGTGAGGGAGGCGTGCGCGGTCGCCGGCTGCCAGGGGGTGACCGGATTGCCGTCCACCGCCGCCTCCGCGTACAGGCCCGGCTCCTCGGACGTCGCCGTCGCGGTGCGGCAGCGGGCCAGGTCGGAGGTGGGTTCGAGGTCGGGGCGCCGGGTGCGCAGGACGAGCCCGCCGCGGTTGACGGTGGCGCGCCCGGTGGGCGTGACGACGGGGAACGGCTCGCCCGCGGTCAGCCTGACCGTCGTACGCTCCGGCCCGATCGCGATGTCGTACGTGCGTCCGCGCCAGGTCAGTCCGCGCAGCGTCACGCCCCTGCCGAGCTGCGGCGGCAGCGACGGGTCGAGGCGCAGGGCGTCCTCCTCGAGGCGCAGGCCGGTCAGGCCGTGCGTGAACACCTGGAGGAAGCCGCCCTTCCCGGTCAGGAAGTCCTGCGCGGGCGTGCCCGCGAGCGGGTCGCTGGACCCCGCCTTCGTGCCGCGCGCCTCCGAGAAGAGCCCGAACGGCTCCCGGAAGAACGGCTTCGAGGCGCGCCGCAGGAACGTGTACGTGGCACAGCCCGGCTCCCCGGCCGACGCGGCGGCCACCGCGTTCACGGAGTCCGTCATCGCGGGCCCGTCCGGGTCGGTGTGCGCGACGTAGTAGTCCAGGGTCGCCGCCGCCGCGCCCTTCGGCATCGGCTTCCAGTCCAGCGGGTACAGCAGCAGGACCGCGTCGGCCTGCTTGATCGTCGAGCCGTTGTAGCCCTCGTACTGGAGGAAGATCTTGCGCTTCGGGTCGTACGGGATGCGGAGCCCGTCGGCGATCGTCGTCCACGCGGCCGGGGGCGCGGCGCCCACGAGCCGGGCGGCGCGGGCGGCGGAGCGCAGGGCCGTGGCCGCGACGGCGTTCGTGTAGACCCCGTCGTCGACGCCGTTGCTGTACTCGTCGGGGCCCGCGACGTCCTTGATGGAGTACGAGCCGTCGGCGTTCTTCGTGACACGTGAAGTCCAGTACTCCGCAAGGCCATTGAGCAGCGGCCGGCCGCGCGAGCGCAGCCAGGCGCGGTCGCCCGTGGCCAGGTAGTACTGCCAGGCGGCGAGCGCGATGTCGCCCTGGAGGTGGTTCTGGGTGACGCAGTGCGGCGGGTACCAGCTCTGGCACTCCGTCCACAGGGCGCCGCGGCTCGCGCTGGTCCACGGGTACATGAGGCCCTTGACCGACGTCTTGAGGGCGTTGTCGGCGGCCGCCTCGCGCGTGCGGTAGCGGTATTCGAGGACGGGGAGCGCCAGTTCGGGCCGGTCGGCGAGCAGCGCGGGGAACATCCATGTCTCGGCGTCCCAGAAGATCATGCCCGCGTAGGCGTCGCTGGTGAGCCCGGAGGGCGCGAGGCTGTCGCGACCGCCGGCGCGCACCGCCGTGAGGAGCCCGTACCGCGCGGCCCGCACCTGCTGCTGGAGGTCGGGGCGGTCCGGGACCTCGATGTCCGACGTCCACAACTTCCGCCAGGCAGCGACGTGTTGGCGGAACACCTCGTCCCATCCGACAGAGGCCGCCCGCTGCGAGGCGCCGACGGCCGAGTCGTGCGGGGTGCGGGAGGTGAGAGCCGTGTCCACGCCGACGTATTTGGTGACGGTGTACGTGCGGCCCGTGTCGACGGAGAAGGTGGCGGACTGACGGTTCGTCAACGTATCGGTACGGCCCGCCGCGCGGGTGCGGCCGGGGGCGCGCAGGGTGGAGGCGACGACGCCGTCCTGGCGGGTGCCGTCGGTGCGGAAGCCCACCGCCATCGTGCGCTTGCCCGCGGGGCCGCCGCCGGTGGGAGCGATCCGGCGGGCGCCGCGGCCGTCGATCCAGTCGGTGACGGTCGCCTCACCGCTCCAGTGCGGCGTGACGCGCAGCCGCACGGCTCCGGCGTGCGCGTGGGAGCGGTCGGTCAGCACGTCGTACGTCAGGTCGGTGCGCCGGCCGTCCTTGTGTGTCCAGGTCAGTGACGTACGGACGAATCCGCAGCGCAGGCTGAGGGTCTGCCGGTAGTGCGAGATCCGGCTGCCGGGGCCGTACGTCTCGTCGCCCACCGTCAGGTCGAGCGCGGTCCAGTCCGGCAGCGCGGCGATGGCCTCGCGGTGTGCGGTGTTCTCGGGGCCGCGCGCGTAGAGCCCGGCGGCGAACGCCCCGTCGTAGCGCGGCGTGTAGAGCGGCCAGCCGGTCCTGTCGCCGGGCTCGGCGTAGCCCGTGCCGGACGGCGGGACGCGCACGCCGAGATATCCGTTGCCGGTGTACGCGTGATAGGTGTTCGCGGGGTCGATACGGGTGGTGGCCGGGGCCCAGGCGGGGTCGCCGGTGCAGGCCGCGGAGACCTCAGAGGTCTTGGCGGGGGAGCCCGCGGGTGCGGGGGCGGGCGCCGGGCCGGGGCCGGGCGTCGCCAGGGCTGCGCCCGGTGAGGCGCCGAGCACCGCGAGCGCGAGGAGGACGGTGAGGCGGGCGGGGGATCGGCGGGGTCGGGTCACGCATCCGACGATGCGGGCGGTTGCGGACGGGAGTCGGGCAACCCGCGCCGGAGGTCCCACGGATGGCGGGTGTCCCCGCCGCCACCAGTCTCAACGGCCAGGCGTAAGGATTCCCTTACCCGGAGAAACTCCCTGCGTAAAGGCCTGCGCCCGCGTATGTCATCACTTCGAGTGATTCTTTGGCCTTTGCTTGCGGCGCACAACCCTGGGTTGCGACGCTGTTGCTGTCTGTCAACCTGACGGGTCGCCATGGGTCTTAGGGAGTGCAGCCAGTGACATTCGGTGAGCAGCCGGCGTATCTGCGCGTCGCGGGTGATCTTCGCAAGAAGATCGTCAATGGATCGCTGCCACCGCACACCCGGCTCCCGTCACAGGCCAGGATCCGTGAGGAGTACGGCGTCTCGGACACCGTCGCCCTCGAAGCCCGCAAGGTGCTGATGGCCGAGGGCCTCGTCGAGGGGCGCTCGGGATCGGGCACGTATGTGCGCGAGACACCGGTGCCGCGTCGCGTCGCCCGCTCCGGATACCGGCCGACCAGCGGCTCCACCCCCTTCAAGCAGGAGCAGGCCGACGAGACGGCGCGCGGCACGTGGGACTCCCGCAGCGAACAGGTCGAGGCGAGCAGCGTCATCGCGGAGCGCCTCGGTGTCCGCGCCGGTGACCGCGTGATGTGCACGAAGTACGTCTACCGGGACGCGGGCGAGGCGATGATGCTCTCCACGTCCTGGGAGCCCCTCGCGGTCACGGGACGCACCCCCGTGATGCTCCCCGAGGAGGGCCCCCTCGGCGGCTGCGGCGTCGTCGAGCGCATGGCCGCCATCGACGTGATCGTGGACAACGTGACGGAGGAGGTCGGCGCCCGCCCCGGCCTCGCCGAGGAGCTCATGGCGCTCGGCGGAGTGCCCGGCCATGTCGTCCTCGTCATCCAGCGCACGTACTTCGCGTCGGGCAGACCGGTCGAGACGGCGGACGTCGTCGTCCCCGCCGACCGGTACCGGATCGCATACCACCTGCCCGTGAAGTGACCGATACGCGAACGCCCTGTCCGGGGCGCGTGACGGCGACTTAACCCGCGGCCGCCTCCCGTAACGCCGGGGCAATCACCGGCCGCCCCGCATTGTCATGCACGGCTCCTAACTTCCGTCCGTACCCGCAATCGGCCGGACGACAGGAACCCTCATGACGGACACGGTCACCCGTGACACAGAGGCAGCCCCGCCGCGGCGCAGCTACGCCAAGCTCGCCGCGGACGAGAGCCGCGAGGACTTCTCGCTGCGCTACGCGCCCCACTCCTACCGGCGCTGGTCCCCGACCATGGTCGCGTCCACTGCGCTCGGCGGCATCGCCTACCTCGCCGACTTCGCGATCGGCGCCTCCATCGTCTTCACGTACGGCTTCACGAGCGGGCTCGCCTCGATCCTGTGCGCGGCGACGATCATCTTCCTGACCGGCATCCCCATCGCCCGCGCCTGCGCCAAGTACGGCCTGGACATGGACCTCATCACCCGGGGCGCGGGCTTCGGCTACTTCGGCTCGACGCTCACGTCCCTCATCTACGCCTCGTTCACCTTCATCTTCTTCGCCCTCGAAGGCTCGATCATGGCGCAGGCCCTGCACGAGATCGTCGGACTGCCGCTGCCCGTCGGCTACTTGCTGACCACGCTCATCGTCATCCCGATCGTCTTCCGCGGCATGGGTGCCCTCGCCAAGGTGCAGGCGTGGACGCAGCCGGTCTGGCTCATCGGGCTCGTGCTGCCCTTCGTGATCCTGGCCTTCCACTCGCCGGGCTCCTTCGGCGACTTCGCCCACTTCGGCGGCACGGAGGGTGCGGGCAGCGGCTTCTCCTGGCTCGGCTTCGGCCTCGGCACCGGCGTCGCGCTCTCCCTCATCGCGCAGATCGGCGAGCAGGCCGACTACCTGCGCTTCATGCCGGCCAGGACCGAGCAGAACAGGAAGCGATGGAATCTGGCCGTTCTCGCCGCCGGACCCGGCTGGGTGATCATCGGCGCCGCCAAGCAACTCGGCGGCGCGCTCCTCGCCTTCGTCGCCGTCGAAGCCGTCGGCAAGACCCACGCGCTGGAACCCATCGCGCCGCAGGTCGAGGCGCTCAAGCCGTGGCTCGGATCGGTCGCCCTGCCCGCCGCGGCGCTCTTCGTGGTCGTCTCCCAGATCAAGATCAACGTGACCAACGCCTACAGCGGCTCGCTGTCCTGGTCGAACTTCTTCTCCCGCATCACCCACCGCCACCCGGGCCGCGTCTGGTACATCTTCCTCAACCTCGCCATCGCGCTGACGCTGATGGAGATGAACATGTTCGCCGCCCTGAACAAGCTGCTGGGCTTCTACTCGAACGTGGGCATCGCCTGGATCGCGGCCGTCGCCGCCGACCTCGTCATCAACAAGCGGGTCGGCTGGAGCCCCAAGTACATCGAGTTCAAGCGGGCTTATCTGTATGCCGTGAACCCGGCCGGCTTCGGCGCCATGGTGATCGCCTCGGCCGTCTCGATCGTCGCGTTCTTCGGGGTGTTCGGCGAGTACGCGGAGGCCTTCTCGACGTTCATAGCGGCCGGACTCGCCCTGACGCTCTGCCCGTTGATCGCCTGGGCCACCAAGGGCAAGTACTACCTGGCCAGGCCCAACCCGGTGAACGGCCCCGACGTCGAGATCGCCGACATCACGGCGACCCACACGTGCAGCGTCTGCGAGACGGCGTACGAACTCCCGGACATCGCGGACTGCCCCGTCCGGTCGGGCCCTGTCTGCTCGCTGTGCTGCTCGCTCGACGCGGAGTGCGGCGACGCCTGCCGCAAGGAGCCGCAGGCCGGCCCGGTGCTGATGCCCATGCCGACGGTGCGTACCGGCTGACCGCCCAAACTGAGGCACGTCCAGGGGGCGCACTCTTCGGAGTGCGCCCCCTGCGGATTGGCTGGTTGCGTATCTCTTTGTGCCAATGCGTATCCGCTGCGTGAAGGTCAGGCGTACGCTCGGGCATATGCGGAGTGGGGTTTCCTCAGGAAGCGGGGCGCTGTGCGAGCCGGGGTCGGGGAGTGGAGGGGTGCGATGAACGAGGGCACGACCACGCTTGTGTGGCTCGTCATACGCCAGGACGACAACGGCAACCGCTATCGCGTGGGCAGGTACGCGACCAGGGTGGAAGCCCAGAGGATCGCCGACAGTCTCGACGGCCGCGGCCACAAGCAGCTCTACTGGGTCGAGCGCCTCGGCCAGGCGCAGAACGGCACCGCGCGCTGACGTCCCCGCCCGCGGCCGTAGGCTCCGGCACATGACTGAACCGACCGTCGTCGTCGCGGCGGCCCTCCAGGACAGCGGCCGTCTGCTCGCCGCGCGACGCAGTGCGCCCCCCGAGCTCGCGGGCCGCTGGGAACTCCCCGGCGGCAAGGTCGAGCCCGGCGAGGACCCGAAGCGGGCTCTCGTGCGGGAGCTGCGCGAGGAACTCGGGATCAGCGCCGAGCCAGTGGCGCGCGTCCCGGGGGAGTGGCCCCTGAAGCCCGGATACGTGCTGCGGGTGTGGACCGCGCGCCTGCTGTCCGGCCGCCCGCGCCCCCTGGAGGACCACGACGAGCTGCGCTGGCTCGGGCCCGACGAGATCTGGTCCGTGGACTGGCTCGACCAGGACGTACCGGCGGTGAAGGCGGTGCTCGCGGCGCAGCGGCCGTGATCCGTCCGCCGGCAGTCCTGTCCGTGGTGCCGGTCGTCGTGCCGCGGGCCGCCAGCGTCGTGCCGTCGGCTGCCACCGTCGTGCTGCTGGTTGTGTCACCCGTCGTACCGTCGCGAGTGCTCCGTTCGTGCCGCCCTTCCCGGAGTGTTCGTGTGAGACGGTAGCGCCAACGGCCACCCGGGTATATGCCGATTAACCCTATGAAATCGGACGCGATCCGAAGGGGTGGACGGGGTTCTACTGCTGCCTGGGAAGTGATCGGCGTGATCGACACCGACGGGGGGTGCGCCGAGTGGGTCTTCCCCGAGGAACCGGGCGCAGTCCGTTCCGCTCGTGCCGCGGTCCGCGGCCAGCTCGGCGTCTGGGGCCTCGATTCGCTCGGCGATGTCACCGAACTGCTCGTCAGTGAGCTGGTGACCAACGCGCTCCGGCACGCTTCCGGACCCATCGGTGTACGTCTCCTGAGGTCGGCGGAGCCGGCCCACACCTTGCGAGTGGAGGTCTCCGATCCCCTTCCGGATCCGCCGTTGGAGCGCGTCGCGGGGCCGGAAGAGGAAAGCGGGCGGGGGCTCCAGCTGGTCGCGGGGGCGGCACGGCGGTGGGGGACGCGGCCCGGTGACGCGGGCAAGACGGTCTGGTTCGAACTGTCGCTGCCCGGCCGGCACTGACCGCGGCCGTTACCGGTGGCCGGAACCTGCGGCCGGAACCGGTGGCGTCGCGCCGGTTAAGAGGAACCCTCCCTGGTTAGGAGACAGGGAGCATGCTGATCGGCGAAGGGCCGGCCAGGAAAAGGCACGGGACAGCCGCGGATCTGGTTGTCGTCCTGTTACGTGGGGACGGGCCAAAAAGCGTCGGGACCGTGGTGTGATCGTGAACACCGTGTTGCGCGGCGCCGTAGTGCTGGATACTGCGGGCAGCCGCCCCGGTGACCGGTGCCGGACGCGGTGAGCTGGAGGGGACGGTTCGCGTGAGCGAGATACCAGCGAAGGTCACGTCGTCCGAGGGCACCTCGGGCGGGACGGCCGCGCGCGATGCGGCAGGCCCGCCCCGGGCCGAGACGTGGCAGAGCAGTCCGCCCGGCTCCATGTACGACTACATCAAGGTCGCCTCCTTCTCCATCGGCCCGGACGGGCTGATCGACCAGTGGAGCCGGCGCGCGGCGCAGCTCTTCGGCGTCTGCGCGCAGGAAGCCGTGGGCAAGGACCCCATCGAGGCCTTCGTCTCCACGGAACTGCGCGAGCGCGGCCACCGCAAGATGGCGGAGATCCTCGACGGCCGCGAGTGGACCGGCGTCGTCCCCTTCCGGATGCCCAGGGGCCGGGCGGCGGACGCGGGCGGATCGGCGTCCGGCGATGGCGATTTGTACGTCCCCGGTCAGCACGGCCCCGCTCCGTATACGGAGGGGATAGCCGAGGTCTATGTGATGCCGACCGAGACGGAGTCCGGCGAGCACGCCGCTGTCTGCATCGTCGTCGACGTCCGCGCCCTGCGCCGCATCGAGACGGACCTCGCCGCGTCGCAGGCCATTTTCGGCCAATCTCCTTTCGGTTTCCTGCTGTTCGGCACCGACCTGAAGGTGCAGCGAGCCAACCGGCCCTTCGCCGCCGTCTTCGGCGGCCGGGCCGACGACCATCGCGGCCGCACCGTCCACGACTATCTGCCCCGCGGCGAGGCCGACCGCGTCCAGGCCGCGCTGCGCCGCGTCCTGGAGAGCGGTGAGTCCGTCACCGACATGCAGCTCGTCGGGCCCGCGCCCGACTCCGCCGAGCGCCGGCACTGGTCGATCAACCTCTACCGCGTGCACAGCGGCAGCGGCCGGCCCATCGGCGTCGCCGGGCTCGCCACCGACGTCACCCGGCGGCACGCCGCCGCCCGCGAAGCCGCCCACGCCCGCCGCAACCTCGCCCTCCTCAACGAAGCGGGCGCCCGCATCGGCAACTCGCTCGACCTGGAGACCACCGCCCGCGAACTCCTCGACGTCGTCGTCCCCGGCTTCTGCGACCTCGCCTCCGTCGACCTCTACCAGGGGCTCCTCGCCGGCGACGAGTCGGCGCTCAACAGCCGCAGCCTCGCCGACGGCAGCGCCGAGCTGCGCAGGGTCGCCGCCGCGAGCGCCGTTGCCGACGTGCCGTACCTCGAAGCGTCCGGTGGCGACGGGGTCGTCGAGGTCGGGGCCGTCCACCGCTACTCCTTCAACTCGCCCTGCGCGGACGCCCTGCGCACCGCCCGCCCCCAGTTCGTCCCCGCCGAGTCCGGCGGCCTCATCCAGTCCACGCTGGCCGTGCCGATGGTCGCCCACGACACCGTCGTCGGCCTCGCGCGCTTCGCCCGTACGAAGGGCAGCGAGCCCTTCAACGACCGCGACCGCGCCCTCGCCGTCGAACTCGCCGCCCGCGCCGCCGTCTGCATCGACAACGCCCGCCTCTACCGGCGCGAGCACGAGCGCGCCCTGATACTCCAGCGGTCGCTGCTCCCGCCGGACGACCCCGAGGCGTCCGGCCTCGACATCGCCTGCCGTTACCTGCCGGGCAACGCGGCCACGGAGGTCGGCGGCGACTGGTTCGACGTCATCGAGCTGCCGGGACACAGAACCGCGCTCGTCGTCGGCGACGTCATGGGCCGCGGCCTGCGCGCCGCCGTCGCCATGGGCGAACTGCGCACCGCCGTACGGACCCTGGCCCTCCTCGACCTCGAACCCGCGGAGGTCCTCTCCGCGCTCGACGAGATCGCCCGCGGCCTCGGCGCGCCCGGCAGCCCGTCGTCCCCGGCCCCCGGCCCCGGCGGCGGCGTCCAGCAGGCCACCCGCGCCGCCCGCAGAACCGGCGACGCCGACCTCTCCGAGGTCTATCTCGCCACCTGTGTGTACGCGGTCTACGACGCCGTGACCCGGCGCTGCACCTTCGCCAACGCGGGGCATCTGCCGCCCGTCCTGGTCGAGCCCGGCGAAGGGGCGCTCATGCTCGACGTACCCCCGGGCATGCCGCTCGGCGTCGGCGGGGAGCCCTTCGAGGAGGTCGAGGTCGAGCTGCCCGAGGGATCGCTCCTCGCCCTCTACACCGACGGGCTCGTCGAGTCCCGCGACCATCCCCTGGACGAGGGCCTGTCCGCGTTCCGCAGCGCCCTGGACGATCCCTCGCCCGCGCTCGAAGACGTCTGCGACCACGTGCTGACCACGCTCGAGACCCACCACGGCGAGGACGACATCGCGCTGCTGATGGCCCGCGTGCAGGGCCTGCCGGCCGACGCCGTGGGCGACTGGACGCTGCCGCGCGAGCCCCGCTCGGTGGGCCGAGCCCGCGAGTTCACCCGTGCGCAGCTGACCCAATGGGACCTGGAGCCGCTCGTCGACACGACGGAACTGCTGGTCAGCGAGCTGGTCACCAACGCCCTGCGGTACGGCGAGGGCGAGATCAGGCTGCGCCTCCTGCTCGACCGGACCCTCGTGTGCGAGGTGTGGGACGCGGGCCTCGTCCAGCCGCGCCGCCGCCGCGCGCGCGACACGGACGAGGGCGGCCGCGGGCTTCAGCTGGTCGGCCTGCTCAGCGCCTCCTGGGGCTCGCGCAGGACGCCGCGCGGCAAGACCGTCTGGTTCGAACTCCCGCTGCCGGACGGCGACTCGGCGGCCGTGGACCCGACGGAGGCGCTGCTCAGCTTGTACTGACCGGGCGCGCCGCCTCCTCGGCCCTACGCAGACGTCTTGAGCGCCGCCAGGCGCGCCTCGATCTCCGCCGTGTCGCCCAGCCCCTCCAGCTGCTCGAACTGCGCGTCGAGCGACGAGTCGGCGAGCTCCTGCTTGCCGAGCGCCTTGGCCTCCTCGCGGCGCACCTTCTCCTCGAAGCGGCTCAGCTCGCTCGTCGGGTCGAGGACGTTGATGTTCCTGGCGGCGTCCATCATCTGGTTCTGGGCCTGCGCCGTCTTCGCACGCGCCACCAACTGGTCCCGCTTCGACTGGAGTTCGACCAGCTTCGTCTTCATCTGGTCGAGGCCGGACTTCAGCTTTCCGACGACCTCGTTCTGCGCGGCGATCGTCGGCTCGGCGTCCTTCGCCTCCTTCTCCGAGCTCAGCTGCCGCCCGAGCGCCACCTTGGCGAGGTTGTCGAACCTGTCGGCCTCCGCGGCGCTGCCCGCCGCCCGCAGTTCGTCGGCCTTCTTGCTCGCGGCGAGCGCCTTGCCGCCCCACTCGGCGGCCGCCTCGACGTCCTCCTTGTGGTCCTGCTCCATCATCCGCAGATTGCCGATGGTCGTCGCGACGGCCTGCTCGGCCTCGGCGATGTTGTTCGAGTAGTCGCGGATCAGCTGGTCGAGCATCTTCTGCGGGTCCTCGGCGCCGTCCAGAAGGGCGTTGATGTTCGCCTTCGCCAGCTGGGTGACGCGGCCGAGAATGGTCTGCTTGGTCATGAGGGTGCTCCTTGTACGAGGGAGATACGTGGGGAACTCGGTGAATGCCGCCGGGTCAGAACCGCCCGCCGCCGCCCCTGCGGCCACGGGTCCCGCCCCCGCCGAAACTCCCCGGACCGCCGCCGCCGAACCCGCCCCCGAAGCCGCCGCCCCCGCCGGACCGCCCGCCGAACCCTCCGCCGGACCGCCCGCCGCCCAGGAGTTCGCCGAGGATGATCCCGCCGAGCACCGCGCCCCCCATGCCCCCTCCGCCCCGCCCGCCCCCGCCGCCGTACGGATTCCCGAAGGACCGCACGTCCTGCTCGGCGAGCTGCTGTGCCTGCCGGGCCAGCGCGTCGGCCCGCTGGGCGCCGGCCAGGGCGGCGGCGGGATCCGCCTGTGCCGCCGACCGTACGTACTCCAGGTGCCGCTGCGCCTCCGCCAGGCGCGTACGGGCCTCGCTGCCCACCGCCCCGCGGTGCGTGGTGATGAAGTCCGACGCGGCGCCGACGCTGCTGCGGGCCGTGAGTTCCGCCTGGTCGAGCAGGGAGCGCGCGCGGGCGGTGCCGGACTCGCGTTCGCGGGCCTCGTCCAGGGAGGCGTCGAGCGCCGAGTCGGCCTCCTCCACGCGGCGCAGCGCGTCGATCGGGTCGTAGGGGCCGGCGGCCATCTCCTTGCGCACGCCCGCGGCGACGGTCTCCACGCGTGCGATGCGGCCGCGCAGATCGGCCGTGGACGCGCCCTCGGTCATGCCCGCGAGGAGTCCGTGGGCGTCCGCGAGGTCGGTGTCGGACTCGGTGAGCGCGGCAGGCAGCTTCCCGGCGGCCTCGGCCAGTTCGTGGCCGAGCCGGTCGACCGCGTCCACGAAGGTGCCCGCCTGGTCGACGGCCGACTCGGCGGCCCGCAGGAACACCGCGGCCCTGCCGTTGTCGCCCGCGTCGACGCAGCTCCGCGCCTGTTCGAGGTTCGTCGTGGCGAACACCAGCCGGTCCTTGGCCTGCTCGATGTGGCCCGCCACGGGAACCAGCGCGGAGGGCGCGTAGCGGGAACCGAGCGCCGTCAGCGTCTCTTCGGTCGTCGCCGTGCGGGCGGCCAGGTCGCGGGAGGTGAGCTCCGCGTGGGCGAGGGCCTCGGGCGCGGTGCGCTCCAGGGCCCGCAGCCGGTCGAAGTCCGCGGCCTCGGCGTCGAGCCTGCGCCCCGCCTCGGTGCAGCGGCTGATGATCTCGTCGAGCATCTGCCGCTTCGTCGCGTCGTCCTCGGGGTGCGCGTCGTCGAGCTGCTGCCGCAGCCGGAAGGCCGCCGTCAGCTCCGACTGGGCGTACGCCACCGCCTCGGTGAACGGCTTGACGGCCTCGTCGCCGAACTGGGCGGTGGCGAAGCCGAGTTCCTCCGTACTCGTGCGGATCGAGTCGTCGCTCTCCACCAGCAGCTGCCTGGCCTGCTTGTCCAGCTCGGGCAGCGGCGTGACCTTCGGTCCTGCGCCCCCGCCCCAGCCGCCGCCGGGCGTGGTGCGGGTACGCGCACGCCTCTTGCGGCGGGTGTACGTGAACGCCGCGAGGGCGCCCGCGCCGCCGACCACGATGAGGGGCAGGGCGAGGTCGGCCGCGCTGGGATTCGTGTCCGAGCCGCCGGGGTCGGCCGGGCCCGGGGTGATCGTCGGGGCGGGGACGGGGCGGCCCGCGAGCGTGGCGGAGATGCCGTTGGCCGCGCCGATCCCGGCGCCCGCCCAGTCGTTCCTGCGCAGCGCCGGTTCGATCGCGGTCTGCGCGACATCCTTGAGCTGCGCGTCGGTGAGCTGGGAGTCCTGGTCGACGGAGTAGGCGTACTGCCGGTCGTGCGTGGCGACGGCGAGGAGTACGTCGTTGAGGCCGAGGCCGTTCTTGGCGGCCGTGTCGTCGGCCCAGTCCTGGGCGGAGCGGCCGGAGAAGTCGCGTACGTAGACCACGAAGAGCTGGGTGTTGTGCTCGCTGTCGAGCGAGTCGAGGGCCGAGGCGACATCGGGCTCACGGTCGCGGAGGGCGTCCACCTTGTCGGTGATCTGGCCGGTTCTCGACAGAGTGACGGGGTCGTCGGCACGGGCGGTCGTGGCGGGCAGAAGCGTCCAGCAGAGCGCGAGCACGGCGGCCACAGCCGACCGCGCGGCTATCCGTACCGGACGGGGGCGACTCGGAGGCGGCGTCACAGTTGGGAGCGTATGACCGGATCTGGGGTACCGCGACCGGGATCCGCCCGGTCCGGTTGTGCCGAATCCGCATCGTTATCGCCGGACCTTCCGGTAAAACCGCTGCTCAACATAGGTTTCCGGCATGGAGAACGGACCCTGGACCGCAGGCGGCGCGATCAGCGAACCGGAGCTTGTCGTGTCCGGACCCGTGGCCCCTGCGAACCGCCCCGAGCTCCTGCCTGCCGCACAGCGGCGGCGTCCCCTCGGCGCGCTGCTCGTCGGCGCGCTCGCCGCGTCCGCCGTCTGGGGCGCCGGCCTGTACGCGTTCGGCGCGCAGGGCCCCGACCTGAGGGCTACCGGGTGAGTGACCGCCTCTGCTCCCTCCTCGCGATGTCCCACCTCGCCACGGCCTTCGACCGCGGATCCCGCTGGGAGTCCACGCGGAGCAGCAGCGCAGCGGTGGACACGGCGGACTGCTCGGGGGAGCTGGAACGCAAGGAGGGCACGGGACGGGCCGGCACCATCACGGCGTCCATGGTCCTGCACAAGCGGACGGACCCCGGCGCGGAGTTCGACGCGGCGCGCACGACGGCCGCCGAGCGGATCCCGGGCCGGACCGAGGTGCGGACGGCGAAGGGCCTGGGCGACCGGGCGTACACGGTCGTCCATGGCCGGACGGCGACGGTCCACGTCCTGGACGGCGACGCGGAGTTCACCCTGAGCGTCAGCACCGCACCGGCCGGGGGACGCGTCACGCCGGAGCGGCTGCGGCCGCTCGTGGCGGGGGACATAGGCGCGCTGATGCGCCGGGTGAGCACTCCGTAGCGCCGCGCGGCCTTACGAGGACGACCTCCGCCGGATCTTGTTCCCCAGCCACACCACCGGGTCGTACTTGCGGTCGACCGCTCGTTCCTTCAAGGGGATCAGGGCGTTGTCCGTGATGTGGATGCCCTCCGGGCAGACCTCCGTACAGCACTTCGTGATGTTGCAGTAGCCGAGGCCGTGGTCCTCCTGGGCCGTGCGCTTGCGGTCGAGGCCGGAGTCCGACGCCGCGTCGAGGGGGTGCATGTCCAGCTCGGCGACCCGCATCAGGAAGCGAGGGCCCGCGAACGCCGCCTTGTTCTCCTCGTGGTCGCGCACCGCATGGCACGTGTCCTGGCACAGGAAGCACTCGATGCACTTACGGAACTCCTGCGAGCGGTCCACGTCCTCCTGCTGCATGCGGTACTCGCCCGGACCGACCCCGGCCGGCGGGACGAACGCCGGGATCTCGCGGGCCTTCGCGTAGTTGAAGCCGACGTCCGTGACCAGGTCGCGGACCACGGGGAAGGCGCGCAGCGGCGTCACCGTGATGACGTCCTCACGGTCGAAGACCGACATGCGGGTCATGCACATCAGGCGGGGCCGGCCGTTGATCTCCGCCGAGCACGAACCGCACTTGCCCGCCTTGCAGTTCCAGCGGACCGCGAGGTCGGAGGCCTGGGTCGCCTGGATCCTGTGGATGATGTCGAGGACGACCTCGCCGTCGTTCACCTCCACGGAGAAGTCCGTCAGGTCACCGCCCTCGGCATCACCGCGCCAGACCCTGAAACGCGCATCGTACGAACTCACTCGTACAGCTCCTCTTCGGCGAGGTACTTGACCAGCTCTTCCTTCTCGAAGAGGGCGAGCAGGTCCGGGCGGATGGGCTCGGTGGTGTCGCGCACGAGGTCGATCTGGCCCCGGACCGGGTCCGTGGCCGCGAGGCCGCCGGTCGGATCGACGAGGCGGCACAGCAGGTTCGTGCGGCGCCAGCGGCGGTCCATCGTCGGGTGGTCCTCGCGGGTGTGACCGCCGCGCGACTCCGTGCGCTCCAGGGCGGCCCGCGCGATGCACTCGCTGACGAGCAGCATGTTGCGCAGGTCGAGCGAGAGGTGCCAGCCGGGGTTGAACTGGCGGTGCCCCTCCACCCCGGCCCGCCGCGCCCGCATCCGCAGCCCGGCGAGCCGGTCGAGCGCCTCGGCCATCTCCTCCTCGCGGCGGATGATGCCGACCAGGTCGTTCATCGCCTGCTGAAGCTCCTGGTGGAGCGTGTACGGGTTCTCGGCGACGCCCCCGTCCGCGGGACCCTCCGCGGAGAACGGGCGCAGTGCCTCCGCCGCCGCCGTGTCGACCTGGTCCGCGTCGATGGCCGGGCGCTCGTCGAGCCCGGCCGCGTACTCGGCCGCGTGCAGCCCGGCGCGGCGGCCGAAGACGAGGAGGTCGGAGAGCGAGTTGCCGCCGAGGCGGTTCGAGCCGTGCATGCCGCCCGCCACCTCGCCGGCCGCGAACAGGCCGGGGACGCCGCGCGCCGCCGCCGTGTCCGAGTCGACGGCGATGCCGCCCATCACGTAGTGGCAGGTCGGGCCGACCTCCATCGGCTCGGCCGTGATGTCGACGTCCGCCAGCTCCTTGAACTGGTGGTACATCGACGGCAGCCGGCGCCGGATGCGCTCGGCCGGCATGCGCGTGGAGACGTCGAGGAAGACGCCGCCGTGCGGGGAGCCGCGGCCCGCCTTCACCTCGGAGTTGATGGCGCGCGCCACCTCGTCGCGGGGCAGCAGCTCGGGCGGGCGCCGGTTGTGGTCCGGATCGTCGTACCAGCGGTCGCCCTCGTCCTCCGACTCGGCGTACTTCTCCTTGAAGACGTCGGGGACGTAGTCGAACATGAACCGCTTGCCCTCGGAGTTGCGCAGGACCCCGCCGTCGCCGCGCACCGACTCCGTGACGAGGATGCCCTTCACCGACGGCGGCCAGACCATGCCCGTCGGATGGAACTGCACGAACTCCATGTTCAGCAGCGGCGCCCCCGCGAGCAGCGCCAGCGCGTGGCCGTCGCCCGTGTACTCCCACGAGTTCGACGTCACCTTGAACGACTTGCCGATCCCGCCCGTCGCCAGCACCACGCTCGGCGCCTCCAGGACGAAGAAACGGCCGCTCTCGCGCTCGTAGCAGAACGTGCCGGAGACCTTCTCGCCCTCCTTGAGCACACGGGTGACCGTGCACTCCTGGAAGACCTTGAGGCGCGCCTCGTAGTCGCCGAACTCCTTGAAGTCCTCCTGCTGGAGCGCCACGATCTTCTGCTGGAGCGTGCGGATCAGCTCCAGGCCCGTGCGGTCACCGACGTGCGCGAGGCGCGGGTACTCGTGGCCTCCGAAGTTGCGCTGCGAGATCCGGCCGTCCGCCGTCCGGTCGAACAGGGCGCCCCAGGTCTCCAACTCCCATACACGGTCGGGTGCTTCACGCGCGTGCAGCTCGGCCATCCGCCACTGGTTGAGGAACTTTCCGCCGCGCAGCGTGTCGCGGAAGTGGACCTGCCAGCTGTCGCCGGAGTTCACGTTCCCCATGGCCGCGGCGATGCCGCCCTCGGCCATCACGGTGTGCGCCTTGCCGAAGAGGGACTTGCAGATGACGGCCGTACACGCGCCGCGCTCGCGCGCCTCGATCGCCGCGCGCAGGCCCGCACCGCCCGCCCCCACCACGACGACGTCCCACTGCTGCCGCTCCACTTGAGACATCAGAAGTGCCACCCCATCTAGAAGAAGCGCGGATCGTCGAAGGCGCCGGACGACAGCAGGAAAACGTAGAAGTCGGCGAGCGCGACGCTGATCAACGACGCCCAGGCGAGCAGCATGTGACGATCGTTCAGCTTCCCGACCCACTGCCACATCCGGTAGCGCACCGGGTGCTTGGAGAAGTGCTTGAGCTTGCCGCCGACGATGTGCCGGCACGAGTGGCAGGACAGGGTGTACGCCCAGATCAGCGTGATGTTCAGGAGGAAGACGAGCGTGCCGAGACCCATGTGGCCCCACGCGTACGTCTCGTCGCGGAACGAGAGCACGGTGTCGTACGTGAGGATGCCCGCCACGAGGATCGCCGCGTAGAAGAAGTAGCGGTGGATGTTCTGCAGGATCAGCGGGAAGCGGGTCTCGCCCGTGTACTTCTTGTGCGGCTCGGCGACCGCGCAGGCGGGCGGAGACGCCCAGAACCCGCGGTAGTAGGCCTTCCGGTAGTAGTAGCAGGTCAGCCGGAAGCCGAGCGGGAAGATCAGGATGAGCAGCGCGGGGGACAGACCCCACCAGCCGCCGAATATCTCCCAGTTGGGGCCCGCGTGCATCGGCTTGCAGTTCGCCGCGATGCACGGGGAGTAGAACGGCGAGACGTACGGCGCGTGGTAGTAGTCCGTGTTCGCGAAGGCCCGCCACGTCGAGTAGACGATGAAGGCGAGCAGTCCCGCGGCGGTACTGGCGGGCGCCAGCCACCAGCGGTCGGTGCGCAGGTGCCCGGACGCGATCGCGGCGCGCGTCCTGTGCCGGACGCCGTGCGCGCCCGCTTGGGGATGGGGTTCCGTGCCGGTGGCCAACGAAGCCTCCGCTCAGAGGGTCAGGGGGCGTGCCGGTCCCGGGCGCCGAGTCCTTCGTCGTCCGAGTCGGTCCAGAGCGAACTGTCGTACGGGGTGTCGGGGACGGGCACGAGTTCGGGCCGGCGCGTTGGCGGCGGAGCGGCAGCAGCCGCCCGCAGCAGCGCGACGCTCTCGCGCAGATGGTCGGCGTCGGTGCGTACGCGCCGTACGTCGAGGCCGCCGTCGAGCTGCCGCTCCAGGCGCCCCACGGTCCGGCACAGTTCGTCGAGGCAGCGCTCGGCTGCCGTCAAGTCGTCGTTCAGGGACATGACTTGCCCTCGCTTCCGCTGGTGCGGCGGAGATGCTCATGCGCCTGCGAGTGTCGCGCGTCACATCACGCCTTGTGAAGGGATCTGCGCGGATTGCTGGAGTGCGGGTCTTCGTGCGCCCCCTTCGGGGGGCGGTGCCTCAGGGGCTGGGTGGTGGGGTTTCGCCGGCGGGTGCGGGGCTGTGGAGGCTTGTCGCGCGGTTCCCCGCGCCCCTGACGGGGCCGTCATTGGGCCGCACGAGTGGGGTTCTGGCACCGCAGCGCCGTGTCGCCGACTGCCTGCTCGACCCGTCCCCTTCAGTGGGGCGATAGATGTGATCAGCTCCATATACGGCCAAACGTGAACAAACCCGGCCCGGTCCTGGTAAGCGGGCGGCCGGGCTAGCCCCGGAGGTACCCGTGATGTCCCATGACGGCGCCACATATCGCCCCGCCAGGCGTCCAGCGCGGCGTCCCGTCCTGCGCTCGGCCGCGTTCCTCGTGTCGGGGGCGCTCGCGGTGACGGCCCTGGCCGGTTGCAGCTCGGGCGACGACGAAGCAGAGTCCAGCAGTCCGGCCGCCGCCCAGGACATCGCGCCCGCGGCCCGCGGCGACATCGCCGACGGCGGCACCCTGCGCTGGGCCGTCGACGCCCTGCCGGTGACCCTCAACTCCTTCCAGGCCGACGCCGACGCGGGCACGTCCCGCGTCGCCGGCGCCGTGCTGCCCTCTATGTACCGGCTCGACAACCAGGGCAGGGCGGTGCGCGACCCGGACTTCCTGGAGAAGGCCGAGGTCATCGAGCGCGAGCCCAAGCAGGTCGTCCTGTACAAGCTCAACCAGCAGGCGGTGTGGAGCGACGGCCGCGAGATCGGCGCCGCCGACTTCGCCGCCCAGTGGCGCGCCCTGTCCGGCAAGAACTCCGCGTACTGGACGGCCCACAACGCGGGCTACGACCGCATCGAGAAGATCGAGCGCGGCAAGAACGACCTGGAGGTGCGGGTCACCTTCGCGAAGCCGTACGCGGACTGGCGCTCGCTGTTCTCGCCGCTGTACCCCAAGGACGTCATGGGGACCCCGGACGCCTTCAACGAGGAAGCCCGGCGCAAGCTCAAGGTCACCGCCGGCCCCTTCTCGATCAAGGGGATCGACCGCGGCGCCAAGGACATCACGCTGGTGCGCAACCCGCGCTGGTGGGGCCGCCAGGCCAAGCTGGAGCAGCTCGTCCTGCGGGCCGTGCCCCGCGAGGACCGTGCCGCCGCGCTCGTCGCGGGGAAGGTCGACCTCGCCGCCGTCGACCCGGAAGAGGCATCCCGCATCTCCCTCGCCGACCGCGACAAGGGCAACTCGGGCCCGCTCGCCCACGGCCCCGGCGCGCTCACCCCCGCCCAGTCGATGCGTTCCTGGGCCGTCGCGCACGGCGACGACGAGGACGCGGCCGACGCGGAACTCGGCGCCCGCGCGAAGACCCGCAAGGCCGCCGACAAGTACGAGAAGGAACAGTCGCGCCTGGAGGACTACGTCGTCCGCAAGTCTCTCGAACCCGCCTTCACGCAGCTCGCGCTGAACGGCGCCGAGGGGCCCCTGGCCGACGAGCGGGTGCGCCGCGCCGTCGCCCGCGCGATCGACCGCAAGAAGCTCGCCGAGGTCGTCCTCAAGCCGCTCGGCCTGCCCGCGCACCCCGTCGGCAGCCATCTCGCCCTCGCCGGGCAGCAGGCGTACGCCGACAGCAGCGGTGCGCTCGGCAGCCAGGACACCACCGAGGCCCGGGCGCTGCTCGCGGACGCGGGCTGGGTGCAGGGCGGTCCGCTGAAGAAGGAGACCGCGACGACCAAGCCGAAGACGGCCGGCAGCGAGTCCGACGGCGAGTCCGGCAGCGAGGGCAAGAAGAGCAGCGAGGGCAAGAAGAGCAAGGCGGGCACGGAGGACAAGAAGGGTGCCGCCTCCGACTCGGACGACGGCACGTACATCGTCGGCGAGAGCGACCAGAAGCCGGGCGACCGGCAGCCCCCGCTGCTCGACCCCGGACGCACCGCCGCCCACCGGTACACCGCGCTCCTGCACCAGGCCGACGCGCGGAAGCTGCGCGAGGCCGACAAGGAGAAGAAGCACGCGGATCAGTACGCGAAGGAGGCCGCCCAGGGTGGCGCCCCGGGCGCGTACGCCCCGAAGGGGACGGCCGCACCCGCCGGTGCCCCCGCCGGGCCGCTCGCCAAGGACGGCAAGCCGCTGACGCTGCGCTTCGTGCTCCCGTCGGGCCCCGGCTCGGGCTCACTGCGCGCGGTCGCCGACCGGATCTCGCAGATGCTGGAGAAGATCGGTATCCGCACGGAGACGTCGAAGGTCGCCGACGCCAGCTACTTCAAGGACCACATCGCGTCCGGGCAGTACGACCTGGCGCTCTACTCGTGGCCCGTCTCGGCCTTCCCGGCCACCGACGCCCGCCCGATCTACGCCAAGCCGGTGCCCGCGGCGGACGGCTCGCTCACGGTCGAGCAGAACTACACCCGGGTCGGTACGGACCACATCGACCAGCTCTTCGACCAGGCGATCGGTGAGCTCGACGAGGGGGAGGAGCGCTCCCTGGTCCAGCAGGCCGACGCCCGTATCTGGGCCGCAGCAGGATCGATTCCTCTCTACCAGCGCCCGGAGCTGGTGGCCGCCCGTCGCAGCGTCGCCAACGCGGGAGCCTTCGGCTTCCAGGAGCCCGACTACGAGGACATCGGCTTCCTGAAGGCGGGTGCGCGGCCGGGTGCCGAGCCGAACGCCTCCGGCAAGGCGAGCGCGTCCGCGAACTCCTCCGCGAACTCCTCCGCGAGCCCGGCCGGGAAATCGTCCGGGAGCCCGTCCGAGAAGCCGTCCGAGGAGTGACGCACATCGCACCCTGAGTGGCCCTGAGTCCCCCTGGGGGATCGTCCCGAAGATCACCCAGCTCAGATCTCGCTCAAGTCCCTTGCCCGCCGGTCCCTCCGGCGGGCAAGGTTCGTATCACCACTGACCTGCGGTTTCTCAGGGGCGCCCCCCACGCCTCTCCGCGACGTTCACTCACTGTGCATCCTTGACCCCAGAGCCCCAGAAGGCCTACCCGGCCGAAGCCCCGTACGATGGGGTGAGGCCGTGGCGTGTCCAGCCCGGCAGGGCGCGTGTACGAAGAGACGTACGCGCAGCCGTCCACTCACTCCGGGAGTACGCCGCAATATGGCCACGCGCCACGACATCCGTAACGTCGCCATCGTCGCCCACGTCGACCACGGCAAGACCACGCTGGTCGACGCCATGCTCAAGCAGGCCGGCGCCTTCGCGGCGCACGCCGCCGAGTCGCTCGACGACCGCATGATGGACTCGAATGACCTGGAGCGTGAGAAGGGCATCACGATCCTGGCCAAGAACACGGCGGTCAAGTACCACCCGAAGGATGGCGGCGACGCCATCACGATCAACATCATCGACACCCCCGGCCACGCCGACTTCGGTGGTGAGGTCGAGCGCGGCCTGTCGATGGTCGATGCGGTCGTGCTGCTCGTCGACGCCTCCGAGGGCCCGCTGCCGCAGACCCGCTTCGTGCTGCGCAAGGCGCTCTCGGCCAAGATGCCGGTCATCCTGTGCATCAACAAGACGGACCGCCCCGACTCCCGGATCGCCGAGGTCGTCGACGAGACGTACGACCTGTTCCTGGACCTGGACGCGGACGAGGACCAGATCGAGTTCCCGATCGTCTACGCCTGCGCCCGTGACGGCGTCGCCTCGCTGACCAAGCCCGAGGACGGCACCGTCCCGCAGGACAGCGAGAACCTCGAGCCGTTCTTCAACACGATCCTGTCGCACGTTCCGGCCCCGGAGTACGACGAGGAGGCCCCCCTCCAGGCCCACGTCACCAACCTGGACGCCGACAACTTCCTCGGCCGTATCGCGCTCTGCCGCGTCGAACAGGGCGAGCTGCGCAAGGGCCAGACCGTCACGTGGATCAAGCGCGACGGCACGATGTCCAACGTCCGCATCACCGAGCTCATGATGACCGAGGCGCTCACCCGCAAGCCGGCCGAGATGGCGGGCCCGGGCGACATCTGCGCCATCGCCGGTATCCCGGACATCATGATCGGCGAGACCCTGGCCGACACCGAGAACCCGATCGCGCTGCCGCTCATCACGGTCGACGAGCCGGCCATCTCGATGACCATCGGCGCGAACACCTCGCCGCTGGTCGGCAAGGGCGGCAAGGGCCACAAGGTCACCGCCCGCCAGATCAAGGACCGCCTCGACCGCGAGCTGGTCGGTAACGTCTCGCTCCGTGTCCTGGACACCGAGCGCCCCGACGCCTGGGAGGTCCAGGGCCGTGGTGAGCTCGCGCTCGCCATCCTGGTCGAGCAGATGCGCCGCGAGGGCTTCGAGCTGACCGTCGGCAAGCCCGAGGTCGTCACCAAGCAGGTCGACGGCAAGACGCACGAGCCGATCGAGCGCATGACGATCGACTCGCCCGAGGAGCACCTCGGCGCCATCACGCAGCTCATGGCGACCCGCAAGGGCCGCATGGAGACCATGACCAACCACGGTTCGGGCTGGGTCCGCATGGAGTGGATCGTCCCGTCCCGCGGCCTCATCGGCTTCCGTACCGAGTTCCTGACGCAGACCCGCGGCACCGGTATCGCGCACTCGATCTTCGAGGGCCACGAGCCGTGGTTCGGCGACCTGCGCACCCGTCACAACGGCTCGCTCGTCGCGGACCGTTCGGGCACGGTGACGCCGTTCGCGATGGTCAACCTCCAGGAGCGCGGTGTCATCTTCACCGAGGCCGGCACCGAGGTCTACGAGGGCATGATCATCGGCGAGAACTCGCGCGCCGACGACATGGACGTGAACATCACCAAGGAGAAGAAGCTCACCAACATGCGTGCGGCTTCCGCGGACACCACGGAGAACGTGGTGCCCGCCCGCAAGCTCTCGCTCGAGCAGTCCCTGGAGTTCTGCCGCGACGACGAGTGCATCGAGGTGACCCCGGAGACGGTCCGTATCCGCAAGGTCGTCCTCGACCAGAAGCAGCGTGGCCGCACGGCCTCGCGGGCCAAGAACGGCTGATCTCACGGCATAAAGGCCCGGGCTCCCCTTCGGGGGGCCCGGGCCTTTGTCGTATGTCCTGCGCCAGGAGGTCCGCGCAGGAGTTTTTACAGGATCATCGCCCGCACCAGGTGGTACTTCACTACCCTCGTGGCATCCTGGACGCGTTCCCGCGCGATCCACGCGCGTTGATCCGCCCGCTGAGAGTCTTCCCACAGCCCTGCGTAAGGGCTCGTGATGTGCAACTCGTTTTCCAAGGGCAGCCGTCCGGAATCCGGACGCCTCTGACCGATAGATGTGTAACGAGTCCGTTTCGCAGGGATCTATCGCGTATCGCTTTGTCCGGATTTTGGGCTAAGTACGCATCAGGTGTGATCGAACCGAGACCAAAACACTGTGGTCGGTCCGATTCTCATGCCAGATAGTTGAGCGCGTAGAGCTCGGGTCAATGGGTCACGCACTGTGGGGAGTGCCGACTCGCGAGCGCACTGGGGCACTTGAATCCTCGCCGTCAGGGGTGTCGGCAAGGTGGCATGTGCCTCCACTTGTAGTGAACAAAAGTGGACTCATGAGGAGGAACCCATGCGAGGTGCCACAAGCGCCATATGGGTCGCGTCGTCCCCGATGGCAGGTACAGGACTTGCGGGCAGTAGCTCCGTGGTCGGCACGGCGCTCAAGCGCCGCGACAGTCTCTGACGGCACGGCCTGCCCGTTCGGGTCAGGTTCCCCCGGGGTGAGTTCACCCCAGTCGTAGCTCAACCGCGCGCATCCGGCCTTGGGTTGCCGTGTACCGCCCGTAGGTCGTCGTACCCCCTGGTGGCAATCCAACTGGAGTGGCGTACGCCGTGCGACGGCCGTCGGTCCGGTGCTCCGTCCCACAGGGAGGAGCCCGCCGTGTGCCGACGACCTCCAACACCTGTGAAATGGACGAATCATGACGAGTCCAATCGAGATTGAGGGCGCCGAGACCTCTTCCGTCTTGGACAAGGACAGCGCGCTGCAGGCTGACGCGAAGGGGCCCAAGAAGCTCGAGGGGCGCAGCCCCGGACAGCTGATGTGGCGTCGCTTCAAACGGGACAAGACGGGCGTCGTTTCCGCCTTCATCGTCCTGTTCTTCTTCCTGATAGCCGCGCTCGCGCCGGTCATCGCGAAGGTGTACGGCAAGGACCCGTACACCTTCTACGGGCAGGACGACCCCACACTCCTCAACGAGTTCAACCTGCCGGCCGGTCCCAACGGCGGTATCTCGCCCGAGCATTGGTTCGGCATCGACCCGAACTACGGCCGCGACGTGTTCTCGTACCTGCTCTACGGCATGCGTACGTCGCTCTACACGGCGCTGCTCGCCACGATCGGCATCGTCATCGTGGGCGTGCTCATCGGTCTCGTCTCCGGGTACTTCGGCGGCAAGATCGACTACTGGCTCGGGCGGCTGACCGACTTCATGCTCGCCCTGCCCAGCCAGCTGTTCATGGTCGCGGTGATGCCCGTCGTGGTCACGGTTTTCGTGGCGCCCGACGAGGAGACGCCGGTCTACATCCGCTTCCTCGCCATCCTCGGCGTGATGTGGCTCCTCACCTGGATGAGCCTGTCCCGCCTGGTGCGCGCCGTCACGCTCTCCCTGCGTGAGCGCGAGTTCGTGGAGGCGGCGAAGGTCGCGGGCGCCTCGCCCTGGCGGATCATCCGCAAGGAGCTGCTCCCCAACCTGATCACGCCGATCATCGTGCAGGGCACGTACCTGCTCCCCAGCACCATCCTCTCGGTCGCCTTCCTGTCCTTCGTCGGCGTCGGGTATCAGGACCCGACCCCCGACTGGGGCCTGATGTTCGCCACCGGCGCGAACATCTACGAGCAGGACCCGACCTACATGTTCTTCCCGGGTGTCGCCATGGTCGTCTTCTTCGTGGCGTTCAACCTCCTCGGGGACTCCGTCCGGGATGCGTTCGATCCCAAGACGGGCCGCTGAACCCAGCCCATCCGAGGGGGAGCTGCCACCCGGGCGCCGGCCCACACCGGATGCGCCAGGCAGCACCAAAGGATCACTACTCACAGGCAGGTGGATCTAACTCCATGAGCATCCTTCGTACGCGCACGGCGCAGGCAACGGTCGTCGCGGTGACCGCCGGCGCGCTGGCACTCACCGGCTGCAGCAGTGGCAGCAAGAGCTCCGACAAGCCCGCGGGCAAGTCCCAGAAGGACGCCCTCGCGCAGGCCAAGCCGGTCATCATGGGCACCGCCCAGCAGTCCGTCGGCCCCGCCAAGGAGGTGCCGGGCGCCCGTAAGGGCGGCACCGTCCAGGTCTACCAGGAGACGGACTTCTCCCACCTGGACCCGGGCCAGATCTACGTCTCCGACGGCGGTCTCCTCTCCAAGCTCCTCTACCGTGGCCTGACCACGTACGTCGAGGACGACAAGGGCAACTCGACGGTCGTCGGCGACCTCGCCACCGACGCCGGCAAGTCCTCGGACGGCGGCAAGACCTGGACCTACACGCTGAAGGACGGCGTGAAGGACCAGAACGGCAACGTCATCACGTCGGGCGACATCCGCCACACGTTCGAGCGCCTCTACTCCTCCTTCGAGACGGACGGCCCGACCTACGTCCAGCAGTGGCTGTCCGGCACGGGCACCAAGTACCGCAAGGCGTACGCCGGTCCGTACAAGGGCAAGCACCTGCCGGACTCGGTCATCGCGACGCCGGACGACAAGACGATCGTCTTCCACTTCCTGAAGCCGCAGACGGACACTCCGCAGGCGATGGCGATGGCCGCCTACTCGGTCGTTCCCGAGAAGACGGACACCAAGGAGAAGTACGACCAGGCGCCCGTCGCGACCGGTCCGTACAAGATCTCGGACTACAAGTCCGGCAAGAACATGAAGCTGGTCCGCAACACCAACTGGGACGCGAAGACGGACCCGATGCGTCACCAGTACGTCGATGGCTTCAACATCGACTACAACCAGGACAAGGCCACGCAGACCAAGACGATCCTGGCCGACCGCGCCGAGGCCAAGAACGCCATCATGTTCACCGGCCAGATCGACGCCACCCAGCTGCAGAAGATCACCACCGACAAGGCGGTCATGAAGCGCACGGTGCAGGGCTACGCCCCGTACGTGTGGCAGCTGAACTTCAACATGGACCGCGTGAAGGACAAGCGCATCCGTGACGCCATCGCCCTGGCGATGCCGGCCACCGCGGCCGGCCGCGCCGACGGCGGTGCCTACGGCGGCGAGCCCGCGACCAGCCTGATGTCGCCCACCACGCCGGGCTACGACAAGACCTTCGACCCGTTCAACCGGACCAAGAAGCCGAACGGTGACATCGCCGCGGCGAAGAAGCTGATCGACGAGGCCGGCGCCAAGGGCAAGAAGCTCGTCTACGCGTACGCCAACACCCCGGTGCGTACCACCCAGGCGAACCTCATCATCAACAACCTGAAGCGCATCGGCCTCGACATCCAGAAGAAGGAAGTCGACGCCGCGACCTGGTACGAGCAGATGGGCAAGGTCAAGAACGGCTTTGACCTCTACATGACCGGCTGGGGTCAGGACTGGGCGTCCGGCAACACCGTCTTCCCGCCGTCCTTCGACGGTGCGCAGATCCAGGACGGCGCGTCGAACTACTCGCACACGAACGACAAGCACGTGAACGACGAGATCGCGCGCATCCAGAAGATCACGGACACGGCCGAGTCGGCCAAGGAGTGGGAGAAGCTCTCCCAGTACATCAGCACCAAGATCAACCCGGCTGCCCCGATCTACTACACCAAGGTGTTCCAGATCGCCGGCTCCAACGTCGGTGGCCTGCGGTACTCGACGGTGACGAGCTACACCGACCCGACCGCGGTCTACCTCAAGAAGTAGTCAGTACAAGGCAGTTCCCGGGGATGAGGGCGCGGCGGTGCCCTCATCCCCGGGTCGCCGGCTCCCTCCTGGCCTCCCACCGCCGCCGTCCTGAGAGCAGCTCATTGCCATGCTTCGATTTCTCATACGCCGGACGCTCGGCGCAGCACTCATCCTTCTGCTGATCAGCGCCTTCACGTACTTCATGTACTTCGCCATCCCACAGGACCCGGCGACGCTCGCATGTGGCAAGAACTGCACTCCGGATGCGCTGGCGCTCATTCACAAGAACCTCGGCCTCGACAAGCCGGTCCCCGTTCAGTACTGGGACTACCTCTCCGGCATCTTCGCCGGACGTGACTTCGCGGTGGGCCACTGCTCCGCACCCTGCTTCGGCGTCTCGTTCCGTAACAACCAGATGGTGTGGGACACCATGATGGACCGTCTCCCGCTGACGGTCTCCCTCACCTTCGGTTCCCTCATCGTCTTCCTGTTCGCCGGTCTCGGCGCCGGCCTGATGGCCGCCCGCTTCCGCGGCACCTGGCTCGACAAGACCTTCAGCGGCGCCTCGCTGGTCACCAGCTCGTTCCAGATCTACTTCATCGGCCCGGTCGTCATGGGCCTCCTGGTCTTCAGCACCGGCTGGCTGGACAAGCCCAAGTACGTGCCGATCAGCGAGGATCCGTGGGGCTGGTTCATGGGCCTGCTGATCCCCTGGATCGTCATGGCGACCATCTTCACGGCCAACTACACACGTATGGCCCGCTCCTCGATGATCGAGCAGTTGCAGGAAGAGCACGTCCGAGCTGCCAAGGCCAAGGGTATGAGCAGCCGTTACGCCTTCTTCCGCTACGCCTGGCGCGGCTCGCTCATCCCGATCATCACCATCCTGGGCATGGACATCGGCGGTCTGCTCAGCGGTGGCATGGTCACCGAGCTGACCTTCGGCCTCGCCGGCATCGGCCGCCTCGCCCGTGACTCGGTCATCGGCAAGGACCTCCCCGTCCTCATGGGCGTCATGATCCTCAGCGCCGCTTTCATCATCGTCTGCAACATCGTCGTGGACGCTCTGTACGCCGTCGTCGACCCGCGCGTGCGTCTGTCCTAGGAGAACGACCGTGACCACACTCACCAAGACCGAGGACGCCCCGGCCCCCACCGGCGGCGACGCGTTCCTCTCGGTACGCGACCTGAAGGTGCAGTTCTCCACCGAGGACGGCATCGTCAAGGCTGTGGACGGGCTCTCCTTCGACATCGAGCGCGGCAAGACGCTCGGCATCGTCGGCGAGTCGGGCTCCGGCAAGTCGGTGACGAACCTGACCGTGCTCGGCCTGCACAACCGCAAGAGCACCCACGTCGAGGGCGAGATCCTCCTCGAGGGCAAGGAACTGATCACCGCCACCGAGCCCGAGCTCGAAAAGCTCCGCGGCAACAAGATGGCGATGATCTTCCAGGACTCGCTGACCGCCCTGTCCCCGTACTACACGGTGGGCCGGCAGATCTCCGAGCCGTTCCGCAAGCACACCGGGGCCAGCAAGAAGGAGGCCCGGGACCGGGCCATCCAGATGCTGGAGAAGGTGGGCATCCCCCACCCCAAGCAGCGGGTGGACGACTACCCGCACCAGTTCTCCGGCGGCATGCGCCAGCGCGCCATGATCGCCATGTCCCTGGTCTGCAACCCCGACCTGCTGATCGCCGACGAGCCGACCACCGCGCTCGACGTGACCGTCCAGGCGCAGATCCTCGACCTCCTCAAGGACCTCCAGCAGGAGTTCGGCTCCGCGATCATCATGATCACCCACGACCTCGGCGTCGTGGCGAACATGGCCGACGACCTGCTCGTGATGTACGCGGGCCGGGCCGTGGAGCGCGGCTCCGTGCGCGAGGTGCTCAAGTCGCCCGAACACCCCTACACCTGGGGGCTGCTCGGCTCCATGCCGCGCCTCAACTCGGACGTCGACGAACCCCTGCTGCCGATCCCCGGCTCGCCGCCGTCGCTGCTGAACCCGCCGAGCGGCTGCCCCTTCCACCCCCGGTGTGCGTTCACCGACAAGGTGGAAGGCGGCAAGTGCAAGGGCGACAGGCCCACGCTGCCGGACGGCCGCGGATCTGCCTGCCACCTGACGGCAGATCAGAAGCAGCAGGTGTTCATCGAGACGATTCAGCCCCGGCTGGGCTGAGCTGAAACCGGCGACTGGGGCATGACCATGAGCGAGAACAACCAGACCACCACAGCGGTCGCGGAAGCGATCCCGCAGCAGCGGGACGCGGACAGCACACCGCTCCTCCAGGTCAAGGACCTGAAGAAGCACTTCCCGATCAAGGGCGGCTTCCCGATCCGGCGGACCATCGGCGCCGTCAAGGCCGTCGACGGCGTCTCCTTCGACGTCTTCCGGGGCGAGGCCCTGGGCCTCGTCGGCGAGTCCGGCTGCGGCAAGTCGACGACGGGCCGCATGCTGACCCGCCTGTACGAGCCGACCGACGGCACGATCACGTACAACGGCCAGGACATCAGCACGGCCAACCGCAAGCAGCTGGCGCCCATCAGGTCCGAGATCCAGATGATCTTCCAGGACCCGTACGCGTCGCTGAACCCGCGGCAGACGGTCGGCTCGATCATCGCCGGGCCGATGGAGATCAACGGCATCAACCCGCCCGGCGGCCGCGAGGCGCGCGTGCGGGAGCTGCTGGAGATCGTCGGCCTGAACCCGGAGCACTACAACCGCTTCCCGCACGAGTTCTCGGGCGGCCAGCGGCAGCGCATCGGCGTCGCCAGGGCCGTGGCCCTCGAGCCGAAGCTGATCGTCGCGGACGAGCCGGTCTCCGCCCTCGACGTGTCGATCCAGGCCCAGGTCGTCAACCTGCTGCAGAAGGTGCAGCGGGAGATGGGCATCGCGTTCGTCTTCATCGCCCACGACCTGGCCATCGTGCGGCACTTCTCGCAGCGCGTCGCGGTGATGTACCTGGGCAAGATCGTGGAGATCGCCGACCGCGACTCGCTCTACAACCGCCCCCGCCACCCGTACACGCACGCGCTGATGTCGGCCGTGCCGGACGCGGACATCGACGCGGTGAAGAAGGAGCGGATCCGCCTGGAGGGCGACGTCCCCTCGCCGATCTCGCCGCCGTCCGGCTGCCGCTTCCGCACCCGGTGCTGGAAGGCGCAGGACAAGTGCGCCACGGAGGAGCCGCCGCTCGTCCAGATCTCCGGCAGCCGCGAGGGTCACCTCACGGCCTGTCACTTCCCGGAGGACCCGACGACGGTGGACCGCGGCGAGGACATCGTGCTCGACCCGGCCCTCGCGGCCCTCGAGAACGAGTCCGGCCGCGACGCCTGAGCGTCCACGCTCCGGCCGACCACGGCCCGTCACCGGTGACACACCGGTGACGGGCCGTCGGCGTATCCCGGGCCGGCGGTCGTGGCGGCCTCGGTGTGGGCGATGATCCAGGAACGAGCGGGCGAGGGAGAGGGGCCGCAATGCTGGACGACCTGGAGGCATGGTGCGCGCAGGGGATGGCGGAGCACGGGTGCCCGTCCGTCTCGGTCGCGGTCGCGGTGCACGGCGAGGTGATCCTCGCCCAGGCTTACGGGCTCGCCGACACCGGCACGGGGATCCCCGCCACAGCGCACACCCCGTACGCCCTCGCCTCCGTCACCAAGCCGGTCACGGCCACGGCGGTCTGCGTCGCGGCCGACGAGGGGCTGCTCGGCCTGGACGCACCGGGACCGCTCGGCGCCACCCCTCGTCAGCTCCTGCGGCACAGGGGCGGGCTCGGCGCGCACTACGACTTCCACTACGGCGACGAGGGCGAGCCGGCCGTGGACGCGGAGCCGTACACGCAGCTCCACCGTGCCCCCGGCTCCGGCTTCGAGTACGCGAACCTCGGCTACCGGCTCCTCGGCCGGCTCCTGGAGGAAGCCACCGGGCAGGACCTCGCCGCATACGTCCGGGAGCGGGTCCTCGGGCCGCTCGGGCTCGACGGCTTCCGCATCGCCACGGCCTGCCCGGGCGCCGCGACCCGCTACACCCCTGACGGGCGCCCCTACCCGGAAGGCCTGCGCACCAGCCATCCCGGCGCCACGCTCGGCTGGGCGACGGCCCCTCAGCTCGCCCTCTTCGCCCAGTCCTGGCCGCGGCTCCTGAAGCCGGAGACAGCCGCCGCGGTCCTCGACGCCGTCCCGATCGGCGAGCACCTCGGGTACGGCCTCGGCTGGTGCGTCTCGCGCGGCGAAGGGCCCCTTCTGGTGAGCCATGGCGGCGGCATGGGCGGCGTGGCCGCGATGGCGGTGTCAGCGCCGGAGCTCGGCCTGTCCGTGGCGGTCCTGACGAACACGACGGCGAAGGCGGCCCGCGACGCGGTCGTCGACCACGTCCTCGGCGAGCTCGTACCCGGCTTCGCTCCCGAGCTGATCTCACCGGCGTTCTCCGTGCCCGCACGCCCTTTGTCCCTGGAGGAGGGGGAGTGGGCGGGCCACGCCTCGACACCGGAGGGCGAGGTCCCGCTGCGGCTACGGATCCTGCCGGGCGCCCGCGCCGAACTCACCACCGGCGACGAGACCGCCACCGCCCCCGTCGAAGCCACGGCCACCCTCGCGCTGCGCGGCTCCTTCCCCGTACAGCTGCCGACCGCCGACGCCAGGGTCAGCAGTCCGGTGCTCGGTCTGGAACTGCGTCCGGACGCGGGCCGGCTGACCGGGGTGGCCCGCGTCTACAAAGATGGTGACCGGGAGGGACTGCTCGGCAACCTGCTGACCCACCCGTGCGAACTGGGGCTCGTACGGCCGGGCTGAAAGTGCGTTATGTGCCTGTAAGGACGATATTTGGGCCTAAGTGCCGTAAGGCGCCGACCCAGAAGCACTCCGAGGAGGCACTTCATGCGTGGAGCCACGCACGCCAAGTGGGCCGTATGCGCGGTGGCCGTCGCTCTCGCCGCGACGGCCTGTGGTGGTGGGGGCGGCAGTGGCGGCAGTGGCGGCTCAGGGGTCGTCCGTTCGTCCTGGGGCGACCCGCAGAACCCGCTGGAGCCCGCGAACACGAACGAGGTCCAGGGCGGCAAGGTCATGGACATGCTCTTCCGTGGTCTGAAGCGCTACAACTCGAAGACGGGCGCCGCGGAGGACATGCTCGCGGACAAGATCGAGACGACGGACTCGATCAACTTCAAGATCACGGTCAAGGACGGTTGGACGTTCTCCAACGGAGAGAAGGTCACCGCGCAGTCCTTCGTGGACGCCTGGAACTACGGCGCGAACCTGAAGAACAACCAGAAGAACGCCTACTTCTTCGGCCAGATCGACGGCTACGACAAGGTCCACCCCGACTCGGGCACCCCGAGTGCCACCAACCTGTCCGGGCTCAAGGTCACCGGCCCCCTCACCTTCTCGGTCAAGCTCAACCAGAAGTTCTCGCTGTGGCCCGACACCCTCGGCTACGCGGCCTTCGCCCCGCTCCCCAAGGCCTTCTTCGACAACCACGACGCGTGGGTGAGCAAGCCGGTCGGCAACGGCCCGTACACGATCGACAGCTACACCAAGGGCTCCCAGATGTCCCTGCGCAAGTGGGACGCCTACCCGGGCACCGACAAGGCGCAGAACGGCGGCGTGGACCTGAAGGTCTACACCGACAACAACACGGCGTACACCGACCTGACGGCCGGCAACCTCGACCTCGTCGACGACATCCCGGCCTCGCAGCTCAAGAACGTCAACGCCGACCTCAGCGGCCGGTACATCAACACCCCCGCCGGCATCATCCAGACGCTCGCCTTCCCCTTCTACGACCCCGCGTGGAACAAGGCGGACAGCGACAAGGTCCGCAAGGGCCTGTCGATGGCGATCAACCGCAAGCAGATCACCGAGACGATCTTCCAGAAGACCCGCACCCCGGCCACGGACTGGACCTCGCCGGTCCTCGGCAAGGACGGCGGCTTCCAGGACGGCCTGTGCGGCGACAGCTGCGACTACAACCCCACCGAGGCCAAGAAGCTGATCCAGGAGGGCGGCGGCATCCCCGGCGGCCAGGTGAAGATCGGCTACAACGCCGACACCGGCAGCCACAAGGAGTGGGTCGACGCCGTCTGCAACAGCATCAACAACGCGCTGGGCAACGACAAGGCCTGCGTCGGCCTGCCCACCGGCACCTTCGCCGACTTCCGCAACAAGATCACGCAGAAGAAGATGACGGGCCCGTTCCGCGCCGGCTGGCAGATGGACTACCCGCTCATCCAGAACTTCCTGCAGCCGCTGTACTACACGAACGCCTCGTCCAACGACGGCAAGTGGTCCAACAAGGAGTTCGACAAGCTCGTCGACCAGGCCAACGCCGAGTCCGACCGTGCCAAGGCCGTCAAGATCTTCCAGCAGGCCGAAGGTGTCGTCAGGGACAACATGGCGGCCATCCCGCTCTGGTACCAGAACGGCAGCGCCGGCTACTCCGACAAGGTCTCCAACGTCGCCCTCAACCCGTTCAGCGTTCCGGTCTACAACGAGATCAAGGTCAGCTGACGCCCGGGGAGCGGCAGTCCGGGGCCCTGAAGGGCGGCCGCTCCCCCCGATTCGGGAGCCCGTATGGGACGTTATGTGATCAGGCGTCTGCTGCAGATGATCCCGGTCTTCTTCGGCGCGACGCTGCTCATCTTCCTGATGGTCAACGTGATGGGCGACCCCATCGCGGGACTGTGCGGCGAGAAGCAGTGCGACCCCGCCACGGCCGCGCAGCTCGAGAAGGAGTTCGGCCTCGACAAACCCGTCTGGCAGCAATACCTGACGTACATGGGGAACGTCTTCACCGGCGACTTCGGCACCGCGTTCAACGGCCAGAAGGTCACCGAACTGATGGCGGCCGCCTTCCCCGTGACGATCCGCCTGACCATCGTGGCGATCCTCTTCGAGATCGTCATCGGCATCTCGCTCGGCGTCGTCACCGGCCTGCGCCGCGGACGTCCCGTCGACACCAGCGTGCTGCTGCTCACCCTGGTCGTCATCTCCGTCCCGACCTTCGTCACCGGTCTGCTCCTCCAGCTCCTGCTCGGCGTCGAGTGGGGGATCATCAAACCCGCGGTGTCCACGGAGGCGACGTTCTCCGAACTGATCGTCCCCGGCCTCGTGCTCGCCTCGGTCTCCCTCGCTTACGTCACCCGGCTCACCAGGACCTCGATCGCCGAGAACCGCCGCGCCGACTACGTCCGTACGGCCATCGCCAAGGGTCTGCCGCGCCGTCGCGTCATCGTCCGGCACCTGCTGCGCAACTCGCTGATCCCGGTCGTCACCTTCATCGGCACCGACGTCGGGGCCCTGATGGGCGGCGCCATCGTCACGGAGCGGATCTTCAACATCCACGGTGTCGGCTACCAGCTCTACCAGGGCATCGTCCGGCAGAACACCCAGACCGTCGTCGGCTTCGTGACCGTACTCGTCCTCGTCTTCCTGGCGGCCAACCTGATCGTCGACCTCCTGTACGCCGTACTCGACCCGAGGATCCGCTATGCCTGAACCCGAGCCGCCGGAGCCCTACTCGTCGGGCGGGGGCCGTGTCCCGGACGACGGAGGAGCCATCGCCGCGACGGGCGCGGGCGGCGCCATGGACCTCGCCACCAGCGAGGGGACAACCTTGGAGAAGACTCCGGGCGGCCCCGAAGGCACGGGACCCGCGGGCAAGCCGAGAAGCCTCTGGTCGGACGCCTGGCGCGATCTGCGCCGCAACCCGATCTTCATCATCTCGGGCCTGATCATCGTCTTCCTCGTGGTCATCTCCATCTGGCCCTCGCTGATCGCCTCCGGCAACCCGCTCTCCTGCGACCTCGCCAAGGCCCAGGAGGGCTCCCAGCCCGGCCATCCGTTCGGCTTCAACGGCCAGGGCTGCGACGTCTACACGCGCACCGTGTACGGCGCCCGCACCTCCGTCACCGTCGGCGTCTGCGCCACCGTGGGAGTCGCCCTCCTGGGCAGCGTCCTCGGCGGGCTCGCCGGGTTCTTCGGCGGGGCGTGGGACGGGATCCTGTCCCGCCTCACCGACGTCTTCTTCGCCATCCCCGTCGTCCTCGGCGGCCTGGTGCTCCTGTCCGTGGTCACCAGCTCCACCGTCTGGCCGGTCATCGGGTTCATGGTGCTGCTCGGCTGGCCGCAGCTCTCCCGCATCGCCCGCGGCTCCGTCATCACGGCCAAGCAGAACGACTACGTGCAGGCGGCGCGGGCGCTCGGCGCCTCCAACTCCCGGATGATGCTGCGGCACATCCTGCCCAACGCGATCGCGCCGGTCATCGTCGTCGCCACCATCGCGCTCGGCACATACATCTCCCTCGAGGCGACGCTCTCGTACCTCGGCGTCGGCCTGAAGCCGCCCACCGTGAGCTGGGGCATCGACATCTCCTCGGCGTCGCAGTACATCCGCAACGCCCCGCACATGCTGCTCTGGCCCGCCGGCGCCCTCGCGATCACCGTGCTCGCTTTCATCATGCTCGGCGACGCGGTGCGCGACGCCCTCGACCCCAAGCTGAGGTAGGCGCCCATGCTGCTCGAAGTGCGCGATCTGCACGTGGAGTTCCGGACGCGCGAAGGGATCGCCAACGCCGTCAACGGCGTCAGCTACACCGTGGACGAGGGCGAGACCCTCGCCGTGCTCGGCGAGTCGGGGTCCGGCAAGTCCGTGACCGCCCAGGCGATCATGGGCATCCTCGACGTCCCGCCCGGGAAGATCACCGGCGGCGAGATCCTCTTCCAGGGCACGGACCTCCTCAAGCTCAAGGAGGACGGGCGGCGCAAGATCCGCGGCGCGAAGATGGCGATGATCTTCCAGGACGCGCTCAGCTCCCTCAACCCAGTCCTGTCCGTGGGCGAGCAGCTCGGCGAGATGTTCACCGTCCACAAGGGGATGTCCCGCAAGGACGCCAAGGCCAAGGCCATCGAGCTGATGGACCACGTCAGGATCCCCGCTGCCAAGGAGCGGGTCGGCCAGTACCCGCACCAGTTCAGCGGCGGCATGCGCCAGCGCATCATGATCGCGATGGCGCTCGCCCTCGAACCGGACCTGATCATCGCCGACGAGCCGACCACCGCCCTCGACGTCACCGTCCAGGCCCAGGTCATGGACCTGCTCGCCGAACTTCAGCGCGAGCTAAGGATGGGCCTCATCCTCATCACGCACGACCTCGGCGTGGTCGCCGACGTGGCCGACAAGATCGCCGTCATGTACGCGGGCCGCATCGTCGAGACGGCGCCCGTGCACGAGATCTACAAGGCGCCCGCCCACCCGTACACCAAGGGCCTGCTCGAATCGATCCCGCGCCTGGACCAGAAGGGCCAGGAGCTGTACGCGATCAAGGGCCTGCCGCCCAACCTGATGCACATCCCGTCCGGCTGCGCCTTCAACCCGCGCTGTCCGATGGCCCAGGACGTGTGCCGCGCGGACGTTCCCCCGCTCTTCGAGGTGAGCCCGACGCGCCGGAGCGCCTGCTACTTCTGGAAGGAGACGCTCGATGGCTGACCTGGCGAAAGAGGCGCACGGCGCCGCCCCTGTGCCGGCCGGCGAGCCGATCCTCGAGGTCATCGGGCTGGTCAAGCACTATCCGCTCACCCAGGGGATCCTGTTCAAGAAGCAGGTCGGCGCGGTCAAGGCCGTCGACGGCGTCGACTTCGTGCTCGGCCGGGGCGAGACCCTCGGCATCGTCGGCGAGTCCGGCTGCGGCAAGTCGACCGTCGCCAGGATGCTGGTCAACCTGGAGCGGCCGACCGCCGGGCAGATCAAGTACAAGGGCGAGGACATCACCAAGCTGTCCGGGCGCGCCCTGAAGGCCGTACGCCGCAACATCCAGATGGTGTTCCAGGACCCGTACACGTCCCTCAACCCGCGCATGACCGTCGGCGACATCATCGGGGAGCCGTACGAGATCCACCCCGAGGTCGCGCCCAAGGGCGACCGGCGCCGCAAGGTGCAGGACCTCCTGGACGTGGTCGGGCTCAACCCGGAGTACATCAACCGGTACCCGCACCAGTTCTCCGGCGGCCAGCGCCAGCGCATCGGCATCGCGCGCGGCCTCGCCCTGCGTCCCGAGATCATCGTCGCCGACGAGCCGGTCTCCGCGCTCGACGTCTCCGTGCAGGCACAGGTCATCAACCTGCTCGACAGCCTCCAGAACGAGTTCGACCTCTCGTACGTCTTCATCGCCCACGACCTGTCGATCGTGCGGCACATCTCCGACCGCGTCGGCGTCATGTACCTCGGGCGCATCGTCGAGATCGGCACCGACGAGCAGATCTACGAACACCCCACGCACCCCTACACGCAGGCGCTCCTGTCCGCCGTGCCCGTCCCCGACCCGGAGGCGCGCGAGCACCGCGAGCGGATCATCCTCACCGGCGACGTGCCGTCCCCGGCCAATGTGCCCTCGGGCTGCCGTTTCCGCACCCGCTGCTGGAAGGCGCAGGAGCGGTGCGAACTGGAGGTGCCGGCGCTCGCGGTACCCGCCGTGTTCCGCATCGGGGACTCGCCGGCGAAGCACGACTCGGCCTGCCACTTCGCCGAGGAGAAGCGCGTCGTCCCCACCGAGTAGGCGTACGTGTCGCGACAAATGCACATCAACTTCGTTAACACACAGGCAACTTGGCTGTCGCGGCACCGATATACGAACGCGTCAGGCTGAACAGCGTACGGCCGTGCGGGTGCCGTGGACCGGCCGGGGCGCGCCATGTCGCCCCGGCCGGTCGCCTTTCTAGACCAGCCCCAGCGAGCGCTTCAGGAAGTCCACCTGGAGCAGCAGCAGGTTCTCCGCGACCTGCTCCTGCGGCGTCATGTGCGTCACGCCCGACAGCGGCAGCACCTCGTGCGGGCGGCCCGCGGCGAGGAGCGCCGACGACAGCCGCAGGCTGTGGGCCACCACGACGTTGTCGTCGGCCAGGCCGTGCACGATCATCAGCGGCCGGTGCTGCCCCGCCGCCTCGGCCAGACCGTCGTCGGTGACCAGCGAGTTCTTCGCGTACACCTGCGGCGAGGTCTTCGGGTCGCCCAGGTAACGCTCCGTGTAGTGGGTGTCGTAGAGCCGCCAGTCCGTGACCGGGGCGCCGGCGATGCCCGCGTGGAAGACGTCCGGGCGGCGCAGGACCGCGAGTCCCGCCAGATACCCGCCGTACGACCACCCGCGGATCGCCACCCGGTTCAGGTCGAGCGGGAAGGCGTCGGCCAGCGCGTGCAGTGCCGTGATCTGGTCGTCGAGCGTGAGCGTGAGGTCGTCGCGGATCGCCTTCTCCCGGGCGGGGGAGTGGCCGGGGGTGCCGCGGCCGTCCGCGACGACCACCGCGAAGCCCTGGTCGGCGAACCACTGCGACGTCAGATGCGGATTGTGGGCGGCGAGCACTCGCTGCCCGTGCGGGCCGGCGTACGGGTCGAGCAGCACCGGCAGCGGCCCGTCCCCTTGCTCGTACGAGGAAGGGAGCAGGACGGCGCACGGGATGCCGGCCGCTTCCGCGAGCGTCAGACGTGGGCTCAGCGAGGGACGCTCGGCGTGCGAGGCGACCGTCGCGATCTGCTTGCCGTCCCGCATCACCCGCACCCGGGTGCCCGGCTCGTCGGTGCGCGCGGACGCCAGGACGGTCACGCCGCCCGCGCGCACCGCGGAGTGCACGCCCGGCTCGTCCGAGACGCGCTCCACGCCCAGCTCGTTGACCCGGTACACATGCACCTCGCCGGTCTCCCGGTCCGGCGCCGCCGAGCCCGCCGACGCCGAGATCAGCACGTCGCTCTCACCCACGTCCAGGACCGCCCGCACATGCAGCTGCGGCCCGGTCAGCGGCCGTTCGCCGACCGCGAGGACGCGCGCCCCGCCCTCGTCCGCGATCCGCACGAGCTGCCCGCTCGGCGACCACGACGGCACACCGGGAAACAGCTCCAGCCACTGCCCGTCCTCGTCGGCGTGCACCATCCGCGTCGAACCGTCCTCGACGTTCACCGCGAGATACAGCTCGCTGAGCTGGTCACGGGCCTGTACGAGGATCAGCGGCGCCCCGCCGGCCGACCAGTGCACCCGGGCCAGATACGGGTACCTGGCCCGGTCCCACGACACCTCGGTGCGCGACCCGTCCAGACCGAAGACGAAGAGTCGCACCTCCGCGTTGGGCGTGCCCGCCGCCGGGTACGCGTTGCGGGCGGGCTTGCGGTCCGGGTGCGCCGGATCCGCGATCCACCAGCGCCGCACCGCAGCGTCGTCCGCCCGGGCCACCAGGAGCCGGTCCGAGTCGGGCGACCACCAAAAACCCCGCGAGCGGCCCATCTCCTCGGCCGCGATGAACTCCGCGAGCCCGTACGTGACGGTCGACGCCTCGTCCTCGCCCGGATCGGCGAGCGCCCGGTCGCCCTCGCCGTCCGCGCCGACGACGCGCAGGGCGCCCCCGGACACGTACGCGACGTGGCGGCCGTCCGGAGAGGGGCGCGGGTCGATCAGCGGACCATGACGTGCGGGCTCGCGGAGTTCGCGGGTCGTGCCCGCGCGCAGCTCCGCGGTGAACAGCCGCCCCGACAGCGCGAACGCGGCCAGCTCCACGGCCGCGTCCGTCGCATAGGCGACGATGCCCGCGGCGCCCTCGCGGCTGCGCTCGCGCCGCGAGCGCTCCTCGTCCGACAGATCCTCCTCGGCGCCGCCGAGGAGGACCCGCGGATCGGCGGCGATCCGCTCCTCGCCGGACGCCACGTCCAGGACCCACAGCGCGTTCGCCCGATCGGTACCGGATCCGGACCGCAGGAAGGCGACGCGCTCGCCGTCGGGCGCCACCGTGAACGCCCGTGGTGCGCCGAGAGTGAAGCGCTGGGTGCGGGCGTGCTGGCGCGGAAAGGAGAGAGGCTCGGTGGTCATCCCCCGACCCTATGGGGCCGTGCCGCCGTGCGCCCCCCTTGCTGCCATGCACCGACTCATGCGTCGGGACGGATAGTTATGATCCATAGCGCTGCGTGGGCAAGAAACCCTCGGATACCGCGTGGCGTACGGCAGTTGGACTCGGATCAAGGGAGGTGGACCGCTGTGGCACTCTCGATTTCGGCAGTGGTGCTGTTCGCGATCATCGTCTTCATTCTGATCAGGAAGTCGGGTCTGAAGGCCGGACACGCGATCGTCTGCGTCCTGCTCGGGTTCTACCTCGCCAGCTCCTCCATCGCCCCCACCATCAGCGAGCTCACGACGAACGTCGCGGGCATGATCGGCGGGATCAAGTTCTAGTCGCGCCGTCGGGCGTCCTAGGCTGGGGCGCATGACGGAACTGCCCGACCGGCGTCTGCTCCTCGTGCACGCGCACCCCGACGACGAGTCGATCAACAATGGCGCCACCATGGCCAAGTACGCGGCCGACGGCGCCCACGTCACCCTGGTGACCTGCACCCTCGGCGAGGAGGGCGAGGTCATCCCGGACGTTCTCGCGCACCTCGCCCCGGACCGCGAGGACATCCTCGGCCCGCACCGCATCGGCGAGCTCACCGCCGCCATGAAGGAGCTCGGGGTCACCGACCACCGCTTCCTCGGCGGCCCCGGACGCTTCCGCGACTCCGGGATGATGGGCGCCGAGCAGAACGACCGGCCGGGCGCCTTCTGGTCCGCCGACCTGGACGAGGCCGCCGCGTATCTCGTCGAGGTGATCCGCGAGGTCCGTCCCCAGGTCCTCGTCACCTACGACCCGGACGGCGGCTACGGCCACCCCGACCACATCCAGGCCCACCGCGTCGCCATGCGCGCCGCCGAACTCGCGGCCGAGCCCGCGTTCCGGCGGGACCTGGGTGACACCCACACCGTCGCGAAGATCTACTGGAACCGTGTGCCCCGGTCCGTGGCCGAGGAGCGCTTCCGGTGGCTGGCCGGTGTCCTCGGCTCGACCCCGTACGAGACCGCGGCCGAGATCGGCGACGTGCCGGGTGTCGTCGACGACGAGCGGGTCACCGCCGAGATCGACGGCAGGGCCTTCGTCGCGGCCAAGACCGCCGCGATGCGCGCCCACACCACCCAGGTCGAGATCGCACCCGGCGGCGAGCCGGTCTTCGCCCTGTCGAACGGGCTCGCCCAGCCCGTCTTCGACGTGGAGTATTACGAGTTGGCGCGGGGCGAGGCAGAGGCGCCGTACGAGACGGACCTGTTCGCGGGAGTGGTGGCGTGATGAGTGGCGCAGGCAAGTCGGGCAATCCGGCCAAGTCCGGCCGGGCGGCGGCGTCGAGCGGCGCCGCGAAGCCCGCGGGCGGCCCGCCCGTCCGGCCGGCGGCGACCGGCCTCGACGCCGGGCACATCGCCGTGCTGGCAGGGCTCCTCGTGCTCGGCGCGCTCGTCGGTGTGGCCGGTTCACTCGTCCAAGGGGGCCTGTTCCCGGGCGGGTTGCTGCTCGCGCTGCTCGGCGCGGCCGGCGCGTTCCTCGGCGGGGCGCGAGCGACGGGCACCAGGGGAGGGGCCGTCGCACCCGCCGTGGGCTGGGCCGTCGCGGTCATCCTGCTCACGGCGAGCCGGCCCGAGGGCGACTTCCTCTTCGGTGCGGGAGTCGGCTCCTATCTGTTCCTTCTCGGCGGGATGGCAGTCGCTGTGATGTGCGCCACCCTTGGTCTGTCGCGGCAACCACCGGGGCCCGCCGCCCGACTTGGGAAGTGACGTACCACTTCGGCCCGTGCCCCGCACGGGTTTCGTCGGCGGTCACCGGATACGCTCCGGCCGCGGCCAGTATGGTGGTGCGCGCCGCCGAGCAGCCCGCGTGAGGTCGAGACGGGCGGCGGAGCCAACCGGGAGATCCTGCTTTGAGCCGTGAAACTGACAGTTCGTCCTCCGGGCCCCAGGGGCGCGGCGGTGCCGCGTACCCCTCGGGGACGCCTCCGTACGGCACCCCTGCCCAGGGCGCCGGTCCCGGCGACGGTGCGCCCGGCGATGCCGGGCGGCCCGCCGAAGGCCGGCCCGTCCCCGAGGAACGCAAGACGGAGACCACGCTGACGACGCGGATCCGGATCAACATCCCCGGATCGCGCCCCATCCCGCCCGTAGTGATGCGCACGCCCATGAGCGACGTGGACGCGGGACCCGCCACCCCGGACCCGGCCGCCGCGCCGGCCCCGGCACCTCAGACCCCCGCCGCCCCTGCTCCCCGGACCCCTCCTTCGGGTGACGGCCAGGGCGCACCGGCCGCGGAGGAGAAGACGAGCAGCTGGTTCGCGCCACGCAAGTCGGGCGCCCCCCAGGGGGGCGCGTCCGCCTCCGGCAGTCCCGCTCCGGGCAACTCCGGTGCGGTGCCCGGCCCGTCGGGCGGCTCCGGCGCCTTCGACGTGTCCGGGGCGGTCGCGTCCGGGCCGCTCGGCGGCACCGCGTCGCACGGCCGTCCGCCGCAGCCCGGGAACGCCGGCGACCCGCACCGCGGTGACCTGCCCTACTTCGCCGGGAACGCCGACGGCTCGGGCCCCGGCGTCCCCCCGCGCGGCCCCTCGGGCCCGACCACGGGACCCGTCGGCGGCGACAGCCCCATGGCACGCCCCGGCGGACCGGTCGGTGGCCCTCCCGGTGGTCAGCGGCCGCCGCAGATGAGCGACGACACCGCGATCCTCACGCCGCAGAAGCCCGCGCCCGAGCCCGGCCCGGGCGGCCATGTCTCCGGCGAGACGCTCACCAGCGGCATCCCGGTCGTCCCGCCGGGCCTCGGCGGACCGAACGCGCCGTTCGCCCCCGGCGGCCCGCGCCCCGAAGGGCCGCTGCCGCACACTCCGCCGAAGCTCCCCGACCCGGTCGGTCAGAGCGCCCCGGCCGCGCCCCGCAAGAAGAAGGGCCGCAACAAGCTCGTCCTCGTGGGCGCGGGCGTCGTGGGCCTGGCCGGTGTCGCGTACGGCGCCGGTCTGCTGATGAACCACTCGGACGTGCCCAAGAACACGACCGTGCTCGGCGTCGACATCGGCGGCGGCACCCGTGACGAGGCCGCGGCCAAGCTCGACACCGCCTTCGGCAAGCGCACCACCGACCCGCTCCCGCTGTCGGTCGACGGCAAGTCCGTGCCGCTCAGGCCGGACCAGGCGGGTCTGAGCCTGGACAGCACGGCCACGGTGGCGGCGGCCGCGGGCAGCGACTACAACCCGGTCTCCGTGATCGGCTCCCTGTTCGGCAGCGAACGCGTCGTCGAGCCGGTCATGCCCGTCGACGAGGAGAAGCTCCAGGCCGCCCTCGACCGGGCCGCGGGCGGCGCCGCCGCGTCCGGCGACGGCACGATCAGGTTCGTCCCCGGCAAGGCCATCGCCGTGTACGGCAAGACGGGCAAGGGCATCGACGTCGCCCGGTCCTCCTCGTCCGTCGAGGAGGCGTACCGCACGCATGTGGAGACGGGCGCCTCGCGGCCCGTGCCGATGGCGACGACGACCCGCAGGCCGACCGTCCCGAACGCCGAGGTCGACCGGATGATGAAGGAGTTCGCGGAGCCGGCCATGTCCGCGAACGTCGTCATCAAGGCGGGCAACGCGCAGATCCCGTTCGGCCCCGCCAAGTCGCTGCCGCAGATCCTCGGCGTCAAGGCGGTCAACGGCAAGCTCGTCGACGTCTACGACCTGCAGGCGCTGAAGAAGCTGTACGGCAACACGTTCGACGGCATCCTCATCACGCGCGGCACCGGCAAGAAGACGCCGGTGAACGCGAACGACGTGGCTTCTGCAATGCGGCTGGCCCTCAAGGGCAAGACGCCCGCCGAGCGCACCGGGGTCATCGAGACCAACCCGGGATAGCCGGCACGCACGTCACACACCGGGCGGGTCCCTTCACGGGGCCCGCCCGCTGTGCTGCCGCCCGCGGACATGACATCTGTCATCCCGGACACCGGCCTCCCGACACTGCCGGGCACCCGCCCCCGCCCGCCACCATGGGTTCCATGACAACGACAGCACAGGCCACCGAGGTGGTCAGCTTCGAGCGGGTGAGCAAGAGCTACGGGGACGTCAGGGCCGTGGACGGGCTCACCCTCGATCTGCACCCGGGCGAGACCGTCGCCCTCCTCGGCCCGAACGGCGCGGGCAAGTCCACCACCCTCGACCTCCTCCTCGGCCTGCGCCCCGCCGACACCGGCACCGTCCGCGTCTTCGGCACCAGCCCGCGGGACGCGATCGTCCAGGGCCGCGTCGGCGCCATGCTGCAGAGCGGCGGCCTGATGGACGAGGTCACCGTGGCCGAGCTCGTGAAGCTCGCCTGCGCCCTGCACCCCAAGCCGTACAAGCCGGGCGAGGTGATGTCCCGGGCGGGCATCGCGCAGATCGCCGACCGCAAGGTCAACAAGCTCTCCGGCGGCCAGGAGCAGCGCGTCCGTTTCGCCCTCGCCACCGCCGGGGCCAACGACCTCATCGTGCTCGACGAGCCGACCACCGGCATGGACGTCTCGGCCCGCCAGGCGTTCTGGGCCACGATGCGCGAACAGGCCGACCAGGGCCGCACGGTCCTCTTCGCCACGCACTACCTGGAGGAGGCCGACGCGATCGCCGACCGCGTCCTCGTCCTGCACCGAGGCCGCCTCCTCGCCGACGGCACCGCCGCCGAGATCAAGGCCAGGGCGGGTGCCCGCAAGGTCGCCTTCGACCTGGAGGGCGACATCGACGAACAGGCCCTGCGCGCCCTGCCGTTCCTCACCACCCTCGACGTATCGGGCCGCACCGTCCGCCTCCAGTCGAGCGACGCCGACGCCACCGTGCACGCCTTGTACGGACTCGGCGTCTACCCGCGCAACCTGGAGGTCGCGGGCCTCGGCCTGGAGCAGGCCTTCGTAGCCATCACCACGGCCGAGGAGGCCAGGACGTCATGAACAGCCTGATCAAGCTCGAGATCACCCGAGCCCTGCGCAACAAGAAGTTCCTGTTCTTCTCCGTCGTCTACCCGTCGGTCCTGTTCCTGCTCATCGCGGGCAGCTCCGACAGCTCGACCATGGTCGACGGCACCGGCCTGAACCTCGCCGCGTTCATGATGGTGTCGATGGCGTCCTTCGGCGCCCTGACCGCCGTCCTCATGGGCAACAGCGAGCGCATCGCCAAGGAGCGCGAGAGCGGCTGGGTGCGCCAGCTGCGCCTGACGACGCTCCCCGGGCGCGGCTACGTCCTCGCCAAGACCGCCGGCGCCGCCGTGGTCAGCCTGCCGTCCATCGTCGTCGTCTTCGTCGTGGCGGCCGTCACCAAGGGCGTACGGCTCGACGCCTGGCAGTGGCTCGCCCTCGTCGTCGCGATCTGGGCCGGCAGCCTGTGCTTCGCCGCGCTCGGCGTCGCCATCGGCTACCTCGCGACCGGCGACGCCGTCCGCCCCATCACGATGATCGTCTACTTCGGCCTGTCGATCCTGGGCGGCCTGTGGTTCCCCTCGACCGGCTTCCCGCAGTGGCTCAGCGACATCGCGTCCTGGCTGCCCACCCACGCGTACGCTGCCCTCGGCCAGGCCATCGAGCTGGGCAACGCCCCGCACGGCAAGGACGTCACGCTGATCGTCGCCTACTTCCTGGTCTTCGCCGGCGGCGCGGCCTGGCTGTACCGGAAGGACACCCTGAAGGCGTGAACGCCATGACGTCGGACGAGATCAGGCTCACCGGCATGGGGCAGCCGCCCCGCAACCACCGTGAGGCCCTGCGCAAGCTGCTGTGGATCGGCATCTGGCTGGTCTTCATGGCGGATCCGATCGACGACCTCGTCAACGGCGGCCACACGGCCTGGGCCACCGCGCTCGGCTGGCTCGGCCTGGTCGCCTTCGTCGGCGTCTACCTGGCCCTCGTCTTCCGCCACACGGCCCGCGCCATGCGCCTGGGGCGGCTGGCCGCGATCCTCGGGGCGCTCGCCGCGGTCGCCGTCGTCATGTCCCTCACGCTCGGTGCCCCCTGGCTCGTCCTGTTCGTGTACGTCTCCGTGTCCTGCGGGGCGGTGCTGCCCATGCGGTACGCCCGCTGGGCGATCGTCGCGGTCACGGCCGCGATGGTCCTCCTCGGGATCCCGCTCGGCCGCGGCTGGGACCTCGGCCTGGTCGTGCCCGCCCTCCTCGGCGGGTTCGCGATGACGGGCGTACGGCAGCTCGTGCGCACGACCGTCGAACTGCGCAGGGCGCGCGCCACCGTCGCCCAGCTCGCGGCCAACGAGGAGCGCCTGCGCCTCGCCCGCGACCTGCACGACCTCCTCGGCCACTCGCTCTCCCTGATCACGCTCAAGAGCGAGCTCGCCGGCCGCATGCTCCCCGACCATCCCGAGAAGGCGGCCCAGCAGGTCACCGACATCGAGCAGGTCAGCCGCCAGGCACTCGTCGACGTCCGGGAGGCCGTCACCGGCTACCGGCGCCCCCGCCTCGGCGCCGAACTGGCCGGAGTACGCGCCGCGTTGGCCGCCGCCGGCATCGAGGCCGAGGTCCCCGCGGACGCGCCCGACGACCTGCCCGCCGAACAGGAGGCCGCCCTCGCCTGGACCCTGCGCGAGGCCGTCACCAACGCCGTACGGCACAGCGATGCCCACCGCTGCACGGTCGGCATCGCCCGCCGCCAGACCCTGGACGGCCCTGTCGTGGAGCTCACGGTGGAGGACGACGGGGCCGGTGCCGCGGCGGGCGGCGGCGGCGTACCCGGCAACGGCCTGACGGGCCTGCGCGAACGCGTCGAGGGCGTCGGCGGCACCCTGGAGGCGGCGCCCGTGCGGGACCGCGGGTTCCTGCTGGTGGCCCGGGTGCCCGTGGGCTCCGTAGGATCCGCCGCATGAGCGCTCAGATCAAGGTCCTGCTCGCGGAGGACCAGTCGATGGTGCGGGAGGCCCTCGCGGCGCTCCTCGGCCTCGAACCCGACATCGAGGTCGTCGCCCAGGTGGCGCGCGGCGACGAGGTGCTCGAGGCGGCCCGCGCACACGGCCCCGACGTGGCGCTCCTGGACATCGAGATGCCCGGCATGACCGGCATCGAGGCCGCCGCCCAGCTCAGCGAGCACCTGCCCGCCCTCAAGGTCGTCGTCCTCACCACGTTCGGCCGCCCCGGCTATCTCCGTACGGCGATGGAGTCCGGCGCCCACGCGTTCCTCGTCAAGGACGCCCCCGCGGCCCAACTCGCCGAAGCCGTACGCAAGGTGCTCGCCGGCGAGCGCGTCATCGACCCCACCCTCGCGGCCGCCGCGCTCGCCGGGGGCGCCAACCCGCTGACCGACCGCGAACGCGAGATCCTGCGCGCCGCGGCCGACGGTTCGACCAACGCCGAGCTGGCGGCGGCCCTGCACCTGTCGCAGGGCACGGTCCGCAACTACCTCTCGACGGCCATCCAGAAGCTCGCCGTGCGCAACAGGGCGGAGGCGGTACGGATCGCCCGCGAGAAGGGGTGGCTGTAGCCGGTCAGTTGAGCATGGCCCGGGCCGCCCGCGCCTGCGCGCGCACTGTCTCGGCGGCCGGGGCGTCCACGGCGCCCACCACATCCGCATACGCGTCCAGCTCCGCCGCCCCCGCGAGGAAGTCCCCGCTGCGGACGAGGAGTTGGGCCCGTTCGTAGCGCAGCCGGGCCGGGTGCGCGGGCAGCAGCAGCGACAGCTCGACCGCCCACAGCGCCACGTCCGACCGCTCCGGCCGCGCGGCCGCCCACGCGCCGATGTTGTTCAGGATCCGCAGCACGACATCCAGGGGATCGGCCGGTTGCAGCATCGCCGCGTTCAGCGGCGCCCCCGTCGCACCGGCCACGAGCAGCTCCGCGTCCGCGCCGGTCAGCACCCGGCCCCCGTCGAACGGGTCGGCGAGCACCTGATCCTGCGCGTGGCCGAACCCGACCACGAAGTGCCCCGGCAGCGCCACCCCGTACACCGGCGCCCCCGCCCGCCGCGCGACCTCCATCCACACCACCGACAACAGGATGGGCAGCCCCCGCCTGCGCCGCACCACCTCGTGCAGGAGCGACGACTCCAGGCGCTCGTAGTCGCCCGGCGTGCCATGGAAACCGCAGCGGGCGCCCAGCAGCTCGGCCAGCGCCGTCGCCCACGCCATCGGCCCGCCGGGCCGGAACGGCATCTGCCCGGCGAGCCTGTCGAGGTCCATCTGGACGGCGTCCATACCGGCCTCGTCGAGCGAGCCGTCCGCCTCGGCGGCCACCAGCAGGCACAGCAGCGACAGATCGGGCCGCTCCGTCCGCGCCTCCTCGGCGAACCGCCGGCGCAGCTCCTCGGATCGGGGTGAGATGTGGGGGGACATACGTGCCTCGCTCAGTGTCCGGCCGGGGCCGGGGCCGGTGCGCGGTAGTGGTGGTACGCGTGGTGCGGGGCGAAACCCAGCCGCCCGTACAGCGCCCGAGCCCCCTCATTGTCCGCCTCCACCTGGAGCCAGGCCGCCGACGCGCCCTCCTCCAGTGCGCGCCGCGAGAGCGCCGTCATCACGGCAGACGCCAAACCCTGGCGCCGCCGTGACGGAGCCACCTCGACCGCCGCGAAGCCGGCCCACCGCCCGTCCACGACGCACCGCCCGATCGCTTCGGGCTCCCCGCCCTCGCCCGGCATGGTCGCGAACCACACGGAAGGCCCGGAGCTCAGCACCTTCAGGGCCACCTCGCGGGCGCCCTTGCGCTGATACCGGCCGAGCCACGCCTCGCCCGGCTCCCGCGTCAGCTCGATCCCGTCGCCGGGGTCCACGCCGTCCGCGACCGGCGCGAGTCCCGCGATCCACATCTCCGCGGTGACCTCACGCACCCACCCCCGCGCCTCCAGCTCCGCGCACAGCAGCTCCTGCGTGCCCTCGGCGCCAGTCGCGGTCTGGATGTACGCGGGCAGCCCGCGCAGCTCGTACCAGGCGCGGACGCGCGTGAGCGCCTCGTCGAGGGGGAGCCCCGGATCACCCAGTGGCAGTACCGAGTTGGCCCGTCGGGTGAACCCGGAGGCAGCCCGCAGCTCCCAGCCGCCGAGCCGCTCGCTCTCCACCGGCTGCCACGCGCGCGCGGCCACCCGCGCCAGCTCCTCGTACGACGTGGCGGGCCCGCGGCGCCGGGCGGGCGCGGCCGGCACGACCTTCCCCGCGACCAGCGACGATTCCGGAATACGGACCTGTTCGCCGCCCCGCGTTGTGATGAGCAGCACACCGTCGTTCCACGATGTGAGAACTCCGACCGTGTCGGTGAACTTCGCACCCGGCGAGCCGCCCTCGGTCAGCCGGCGCACAGACACGCGTTTTCCCACGTCAGAGGCCGTCAAGCGAACCTCGAGCCGTCCGCCCGCAGTGAATTCCACAGCTCGGTCCACCCCTCCTGTTCGGATCATGCCCAGGAACGGAGATACTAGGTGCGGGCATCGACGACGCCGCGCTCCCGCGCGCCACGCGGACGGAGCCGCAGATCGGCCCGCCGCGCCCTATCGAGGAGGAACGACAGCGTGACCTACGTCATCGCGCAGCCTTGTGTCGACGTGAAGGACAAGGCGTGCATCGAGGAGTGCCCGGTCGACTGCATCTACGAGGGCTCCCGGTCCTTGTACATCCACCCGGACGAATGCGTCGACTGTGGAGCCTGTGAGCCGGTCTGCCCGGTCGAGGCGATCTTCTACGAGGACGACACTCCTGAAGAGTGGAAGGACTACTACAAGGCGAACGTCGAGTTCTTCGACGAGCTCGGTTCGCCCGGCGGCGCCAGCAAGCTCGGCCTGATCGAGCGCGACCACGCCTTCATCGCCGCGCTTCCGCCGCAGAACCAGTAAGCGGGCCGCATATCGCGCCGCCCCGGTCCCGTACGGCACGCCCGCCGTACGGGACCGAGGCGTTTGCCCAAGCGAGATGCACGTACGAAAGAAGTGAGCCAGGTGTCCGCAGTCTCCGACCGCCTTCCCACGTTCCCCTGGGACAAGCTCGAGCCGTACAAGAAGACGGCCGCCGCCCATGAGGGCGGGATCGTCGACCTCTCCGTCGGCACGCCGGTCGACCCGGTGCCCGAGCTGATCCAGAAAGCGCTGATCGCGGCCGCGGACTCGCCGGGCTATCCCACGGTGTGGGGCACGCCCGAGTTGCGGGACGCACTCGTGGGCTGGAGCGAGCGGCGCCTCGGCGCGCGCGGCTTCACCCACCACAACGTCCTGCCGATCGTCGGCTCCAAGGAGCTCGTGGCCTGGCTCCCGACGCAGCTGGGCCTCGGCCCCGGAGACAAGGTCGCCTACCCGCGCCTGGCCTACCCGACGTACGAGGTCGGCGCCCGCCTCGCCCGCGCGGACCACGTCGCGTACGACATCGAGACATTTGCGGCTGACGCCGCGGGCACAGAGCTCGACCCGACGGGGATCAAGCTCCTGTGGCTCAACTCGCCCTCGAACCCGACCGGCCGCGTCCTGTCCAAGGACGAGCTGACCCGGATCGTCGCCTGGGCACGCGAGCACGGCATCCTCGTCTTCTCCGACGAGTGCTACATCGAGCTCGGCTGGGAGGCGGACCCGGTCTCGGTCCTGCACCCGGACGTCTGCGGCGGCTCGTACGAGGGGATCGTGTCGGTCCACTCGCTCTCGAAGCGGTCGAACCTCGCCGGCTACCGGGCCGCCTTCCTGGCCGGTGACGCCGCCGTCCTCGGCGACCTGCTCCAGATCCGCAAGCACGGCGGCATGATGACGTCGGCCCCGACGCAGGCGGCCGTCGTCGCGGCGCTCGGCGACGACGAGCACGTGCAGGAGCAGCGTGGGCGCTACGCGGCCCGCCGTGCGGCCCTGCGCGACGCCCTGGTCGAGCACGGCTTCCGCATCGAGCACAGCGAGGCGAGCCTCTACCTGTGGGCCACGCGCGACGAGTCCTGCTGGGACACCGTGGCGCATCTGGCGGAGCTGGGGATCCTGGTCGCGCCCGGCGACTTCTACGGTCCCGCGGGCGACCGGTTCGTCCGCGTGGCGCTGACGGCGAGCGACGAGCGCGTGGCCGCGGCGGTCGAGCGCCTGAGCCAGGGGGCCTGAGCCAGGACGCCTGGGCCGGGGCGCCTGAGTTACAGCTCACGCGGCTCACAGCACAGCAAAGGGGGCGGGGAGCCTGTCGTCACAGGCTCCCCGCCCCCTTTCACTCTCACTGTGTGCCGGATGCTCAGCCGAGCGGCAGGCCCTTTGTCGGCAGCTTGCCCGTGGCGGGGAGCGCGCCGGTGGGCAGACCGCTGCCGAGCTTGTCGGTCGGGAGGCCGCCGCCGGTGGCCGCGCCCGCGGTCTGGCCGACCACGTCACCGGCGCTGCCCGCGACGTCGCCGGCCGCCTTCTGGGCGGCGGGGGTGGCCGTCCTGGCGCTCCGGCCCACGGCCTTGCCGACGGTCGGCACGGCCTTCTTCACGGCCTTGCTGCCCGTGTCACCGGCGAGGCCGCTGACGTTCTTGGCGGCGCCGTCGACGGTGTTGCCGACGTTCGCGCCGTCGAGCGCGGTGAGGCCGCCCATGTTCGGGGTGGCCGGGAGGTCTACGGCGCTCGCGGATCCGGCCGCTCCGACCACGGGAGCCGCTCCCGCTGCGATCAGCAGCGCGGCACGGGCGATCCGGCGGGTCAGGGGGAGGGACATTGATGCTCCTTAGACGGGAGAGAACGGTGGTGTCAGGCGCCGGGTGCCCGGCGCTCGGACGCAGTGACTACCGCTCGAAGGTCGCGAAGGTTTCGCCCCCGCAACGTAAAGAGTTGGCAATGTGTCGCATTATCATCTGCGGCGAAAAGCGGGCAAACGCCACGCGCTCCGCGAGGTCGTAAAACGTCTACGCCCCTTTGCCCGCAAGGGAATTTCGCATATGCCCACGAGTCCTGCGAAGAACCGTGCGGGACGTCGCCCCCCGGATGACGTACATCGCCCGATCGAGCTATCAACCGCACTACTGCGCGGTGACGATCCGGACCTCTCCGAGGCCCTTCTCGGCCCCCGCCGCGGCCTGCGCCGCCGCCCGGCTCCACTTGCCGCCGGCGTCGCCCGCGGTCCAGTCGCGGCCCGCGTAGGACACCCGCTCGATGTGCAGCGCCGAGGAGTTGGCCACCGCCCAGTGCGCCAGCTCCCAGCCGCGCTGCCGCTCCCCGCCCTCGGCCGAGTCCACCGTGGCCGGCACCGGGACGGTCACGTCGTGCCCGCCCGCGCCGGCCGCCGGCGACACCGCGCGCCCGAAGTCACGCACCAGCGCCGCCCGCACCTTCGCCGGATCGCCCGGCTTCCTGACCTCCGTGCCGCTCGGCCGGCCCTCGCAGGTCAGCGACGCACCCGCCCGGCCGGTCAGCGCCGCGGCGAGCAGCGTGGCGTCCGGCTCGTGCTTCGCGTACGCCTGCGGATAGCCGCTGCGCTGCACCCGCTGTGCGGCGACCGTCAGGGGCAGCCGCGAATAGCCCGGGATCTTGTCCAGATGCTCGTAGAACCGCCCCGCCGCGTACACCGGGTCCATGATCTGCGCCTGCGTGCCCCAGCCCTCCGACGGGCGCTGCTGGAACAGGCCCAGCGAGTCGCGGTCGCCGTGGTGGATGTTCCGCAGGCCCGACTCCTGGAGCGCGGTCGCGAGGGCGATCGTGACGGCGCGCTCGGGCATGCCGCGCGAGGTGCCGACGGCCGAGATCGCCGCCGCGTTCACCGCCTGCTCCGAGGTGAACTCGTAGGACGCGCCGTCGCCGTTCCCCGACACGACCGTGCAGCGCGGGGCCGGTCTGCCGCCCGAGACGTACTGGACCACCAGATACGCGGCGACAGCGAGCAGCACCACGACGGCCGCCCCGATACGGAGGAGACGGCCGCGCCGGACGAGGGTGGGGGGCTCAGGCACGCGTCAAAGGTACTGGAGGCCACCGACAGGGCCCGCGGCCGCCGGGCATTAGGGTCGACATCATGGACCTCACCGCCCTTGACCTCACGCGGGACGCCGCGCTGCTCACCGCCCAGCTGGTCGACTTCGCGTCGCCGAGCGGGCAGGAGAAGCCCCTCGCCGACGCCATCGAGACGGCCCTGCGCGCCCTGCCGCACCTCACGGTCGACCGGTACGGCAACAACATCGTCGCGCGGACGAACCTGGGGCGCGCCGAGCGGGTCATCCTCGCCGGGCACATCGACACGGTCCCGATCGCGGACAACGTCCCCTCGCGCCTCGACGAGGACGGCGTCCTGTGGGGCTGCGGCACCAGCGACATGAAGTCGGGCGTCGCGGTCCAGCTGCGCATCGCGCAGACCGTCACCGAGCCCAACCGCGACCTCACGTTCGTCTTCTACGACAACGAAGAGGTCGCCGCACACCTCAACGGTCTGGGACATGTGGCCGAGGCCCACCCCGACTGGCTGGAGGGCGACTTCGCGATCCTCCTGGAGGGCACCGACGGCGAGGTCGAGGGAGGCTGCCAGGGCACCCTGCGTGTCATCCTGACGACCAAGGGCGAGCGGGCGCACTCCGCGCGCGCGTGGATGGGCTCCAACGCCGTCCACAAGGCCGCCCCCATTCTCGAACGCCTCGCCGCGTACGAGCCCCGCAAGCCCGTCGTCGACGGACTCCAGTTCCACGAGGGCCTCAACGCCGTGCGCATCGAGGGCGGCGTCGCCACCAACGTCATCCCCGACGCCTGCTCCGTCACCGTCAACTTCCGCTACGCGCCCGACCGCAGCGCCGAGGAGGCCGAGGCCTTCGTCCGGGACTTCTTCGCCGGCTGCGACATCGACGACTACGTGGTCGACGACCACACCGGCGGCGCGCGCCCCGGCCTCGACCACCCGGCCGCCGCCGCCTTCATGGCGGCCGTCGGCGGCAAGGCCCGCCCCAAGTTCGGCTGGACGGATGTCTCCCGGTTCAGCGCGCTCGGCGTCCCCGCCGTGAACTACGGCCCCGGCGACCCGATCTTCGCGCACAAGAGGGACGAGCACGTGGACACCCGCAAGATCCTCGCCGTCGAGGAACGCCTGCGCTCCTGGCTCACGGCCTGACACTCCGAGGTCCCCCGCACGTAACCCGCGTAGACCTACCCTTGCTGCACGTACGCAGTGGAGGGAGCAGCGAATGAGCAACCCCGAGGGCAGGAAGCGCCCCAAGGAGCAGCGGCTCGGCCCGGTGATCCGTCGCCGCGACCAGGTCCAGGAGGGCACCACCGACCAGCGACTCCTCGACTCCGAAGGTCCCTCCGAGTGGGTGCACACCGACCCCTGGCGGGTCCTGCGTATCCAGTCGGAGTTCATCGAGGGTTTCGGCACGCTCGCCGAACTCCCGCCCGCCATCAGCGTGTTCGGCTCGGCTCGTACGCAGACGGACTCGCCGGAGTACGCGGCCGGAGTCGCCATCGGCAAGGCGCTCGTCGAGGCCGGGTTCGCGGTCATCACGGGCGGCGGGCCCGGCGCGATGCAGGCCGCCAACCAGGGCGCCGTCGAGGCCAAGGGCATCTCCGTGGGCCTGGGCATCGAGCTGCCCTTCGAGCAGGGCCTCAACCAGTACGTCGACCTCGGCCTGAACTTCCGCTACTTCTTCGTCCGCAAGACGATGTTCGTGAAGTACGCGCAGGGCTTCGTGGTCCTGCCGGGCGGCCTCGGCACCCTGGACGAGCTGTTCGAGGCGCTCACCCTCGTCCAGACCACGAAGGTCACGCGCTTCCCGATCGTCCTCTTCGGTACGCAGTACTGGAGCGGCCTGGTCGACTGGCTGAAGAACACCGTCATCGCCCAGGGCAAGGCCTCCGAGGCCGACCTGCTCCTCTTCCACGTCACGGACGACGTGGAAGAGGCGATCTCCCTCGTGACCAAGGAAGTCGGCAAGTAAGGCCCTGAGGACAGGCGCCTACGCGAGCCCCCGGCGGGCGACCGCCGGGGGCCGGTGGCCGGCGATGGTGGCCACCATGTCGAGCACCTGCCTGGTCTCGGCCACCTCGTGGACCCGGTACACCTGCGCGCCCAGCCACGCCGACACCGCCGTCGTCGCAAGGGTCCCGATCACGCGCTCCTTGACCGGCCTGTCGAGCGTCTCGCCGACGAAGTCCTTGTTCGACAGGGACACCAGAACCGGCCAGCCCGTCTCCACCATCTCGCCCAGCCTGCGCGTCGCCTCCAGGCTGTGCCGGGTGTTCTTGCCGAAGTCGTGCCCCGGGTCGATGAGCACCGACTCACGCGGCACCCCCAGCGCCACGGCCCGCTCGGCGAGCCCCACCGTCACGTCGAGGATGTCCGCCATCACGTCGTCGTACGTGACCCGGTGCGGGCGCGTGCGCGGCTCGGCGCCGCCCGCGTGCGTGCAGACCAGGCCCTTCCCGTAACGCGCAGCGACCTCCGCCAGCTTGGGGTCGACGCCGCCCCACGCGTCGTTCAGGACGTCGGCGCCGGCCTCGCAGACCGCCTCGCCCACGTCGTGCCGCCAGGTGTCGACGCTGATGACGACGTCCGGGAAGCGGCGGCGCACCTCGGCCACGAAGCCGACCGTGCGGCGCGCCTCCTCCTGCGCGCTCACCTCGTCGCCGGGGCCCGCCTTGACCCCGCCGATGTCGATGATCGCGGCGCCCTCCGCCACGGCCTGTTCGACCCGGGTGAGCGCGGGCTCGTCGTGGAACGTCGAGCCCTGGTCGTAGAAGGAGTCAGGGGTCCGGTTCACGATCGCCATGATCACCGGCTCGTGTGCGCCGAACTCGCGCGGGCCAAGCCTGAGCATCCCCTGTGACTCTCCTTGTGGCTGCTGTGAAACCTGTCGACCGGTCGCCTGTGACCTTAACTGTCACACCCTCATGGCACGATCGGACCCTGACAGTTTCCGGACCGGGATCGGGACCGGATCCGGGCTTCGAGCCAGGGGACAGCGAAGATGGTCATGTTCTTGTTTCTGGTCGTCGCGCTCGTCGTGGTCGTCGGCGCGGTGACGCTCGCCGTGCTCGGCGGCGGCGAGAGCGGGGCGCTCCCGGAGGCGCCGCCCGAGCAGTTCGCCGACCCGCTGCCCTACGACCGGCCGGTCGGCCGGGCCGACGTGGAGGCCCTGCGCCTGCCCGTCGCGCTGCGCGGCTACCGCATGGCGGAGGTGGACGACGCCCTCGGGCGGCTCGGCGCCGAGCTCGCCGAGCGGGACCAGCGCATCGCCGACCTCGAGACCGCCCTGTCGGGGGCGCGTGCCCAGATGCGACCCCAGGGACCCGGTTTCGGCCGGCACCCCGGAGAGGACCACCAGTGAGCGACGAGAGCGCCGGCGGGGCTGTACCGGGCCCGGACGGGGCGCTGCGCTGCCCGTGGGGCCTGTCCACCGAGGACTACGTGACGTATCACGACGAGGAGTGGGGCCGCCCCGTCCACGGCGACGACGCGCTGTTCGAGCGGGTCTCCCTGGAGGCGTTCCAGTCCGGCCTGTCCTGGATCACGATCCTGCGCCGCCGCGAGGGCTTCCGCGCCGCGTTCGCCGGGTTCAAGATCTCCGACGTGGCCGCGTTCACGGACACCGACCGCGAGCGGCTCCTCGCCGACGAGGGCATCATCCGCAACCGCGCCAAGATCGACGCGACGCTGGGCAACGCGCGCGTGCTCGCCGACTGGCCCGAGGGCGAGCTCGACACCCTCATCTGGTCGCACGCACCGGACCCGGCCGCCCGCCCGGCGCCGCGCGTCATCGGCGACGTACCCGCGATCACGGACGAGTCGACGGCCCTGTCCAAGGCGCTCAAGAAGCGCGGCCTGCGCTTCGTCGGCCCGACGACGGCGTACGCGCTGATGCAGGCCTGCGGCCTGGTCAACGACCACCTGGTGGACTGCGTGGCCCGCAAGCGCTGAGGACGGGCCTCAGGCACACTCCGGGCCGCGCACGCGCCCTACCGGCCCAGGTACTTGGGCTTCTCCTTGGCGATGAACGCCTGGACCGCGATGGCGTGGTCCTCCGACGCGCCTGCCCTCGACTGGAGTTCGTCCTCCTTGTCGAGGGAGTCGTCCAGCGTGTGACCCGCCGCGAAGGCGAGGGACTCCTTCAGCGCCGCGTACGCCAGCGTCGGACCCTCGGCCAGCGAACGCGCCAGCTTCCGTGCCTCCCCGGCCAGTTCGGCCGCGGGCACGACCCGGTTCGCGATCCCGAGCTCGTACGCCTCCTGCGCCTTCACCGAGCGCGGGAACAGCAGCAGGTCGGCGGCGCGCCCGGGGCCCACGACGCGCGGCAGCGTCCAGGACACACCCGAGTCCGCGGTCAGGGCGACGCCCGCGAAGGACGTGTTGAAGGCCGCCGTGTCCGAGACGATCCGGTAGTCGGCGGCGAGCGCGAAGCCGAAACCGGCCCCGGCGGCCACACCGTTGACCGCGGCCACGACGGGCTTGGGCATCTGCGTCAGGGCCCGCAGGATCGGGTTGTAGTGCTCGCGCACGGTGTTCATGGTCCGGCCCGTGCCCGCCTCGCGGTCGGCCATCAGGGAGCCCACGTGCTCCTTCAGGTCCTGGCCCACACAGAACGCCCGGTCACCCGCGGCGGTGAGCAGCACGGCCCGTACCGCACCGTCCGCCGCGGCCGCCTGCGCCGCGTCCCGGAAGGCGACCTTGGACTCGGTGTTCATCGCGTTCATCGCCTCGGGGCGGTTGAGCGTGATGGTCGCGAGCCCGTCGCTCACCTCGTAGAGAACGCTGTCGGCCATGGATCCCCTCCAACTGATGCGGTTCGGTCGTCGTCAGTGCTCAGCATGACGGAGATCACGGTCCGCGGCGGAGCCCGTGCATGTGACCTGTGTCAAAGAAATTCGTCTTGGGGGAGCCGTGAAGGAGGCGCAGTATCGCAGCCACATCGCCGAATTGAGTGGTTTTGCTCAAGCGCGTTGTGCAAGCGATGCGGACCGAAGTTGGTCATCGGGTCCCGCGATGCGGGATAATGGCCAGGAAGCAATGTGTTCGATGCCGGTGACACCTGGGTTGTCGGCTGCGATGAGCTGGTTTCAGGAAGGGGAACGAGCATGGCGGCCATGAAGCCGCGGACGGGCGACGGCCCGCTCGAGGTGACCAAGGAGGGGCGGGGCATCGTCATGCGCGTTCCGCTCGAAGGCGGCGGTCGGCTTGTCGTCGAGCTGACTCCGGACGAGGCCGATGCACTCGGCGATGCCCTCAAGAAGGTCGTCGGCTGACGCGGAAGCGCCCATACCTGTCGACTGCCCCGGTACCGCAAGTGGTGCCGGGGCAGTCGTGTATCCGCAGGTCAAATGGCGTGCAGAAGCATTTTCTACGGGGCTCGGGACGCGGCGTCAGCGCTTGACGGCGCAGAGCAGCCCGTCGCCGACGGGGAGCAGCGAGGGCACCAGATCCTGCGTCTCGCGCACCGCCCGCAGCAGCTCCCGCATCCGCAGGACCTCCACCGGCTGGGGGCCCGAATCGACCGTCCGGCCGTCGGCGAAGACGCCCTCGAAGCAGACGAGCCCACCAGGTCGCAACAGGCGCAACGATTCAGCGAGGTAGTCGAGGCACTCGGTGCGGTCGCCGTCGCAGAAGACGAGGTCGTACCCGCTGTCAGCGAGCCGGGGCAGCACGTCGAGGGCCCGTCCGGGGATGAAACGCGCCCGATTGCTCGCGAATCCTGCGGCGCGGAACGCCTGCCGGGCGAACTGCTGCCGCTCCGGCTCCGGATCCACCGTGGTCAGGACGCCGTCGGGCCGCATGCCGTGCAGCAGATGGATTCCGGACACCCCGGTCCCCGTGCCGATCTCGGCCACCGCCTTGGCGCCCACGGTGGCAGCGAGCATCCGCAGCGCGGCGCCCGCGCCGGGCGACACCGGGCGGGTGCCGGCCTCACGGGCCCGGTCCCGGGCCCAGCGCAGCGCGTCGTCCTCGGCGACAAAGGCGTCGGCGAACGCCCAGCTCGTCTGCCGGTTGCCGGTAATGGCCCTCTCCTGTCCCCGTGGTTGCCTGCGCGTGACTGTATCCGTTGGTGGCGGGAACTCGCAGATGGGACCGGGCGTTTAAGGGGGCAGGGGAAAACGGAGTGGGAAAGAGCGCGGGGGTGGCCGGTGGACCGACGGAGCAATCAGCGCAGGCGAAGCGCCCGGCGCCCTCAGGCAAATCTCAGTAAAAACACTTATCCGGAGCTAACGGGCGAGGTGGCTATGGTAGGGGCTCCACTGGACACCACCAGAGCCGATAGGGGAGGTGCGGCTGCGCCTGTGGATCGGGGAGGAGTGCTGCGGCGCTTTCTCAGGTCGGCGGGTGAGCCGAAATCCGTGACCAACACTGCTGACCGTTCCAACGCCGCCCGTTCCGCTCAGACCGCGACCTTTGCCGCTGAGGCGGAATCGCAGGCGTGGACTCCCCCGACCTGGGAGGAGATCGTCAGCACGCACAGCGGCCGGGTCTACCGCCTCGCCTACCGCCTGACGGGTAACCAGCACGACGCCGAGGACCTCACACAGGAAGTCTTCGTCCGCGTCTTCCGCTCGCTGTCGACGTACACGCCCGGCACCTTCGAGGGCTGGCTGCACCGCATCACCACGAACCTCTTCCTCGACATGGTGCGCCGCAAGCAGCGCATCCGCTTCGACGCCCTCGGCGACGACGCGGCCGAGCGCCTGCCGAGCCGCGAGCCGTCGCCGCAGCAGGTGTTCCACGACACGCACTTCGACGCGGACGTCCAGCAGGCGCTGGACACCCTCGCGCCCGAGTTCCGTGCGGCCGTCGTCCTGTGCGACATCGAGGGCCTCTCGTACGAGGAGATCGCCGCGACCCTGGGCGTCAAGCTCGGCACGGTCCGCAGCCGGATCCACCGCGGTCGCTCGCAGCTGCGCAAGGCCCTGCAGCACCGGTCGCCGGAGGCCCGCGCCGAGCGTCGCTCGCTCGCGACCACGGGCGTTCCCGCGCTTGGAGGAGGGGGCGCGACCGCGTGAGTGGATCACGTCCGGACCCTGCCGAGCGGCAGCTCTCCGAGCAGCATCTGGGAGACCGGCTCGCCGCCCTCGTCGACGGTGAGCTGGGCCATGACGCCCGTGAGCGGGGGCTCGCCCATCTGGCCACCTGTCCGAAGTGCAAGGCCGAGGCCGACGCGCAGCGGCGGCTGAAGAGCGTCTTCGCCGAGGCGGCACCACCGCCCCCCACCGAGAGTTTCCTGGCACGTCTCCAGGGGCTCCCCGGGGGAGGTGACGACTCACACGGCGGCGGCACCCCGTTCGGCGGGGGAGGACTCGGCGGCAGAGGCTTCGGGAACGGAGTCTTCGGAGTAGACCCCGAACCCTTCGGCTACGCCCCGACCGGCCGCCACAACGCACTGCTCGCCAGCGCCCCGGCCGCGGAGCGCGGCTTCCGCATCCATGAGGTCGGTCGCGGTGACAGTGACCGCGCGGCCTCCCGCGGGCGCCGCTTCGCGTTCGCCGCCGCCGGTGCGGTGTCGCTGGCCGCGATCGCGCTCGGCGGCGTCTCCACCGGCGTTCCCGCCGACACGGGCGACGTCCGGGGCGGCGGTTCGGGCAGCAATGCGACACCGCTGCGCACCCAGAGCGGCGGCGTCGCCACGGCGGCCGAGTCGCAGCGCCGCCGGAACCTGTCACCGATGCTCGGACAGCGGGCGGGCGGCGCGCTGAACGCGCCGGTCGCCGCCACGGAATCGGGCGCCCCCTTGCTGTCCGGCATGGCCACGCAGCCGGGCGCGCAGAGCGCCGTCTACCCGCTCGCGGCCCCGCTCCTCAGGGGGATCCAGACGCTGTCTCCGCTGATACGTCCCGCCGCGTCCGTCCCCGCAGCGCCCCTGTCCGGCGTCGGCACCGCTTTCGAAAGCCCCGGGCCGGGCCCGGAGTCCAGCCCCGGGTCAAGCCTCGCGGCGGCCCCCGCGGCGTCGCCCTCCGGCACGCCCACGGCCTCCGCCCGCTGACCCTGCCCTCTGCGCGCCGGTCCGCGAACCTGGTTGAATCCATGGTGAGCGGCCGCGCCCGCCGGGCGATCCCGGGGTGCGGCGCCGAGGGGCGGTCCGATTGGGGCGATCGCCGTGTGGCTGCCCGCGGGTCGTTGCCGCGGGCCAGGTGTGGGGAGAGCGGCGGAACATGGACGAGGGGAAGCCCACGAAGGCGAAGTGGTGGAGCCGTCCCCGGCCGACCGGGAGTGCTCCACGCGACGACGGGGACTTCGAGCTGGCCGAGCCGGCGCCCGCGCCTGTGGTGTCGGGCTCAGGGGATGTGTCCGATGCCACAGAGACCCTCGCCGGGAACGGTGAGGGCGCGGTTGACGGGGCGTCGGTTGCGGGCGCGTCTGCCGGTGATGGTTCCGGTGACAGCTCTGCCGTTGTCGATGTGGTGACTGCTGAAGCTCCCGGTGGTCCCGCGCAGGTGGCCGATTCCGCTGTCGCCGAGGGGTCTGCAAAGGCGCCCGGTGAAGCCGTAACGGTTGATCAGGGTGCCGTGCAGCAGACGCGGCCGCGTCCTCTGCATGCCCCGGACCCCTACGGCACGCCGCCTTACGGTGAGCCCGGGCCCTGGGCGCCTGCGCCGCCGGTCCAGCACCCGGCCGCCGCCACGCCCGCACAGGGCACGGCCATGCCGTCCCCGGCCCACGGCACGCCCATGCCGCCGGCGCACGGCACCCCGCCGCCGTACGCCGGCGGACCGACACCCCACGCCGCCCCGTACGCCCCGCACCCGGCGGATCAGGCACCGGTGCCCGTCGAACAGCAGGCCCACCATGCGGCGCCGCCGCTCACGGGCGGTTCGGCGGCGGGCGGACCCGGGATCAACCCGCCCCCGCCCGGAGGGCCCTGGCAGCGGTACGACCCCTGGAACGCGCCCGCCCCCGCGGACGGGCAGCGGCGTGGGACCAGGCGGGGGCGGCGGCTGCTCGTCGTCTGGACCGCCGTGGTCGCGCTCGTCGCGGGCGGGATCGGTGGCCTCGTCGGCACGTATCTGGAGCGCGACGGCTCGTCGGCCGACGTGGAACTGCCGCAGGCCGACACCGAGTCCGTGAAGCGCGACCCCGGCAGCATCGCCGGTATCGCGGCCCGCGCCCTGCCGGGCGTCGTCACGATCCACGTCAGCGGTTCCGACGCCCAGGGCACCGGCACAGGCTTCGTCCTCGACGCCCAGGGCCACATTCTCACCAACAACCACGTCGTCGAACCGGCCGGCAGCAGCGGCGACATATCGGTCACCTTCAGCGGAGGTGAGACCGCCAAGGCCGAGGTGATCGGCCATGACTCCGGCTACGACCTCGCCGTCGTCAAGGTCGCCGGCGTACGCGGGCTCAAGCCCCTCGCGCTCGGCAACTCGGAGAACGTCCGGGTCGGCGACCCCGTCGTGGCCATAGGCGCGCCCTTCGACCTGGCCAACACGGTGACCTCCGGGATCATCAGCGCCAAGGAGCGGCCCATCACGGCCGGCGGCGAGAAGGGCGACGGCAGCGACATCAGCTACGTCGACGCGCTGCAGACCGACGCGCCCATAAACCCGGGTAACTCGGGCGGTCCGCTGGTCGATGCGCAGGGCCGCGTCATCGGCATCAACAGCGCCATCCGCTCCGCCGGCAGCGGCTCGGACCTGGAGGGCGGTCAGGCCGGCTCGATCGGCCTCGGTTTCGCCATCCCCATCAACCAGGGCAAGCGTGTCGCCGAGGAGCTGATCAACACGGGCCGCGCGACCCACCCTGTGATCGGCGTCACGCTCGACATGGACTACTCGGGTGACGGAGCCCGTGTCGCGACGAAGGGCAACAACGGCGGTTCGCCGGTGAATCCGGGCGGCCCCGGGGCCAAGGCCGGGATCGAGGGCGGCGACGTCGTCACCGCGGTGGACGGGGCGCGTATCCACTCCGCCGAGGAACTCATCGTCAAGATCCGGTCCCACCGGCCCGAGGACCGCCTGGCCCTGACCGTGGAACGGGACGGCAAGGAGCGCAAGGTCGCCCTCGTCCTCGGCTCGGCGGACGGCAGCTGACGGGGCAATCGACGACGCGCGACAAGCGCCCCACCGCGGCCCTGGCCCGCCCCCCAGAGGGCCGGGACGGGACCTCGGTGAGGCGCCGGCGGCAAGCGCTTGTGCGACGGCTGAGCCCAGACGTAGCCCAGTGGCTACCGGACGGACAGCAACGCCGGGTACCGTGGACCCGGTCCGGAATCCGGAAGACCTGCCACGGAGACCTGCTGCGGGCCTGAGGACACGCTAGGAGCGCAAGGTGTTCAACGACATAGGCCCACTCGAGCTGCTGACGCTCGTCGTCCTCGCGGTGCTCGTCTTCGGCCCGGACAAGCTGCCGAAGGTCATCCAGGACGTGACGCGCACGATCCGTAAGATCCGCGAGTTCTCGGACAGCGCCAAGCGGGACATCCGCGAGGAACTGGGCCCGGAGTTCAAGGACTTCGAGTTCGAGGACCTCAACCCGAAGACGTTCATCCGCAAGCATCTGGACAACGACGAGCTCGGGCTGAAAGAGATCCGCAACGGCTTCGACCTGAAGAAGGAGATGGCCGAGGTCACGGAGGCCGTGCAGAGCGCGGACGAGGCGTCGTCCGGCTCCGGGGCCGCCGCCGCGTCGTCCGGTTCTGCTCCTGCCAAGATCGACATGCAGAAGAAGCCGGAGAAGCCGGCGGCGGACGACCACCCGCCGTACGACGCCGACGCGACCTGAGGCGTCCCGACTCGCTGCGCAGCCGGCGACCCGCCCCGTGCACCTGCCGGAACCCGGGGTCGCGTACCCGGGTGTGGCATCCTGCCTTGTTGTTGCGCGGATCGGTGGCGAGGACGCCCGAGGGGGGTGGGCCGCCGCGGTCCGACTGAGCGAGGAGGCGGCCGGGTACATGGAGACGACGAGTCGGGTAGGCGCGCAGGCGCCCGCGGCGGAAGGGACCCCCGAGGTCCTGACGGCCCGGCGCACGGTCGACGGCTACCTGCTGGCGCCCTTCCCGTGGTACGGCCTCGACGAGGCGTACACGGGACCGCGGTGGCTGATGCCGGTCGGCACCTCGGCGGAGGGCGCCGTGGAGCACGGTTCCATCCGGCACGGCGACGAGCCCACCCTGCGGAGCGAAGGACCGGCAGGAAGGGACGCCAAGGAGCGGTTCGTGGTCGTCGTGACCGTGGCGGCCAGCCCCGTCCGGCGCAGCGCCGACGGCACGGGTGTCCTGGAGGCGACCTCGGTCTCCTCGGCGGCCTGGCTCGCCGGGGTCGGCCTGCTCAACGTCACGTGGCCGGGGCAGATGGACCACACCCTGCGCGACGACTGGCTGGACCAGCAGACCGAGACGGCGTGGGTCCTCGCGGACGACCTCGAGGGCGCGGACTGGACGATGCTGTCCCTGCCGGTGGACGGCGTCCCGGTGCCGTTCCACTACCGGGAGTCGGAGTTCGGCTGGGTCCTCGCCGGGTCGACGCAGGAGGGCGTGCACCTGGGGGCGTACGGGCGCGGCATGAGCGCGTACGGCCTGGGCTTCTCGATGATCAAGGACATCGGCGCCTACGAGGCGTAGAGGTTCCGAGTACGCCGATGGGGCACGGTCGCGATGACCGTGCCCCATCGGCGTACTCCCTGAGGTCAGAACTTGTTGCGCGGGGTGATTCCCAGCGACATGCCCGACAGGCCGCGCTGGCGGCCGCCCAGCTTGCCGGCGATGGCGCGCAGGGCGGAGCCCGCGGGGGATTCGGGGTCGGAGAGGACCACCGGCTTGCCCTCGTCGCCGCCCTCGCGCAGCCGGACGTCGATCGGGATGGAGCCGAGCACCGGCACGTTCGCCCCGGTCGTCCTCGTCAGGCCCTCGGCGACGCGCTCGCCGCCGCCCGTGCCGAACACGTCGACCATCTCGCCGCAGTGCGGGCACGGCAGGCCCGCCATGTTCTCGACGACGCCGACGATCTTCTGGTGGGTCTGGACGGCGATGGAGCCGGCGCGCTCGGCGACCTCGGCCGCCGCCTGCTGGGGCGTCGTGACGACGAGGATCTCCGCGTTCGGGACGAGCTGCGCGACGGAGATCGCGATGTCGCCCGTACCCGGCGGCAGGTCGAGGAGGAGGACGTCCAGGTCGCCCCAGAAGACGTCGGCGAGGAACTGCTGGAGCGCGCGGTGCAGCATCGGGCCGCGCCACACGACCGGCGCGTTGCCCGGGGTGAACATGCCGATCGAGATGACCTTCACACCGTTCGCGGACGGCGGCATGATCATGTTCTCGACCTGGGTGGGACGCCCCTCGGCGCCCAGCATGCGCGGCACGCTGTGGCCGTAGATGTCGGCGTCCACGACGCCGACCTTCAGGCCGTCGGCGGCCATCGCGGCCGCGAGGTTCACCGTCACCGAGGACTTGCCGACGCCGCCCTTGCCGGACGCCACCGCGTACACACGGGTCAGCGAGCCGGGCTTGGCGAAGGGCACCTCACGCTCGGCCGTGCCGCCGCGCAGCGCCGTGGCGAGCTCCTTGCGCTGCTCGTCGCCCATCACGTCCAGCGTGACGTCGACGCGCGTGACGCCCTCGACTGCCGCGACCGCGTCGGTCACGTTCTTCGTGATGGTCTCTCGCATGGGGCAGCCGGAGACGGTGAGGTACACGGTGACCGCGACCGCGCCATCCGCGCCGATCTCCACCGATTTGACCATCCCCAGCTCAGTGATGGGTCGCTGGATCTCGGGGTCGTTCACCGTCGCCAGTGCTTCGCGCACCGCGTCTTCCGTAGCCATACGCCGATAGTACGGCGCGGTAACCCTTGTCCGGAAAGACCTGTCAGCGGTCGTCTACGTCACGTCCGTGACGTGCGTCGTGCGTGGAGGCGGCCGGGAAGGTGACGCGCTGGTCCTCCAGCTCCTTGAGCAGGTCGTGGAGTTCGGAGCGGATCCAGTCGCGGGTGGCGACCTCGCCGAGGCCCATCCGCAGGGCGGCGACCTCGCGGCTGAGGTACTCGGTGTCGGCGATGGAGCGCTCGTTCTGCTTGCGGTCCTGTTCGAGGTTGACCTTGTCCCGGTCGTCCTGCCGGTTCTGCGCGAGCAGGATGAGCGGAGCGGCGTACGAGGCCTGGAGCGAGAGCATCAGGGTCAGGAAGATGAACGGGTACTGGTCGAAGCGCAGGCCGCTCGGCGCGGAGACGTTCCACACCACCCACGCGATGATGATCACCGTCATCCAGACGATGAACCGGCCCGTCCCCAGGAAGCGGGCGATGCGCTCCGAGAGGCGTCCGAAGGCCTCCGGGTCGTAGTCGGGCAGCAGCTTGCGGCGCGGGGGGCGCGGCAGGTCGAGCCGGAAGCGCGGCGCCCGCGCGGTCTCGGGGCGGCCGTCCCGCTCGCGTTCAGCGGGCGCCATGGTCCACCTCCGCGTCGGCCAGGTGGAACTCCTGCTCGCGCCAGTCCTCCGGCAGCATGTGGTCGAGGACGTCGTCCACGGTGACCGCGCCGAGCAGCGAACCGCTCTCGTCGACGACGGGCGCCGCCACCATGTCGTACGTCGCGAAGAACCCGGCGACGACCGGGAGTGCGGCGGACGGCGCGAGGGCCTGGAGGCCCTCGTCGAGCATCGAGGACACCAGCGTGTACGGGGGATCGCGCAGCAGCCGCTGGAAGTGCACCGTGCCGAGGTACTTGCCGGTGGGCGTCTCGTCCGGCGGCCGGCACACGTACACCTGCGCGGCCAGCGCGGGGGAGAGGTCGGGGTTGCGGACCCGGGCCAGCGCGTCGGCGACGGTCGCGTCGGGCCGCAGCACGATCGGCTCGGTCGTCATCAGACCGCCCGCGGTCTTGTCCTCGTACGCCATCAGCCGCCGCACGTCGGCCGCGTCCGAGGGCTGCATCAGCGCGAGCAGCCGCTCCTTGTCCTCCTCGGGCAGCTCGCCGAGCAGGTCGGCTGCGTCGTCCGGGTCCATCTCCTCCAGGACGTCGGCGGCGCGCTCCTCCTTGAGCTTGCCGAGGATCTCGATCTGGTCGTCCTCGGGCAGCTCCTCGAGGACGTCCGCGAGGCGCTCGTTCGTGAGGGCCGACGCGACCTCGGCCCGGCGCTTGGGGGAGAGGTGGTGCAGGACGTTGGCGAGGTCGGCCGGGCGCAGCTGCTCGAACGTGGCGAGGAGGTTCTCGGCGCCCTGCCCGTGCTCGTCCAGCGAGAACCCGTCGACGGCCGACCAGTCGACGGTGAGCGTCTCGCCCTTGGCGCGGCGGAAGGTGCCACCGCCCTTGCCCTTGCGTACGAAGACCCGGTCGATCTCCCAGTCCCTGCGGGCCGGCAGCTGCTGGACGGAGACGTCCAGGACAGTCACCTCCTCACCGGACTCGACGAGCCGCACCCGCCGGTCGAGCATCTCGCCGAGGACGAGCCGCTCGGTGGGCCGCTGCTCGAAGCGCCGCACGTTCAGTACGCCGGTGGTGATGACCTGGCCGGACTCGATGCCGGTCACGCGGGTCATCGGCAGGAAAATGCGGCGCCGCGTGGAGAGCTCCACGACGAGCCCGAGCAGCCGGGGCGGGCGGCGGCCGACGCGCAGCATGGCGACGAGATCGCGGACGCGCCCCACCATGTCGCCGTTGGGGTCGAAGACGGCGATGCCGGAGAGATGCGAGACGAAGATCCGGGGGGCGCCTGCCGCCATGCGCCGCGCCTCCTTTACATCCTCATTTGTCCTGAAGGTGTCCTTCAGGCTAGCCCGTCCCGGTCCCGTGCGCCTTTGCGCTGCGTCCGGACGGACTGGCTCCGTTCACCGCAGGTGACACGGGTACGCTGCCGTTCTGCCGCCGAGCAAGACGTCGTACGAGAGGTAGCGCGAGCCGTGACCGTACTTCCCCTGGCCCGCCGTTCCCCTGGGATCTTTCTGGTGGGAGTGATGTGCCTCGGGCTCGCGGCATGCAGCGGCGAGGATCCGGACGCGGGCACGAACGGCGTCGCCGAACTGACCGCCCCGAAGATCCAGAGCCGCACCGTCAAGGCCGCACAGGGTGCCGGGGCCGTCCATCTGTCCGGCACGGTCGTCAGCAGCGGGCACGCGTACAAGATCGACATGCGGCTCAAGGACGAGGGCGGCACGGGATCCGTCACGACGGGCGGCCGGACCTTCCAGTTGCTACGGGTCAAGGAGCATCTGTTCCTGAAGGCCGACGCGGACTTCTGGACGCACCAGGACAGCAAGGGTTCGGGCAGCACGGCGCAGGGGGGCACGGCAGCCGCAGCGGACAAGCTCGACGGCAAGTACGTCAAGGTCCCGCAGGGCGACCCCGCCTACAAACGCCTGAGCGGCTTCACCGTCAAGGGCGCGCTCCTGGACGGACTGCTCACCCTGCACGGCAAGGTGGAGAAGGGCGACCGGGGTTCGGCGGGCGGCGTACGCACGGTCGAACTCACCGGCGACAAGGGCGCCGGCGGCACGCTCGACGTCTCCCTCGAGGGCACCCCGTACCCGCTGCGCCTGGAGCGCGCGGGCGGCGCCGGCACACTTCAACTCACCGACTGGGGCAAGGACTTCACGCTCCGCGAGCCGGGCAAGGGCGACATGGTGGACTACGGGGCCCAACTCCCGACGTCCTGAGTCACCGAGGGTCGGCTCGCTCTACTTCCCGCGCCGCTTGCGGCGGAGCAGGAGGTGGGGGAGCGCCGCGGGGGCCTCGCGACGGGTGGTCGCGGTCGTGGCGAGCGGCGCCGCGGCCAGCGTCTCGGACGACGGCGGGACCGTGGTCCCCGTCGGCTCCAGGCGGAGCACCCGGCACTCGTGTGCCCAGCGCTCCGGCATCGCCTCGCCGTCCGGCGCGTTCAGGCGCTTGCCCTTCAGCTCGGCGACGGCCGCCTCCCACCCCTCGGAGTGCGGGGCGAGCTCGACGACCCTGGCCGCCCAGCCCACGAGGCGCCCGCCCTTGTCCTTGCTGCGCACGGTGACGGTCGCCGCCCCGCCGTCGGTGAGGCCGGGCAGCGGCTGCTCGCCGGGCCCGTCGCCGACCAGGTTCGCCGCGCCCTCGTGCCACACGTGCCACAGGGCGCGCTCGGGGCCGGAGGCGCCCCGTACCCAGATGAGGCCGGACTTCTTGGTGGCCTCCTCGACGAGGGCCTGGTCCATCAACAGGGGCGCCGCGGAGCGGCTCGTCGAGGGGCCGCGGTCGGGAGAGGGGCTGGCCTGATCCGTCATGGGCGCCAGCCTAGAGCCTCTCCTTCGGCCGTTCAGAGCCACCCGTTCCGCTTCAGGATGCGGTGGATCGCGAAACAGGCGCCCACCGTGACGCCGAGGACGAGCGGGTAGCCGAACCGCCAGTGGAGCTCCGGCATGTGCTCGAAGTTCATGCCGTACACGCCACAGACCATCGTCGGTACGGCGATGATCGCCGCCCAGGACGTGATCTTGCGCATGTCCTCGTTCTGCGCGACGGACGCCTGCGCGAGGTTGGCCTGGAGGATGGAGTTGAGCAGTTCGTCGAAGCCGACGACCTGTTCCTGCACGCGCGCGAGGTGGTCGGCGACGTCACGGAAGTACTTCTGGATGTCCGGGTCGACGAGCCGCATCGGCCGCTCGCTCAGCAGCTGCATGGGCCGCTGGAGCGGAGCCACCGCCCGCTTGAACTCGAGGACCTCGCGCTTGAGCTGGTAGATCCGCCCGGCGTCGGTGCCGCGCGGAGCGCCCTTGCCTGTCTGCGAGAAGACATCCGTCTCGACCTCGTCGATGTCGTCCTGCATCGCGTCGGCGACGGCGAGATACCCGTCGACGACGTGGTCCGCGATGGCGTGCAGGACGGCGGACGGGCCTTTGGCGAGCAGCTCGGGGTCGTCCTGGAGCCGGTGCCGCAGCGCCCGCAGCGAGCCCTGGCCGCCGTGCCGGACGGTGATGAAGAAGTCCCGGCCGGTGAAGCACATCACCTCGCCGGTCTCCACGACCTCGCTCGTCGCGGTGAGTTCGGCGTGCTCCACGTAGTGGATGGTCTTGAAGACGGTGAACAGGGTGTCGTCGTAGCGCTCCAGCTTGGGGCGCTGGTGGGCGTGTACGGCGTCCTCGACGGCGAGCGGGTGGAGCCCGAACTCGGCTGCGATACCAGCGAATTCGGACTCGGTCGGCTCGTGGAGACCGATCCAGGCGAAGCCGCCGTCGCGGCGTGCCTTGAGGATCGCTCCGCCGGGCGTCAGGCAGTCGCTGTCGCGGACGCGGGCGCCGTCGCGGTAGACGGCGCAGTCGACGACGGCTGTGGACGTCGACGGGTCGCGGGTGGTGTCGTACGGGGCTGACGTGCTGCCGGTCTCGCGCGGCGCGGGGCGGACGGCGGCACGCAGGTCACGGATCATCGACATGGGCAGGCTCCTTCGCGGGCGGGAGCCGCCGGTGGCCATACGGGTCGGCGCTAACCGGAATGAGGACGTCCTGACTGCGGATCCTGTGTGCACGTCCACAAAGCGGGGAGCGCCGCACCGGCGCGGTGGCGGCTTCGCTACTGATTCAGATCAGGCGGAAACGAAGTGCTCTTCCGTGGTGCGCAGACAGACTCGAGCGTGCGCGGAAAGCCGGGAAAATGCGGCTCAGTGGCCGGAAGAGCGGGTGGTACTGCACGGTCGACTTCGGTCCATTGCAGCCCCACCTCCTCCAGCCGGTCCCCCGTGAGGGACGACGTCTCATCCCTCGCAGGGGACGCATGTAGGTCAGGGGCTCGAAAGCAACGCTTGGCGTGCTGCCCCGACCAGCGGCCAAGACTATCAGCCGACTGAAGAAGCAAGCCCAGCCTTTACCCATTGGATGCGAGTTCTATGCTCGCGTCATGGGAGATGTTCTTGCTCTGGTCGAGGCCCGGCTGCGTACGGCCCTCGGTGAACCGGACGCGCGCGCCGCGGTCACGTTCCTCGGCACCGACCGCATCGAGGTGCTGCGCTTCACGGACGCGGCGGACACCGGCCTCGTGCGCTACGCCACGCTCGGTATGTCGGCGGCCCCCATGGCCGACCCGACGTCCGCGCTAGCCGACCCGCTCAAGGGCCCGCGTGCGGAGCTCGTGCTGTCGGTGCGCGCCGGTCGCGCCGACACCGACAAGGTGCTGCGCCCGCTCGCCGTGCTCGCCGCGTCGCCGCAGGTCGAGGGGGTCGTCGTGGCCGCGGGCGCCTCGCTCGACGTGGGTGAACCCCTGTGGCCCGGCGCCCCGTTCACCTCGGTGCTCGTCGCGGAGTCCGGGGGCCTCGTGGAGGATCTGGAACTGGACGATCCGCTGGATCCCGTACGGTTCCTGCCGCTGCTGCCGATGACGCAGAACGAGGCGGCGTGGAAGCGGGTGCACGGCGCGGCCGCCCTCGAGGAGAAGTGGCTGAACAGCGGAACGGACCTGCGCGATCCGCTGCGCAGGTCAGTGTCCCTGGATCAGTAGGGGCAGTAGGCGTCAGTTCGCGAAGACGGAGATCCCGTCCTCGCCGGCGTGCTGCGGCGCCAGTTCCTCGGCCTCGTGGGTGAGCGCGCTCCTGCGCACCCACACGACGACCGCGCCGAGCAGCGCCGTGACCGCGGCGACCACGAACGGGATGTGGATGTCGGTCCACTCCTCGATCTTCGGCGCGAAGTACGGGGCGGCCGCGGCGGCGAACCAGCGCACGAAGTTGTAGCCGGCGCTCGCCACGGGCCGCGGCGCGTCCGAGACGCCGAGCGCGAGCTCCGTGTACACGGTGTTGTTCACGCCGATGAAGGCGCCGGACACGATCGTGCAGACGATGGCGGCGGTGTGGCCGCCGTACCCGAGGACCAGGACGTCGGCGGCGAGCAGGACCAGTGAGCCGCCGAGCACCTTGAGCGACCCGAAGCGGGCCTGCATGCGCGGCGCGACGATCACCGAGAAGAACGCGAGCAGCACACCCCAGGCGAAGAAGACACCGCCCGACTTGTACGGGGTCATGTTCAGGACGAACGGCGTGAAGGCCAGGATCGTGAAGAACGTGTAGTTGTAGAAGAAGGCCGAGACGGCGGCCGAGGCGAGCCCGCCGTGGCCGAGCGCCTTGATCGGGTCGAGGATCGAGGTCTTCCTCGCGGGCCTGGGCTGTTCCTTCAGGAACGCCGTGATGCAGAGGAAGCCGATGGCCATCAGGGCCGCGGTGCCGAAGAACGGGTAGCGCCAGCTGGCGTTGCCGAGCAGCGCGCCGACCAGCGGGCCGCAGGCCATGCCGAGGCCGAGCGCGGACTCGTAGAGCAGGATCGCGGCGGCCGAGCCGCCGGCCGCGGCGCCGACGATGACGGCGAGGGCGGTCGAGACGAACAGCGCGTTGCCGAGGCCCCATCCGGCGCGGAAGCCGACGAGCTCACCGACGGAGCCGGAGGTGCCGGCCAGCGCGGCGAACACCACGACGAGCGCGAGCCCCACGAGCAGCGTCTTCTTGCCGCCGATCCGGCTGGAGACGAACCCGGTCACGAGCATCGCGACGGCGGTGATCAGGAAGTACGAGGTGAAGAGCAGGGAGACCTGGCTGGGCGTCGCCTCGAGGCCCTTGGCGATGGAGGGCAGGATCGGGTCGACGAGGCCGATGCCCATGAAGGCGACGACGGATGCCCCGGCGGTCGCCCAGACCGCCTTCGGCTGACGCAGCAGGCTGGTCGCCCCTGCGTCCAACGTGTCCCCTTCGGCGGGACCTCCCGCACTTCCGGTACTGCTGTGGCTCATGCCGGCTCCTCGCGTTCGTGTGTCGTTCGCACGGAGATCGCTCGTGATCGTCGGCGACCGTGAGCAATCGTTGGCGTATACACATAATAAATTAGCTCGGCTAATTAATGCAAGGTACATCTAATTTTTCCTGGAAGGTCCCGTGAGACCCCGCCCTCGGACGGGTGATCGTCCTTGACGGAGCGGGAGACGGGGAGGACCGTTGGGCTCTATGAGGGGCGAACCCAGTTGCCCGAAGTGTGGTGGCCGGGTCAGGGCTCCCGGCCTCTTCTCCGACTCCTGGCAGTGCGAAGCGCACGGGGCGGTGCATCCGCTGCAGCCCGTGATCCCGCCCAGCGTCGAGGCGCTCAGTGTCGTCGTGCACCGCGCCCAGGTGCCGGTGTGGATGCCCTGGCCGCTGCCCCTCGGGTGGCTGTTCACCGGAGTTGCCAGCGCGGGCGACGACCGCACGGGCGGCAAGGCGACCGCTGTGGCGTGCTCGGGCCCCGGACCGCTCGGCGGTGTGGGGGAGATGCTGCTCGTCGCGGAGGAGCTCGGCGTCGGCCTCGGCGCCCGGTACGCGGGCATCGACGGCCCCGACCCCGGCCCGTACATGACCATCGGGAAACCGCCCCAGGCCAAGGTCCTGGCCGCCGGACGCCCGACCCCGATGTGGCACGTCTCCGGCACCCCCGACGACCGCGCGGTCTTCGCCGGCGAGGCGCGCGGACTGTGGGTGTGGGCGATCGTGTGGCCCGAGCAGACCGGGCTCCTGATGTACGACGAGCTGGTCCTGACCGACCTGCGCGACGCGGGCGCCGAGGTCGACCTGCTGCCCTGCGGCGCGCTGTCTCCGCGCATCCTGACGTAAGGGGTCATACCGGGAGACGACGGTGACGGGATCGCTCCGGATCCCCGTTATCCTTGAGCGTCCCCTTCCGTCCGTTCAGAGCCTGGAGTACGCGCGTGCGCATCGATCTGCACACCCACTCCACCGCTTCCGACGGCACGGACACCCCGGCCGAGCTGGTCCGCAACGCGGCCGCCGCCGGTCTGGACGTCGTCGCGCTCACCGACCACGACACGAGCCGCGGGTACGCGGAGGCCGTCGCCGCGCTGCCGGCCGGACTCACGCTGGTCACCGGCGCCGAACTCTCCTGCCGCCTCGACGGCGTGGGCCTGCACATGCTGGCCTACCTCTTCGACCCCGACGAGCCCGAGCTGCTGCGCGAGCGCGAGCTCGTACGGGACGACCGGGTGCCGCGCGCGCAGGGCATGGTCGCCAAGCTTCAGGACCTCGGCGTGCCCGTGACCTGGGAGCAGGTCGCCCGCATCGCCGGCGACGGATCCGTCGGCCGCCCGCACGTCGCGGAGGCCCTCGTCGCACTCGGCGTCGTCGGATCCGTCTCCGACGCCTTCACGCCCGACTGGCTCGCCGACGGCGGCCGCGCGTACGTCGGCAAGCACGAGCTCGACCCCTTCGACGCGATCCGCCTGGTCAAGGCCGCGGGCGGGGTCACCGTCTTCGCACACCCGGCGGCAGCCAAGCGCGGGCAGGTCGTGCCCGAGTCGGTCATAGCCGACCTCGCCGCGGCCGGACTCGACGGCATCGAGACCGACCACATGGACCACGAACCGGCCACGCGGGCCCGCCTGCGCGGCCTCGCCGCCGACCTCGGCCTCCTGGCCACGGGCTCCTCCGACTACCACGGCAGCCGGAAGACCTGCGTGCTCGGCGAGTTCACCACCGACCCCGAGGTGTACGGGGAGATCACGCGCCGGGCGACCGGGGCGTTCCCCGTGCCCGGGGCCGGCGGAACCACCGCGTAGCAGCGCCCTGCCGCGATCCGGCGGGCCGCTGCCCTCATGCCCCGGTGCGGGCTCACGCACCGCACCCCCACGCACGACGCGTCCCGGCTGATCCCGCGGACCCCACTCGCAAGGCCACACCTGTGTTTGATGTCGCTGTCTTCGGATCCCTTTTTCTCACGCTATTCGTGATTATGGACCCCCCTGGGATCACCCCGATCTTCCTCGCGCTCACCGCGGGCCGGCCCGCCAAGGTGCAGAAGAGGATGGCCTTCCAGGCCGTCTGTGTCGCCTTCGGCGTCATCGCGGTCTTCGGCCTCTTGGGCCACCAGATCCTCGACTACCTGCATGTCTCCGTCCCCGCGCTCATGATCGCGGGCGGGCTGCTGCTGCTCCTCATCGCGCTCGACCTGCTCACCGGCAAGACCGACGAGCCGAAGCAGACCAAGGACGTGAACGTCGCGCTCGTGCCGCTCGGCATGCCGCTGCTCGCGGGCCCCGGTGCGATCGTGTCCGTCATCCTCGCCGTGCAGAAGGCGGACAGCGCCGCGACGCAGGTGTCGGTGTGGACGGCGATCGTCGCCATCCATGTCGTCCTGTGGTTCGTGATGCGCTACTCGCTGCTGATCATCCGCGTCATCAAGGACGGCGGCGTGGTCCTGGTGACGCGCCTCGCGGGCATGATGCTCTCCGCGATCGCCGTGCAGCAGATCATCAACGGTGTGACCCAGGTGATCCAGGGCTCCTGACGCTGGGCGCGCCGAGCCCCGCCGTGCACGCAAAAGAGCCCCCGTACGGATGTCGTACGGGGGTTCTGAAGCGTGTTATTCGATTACGTACGGTGTATCAGGAGTCGTCGTCGCGTTACGAGGCCGGCGACTCGGCCGGGCGGATGTAGAGGCGCTGCCCGATGGCGGCCGCCTGCTGAACGATCCGGTTGACGGAGGCGGCGTCCACGACGGTGCTGTCCACGGCGGTTCCGTCGACATCGTCGAGTCGCATGATTTCGAAGCGCATACCCGCTTCTCCCTTCGTCTGGTCATCCTCCTGGAGGAGAACTACTGGTACGGGACAACAGTCTTGCCCCGTCGTACGGCCAGGCGGTTGCCTGACCGTTAAGAGTGGATTGCGTGGCTTCAATGCCCCGCGTTCTGTAGGGATCAACGGGTTGCCCCCAGCAAACATTCCCTACGCTAAGGAAATTTTTCGCGAGGCTAATTACCTGCGGGTGGCGGGACCAGTTGTGTTCGCAGCGTGACGGCCGGGACAATGGGTCACATATGAACGACGACCTGACGGCCATCCGCGCGGAGCTCGACCGTACGAACGAGCTGCTCAAGCGCATGCTCGCCGAAGTGGCCAAGACCCCGTCCACCCACGCGATCTTCGTGGACGCCGGATACCTCTACGCCGCCGCCGGCCGCCTGGTCACCGGGACCGAGGACCGCAGGGCCTTCGACCTCGACGCCGAAGGCATCGTCGACGCCCTCATCGACAAGGCCCGCACGATCTTCGCGGACAGCCGGCTGCTGCGCGTGTACTGGTACGACGGTGCCCGGCGCCGCATCCACACGAACGAACAGCAGTCGATCGCCGAGCTGCCCGACGTCAAGGTCAGGCTCGGCAACCTCAACGCCCACAACCAGCAGAAGGGCGTCGACTCCCTGATCCGCACGGACCTCGAGTCGCTCGCCCGGCACCGCGCCATCAGCGATGCCGCGCTCATCGGCGGGGACGAGGACCTCGTCTCCGCGGTCGAGGCGGCGCAGGGCTACGGCGCACGCGTCCACCTGTGGGGCATCGAGGCGCCCGAGGGCCGCAACCAGGCGGACCCGCTCCTGTGGGAGGTCGACAGCCAGCGCACGTTCGACCTGGCGTTCTTCAAGCCGTACGTGTCCCGGCGCACCGGCGCGGCGACGTACGAGAACGCCGGCACGCCCCGCCCATCGAGGGAGGACGTGCGCTTCGTCGGTGCGCAGATCGCCGCGAAATGGCTCGCCGCGCGCGGCAGGGAGTCACTGGTGGAGCTGCTGCCGGGGCACCCGTATCTGCCCGGGCCCGTCGACCAGGAGCTGCTGGTCGAGGCGGAGGCGCTGCTGCAGTACTCGCTGCGGGGGCAGTCCGACCTGCGGCGCGCCCTGCGGGACGGCTTCTGGGGCCACCTCCAGGCGCAGTACTAGTGCCGCGCCCGCCGGCTAGACCACCGGCGGGTGCAGGTCCCAGAACGCGGCCAGGGCCGCCGCGGTCTCCTGAGGGCGGTCCGTGTTCGGGGAGTGCTCCGCGCCCGCGATGACGGTCCTGCGGGCCGAGAGGCGTACGGCCATGGAGCCGAGGAGCTGTACCGGCCAGGTGTCGTCGCGCTCGCCCGACAGCACGTGCTTGGGCAGCCGGACGGCCGCCAGCTCGTCGACCAGGTCGGGTTCCGTGCACAGCTGGCGGCCGGTCGCGATGAGCTGCGCCGGGCTGTTGAGCAGCCAGCGGTGCCGCAGGGCGGCGGCGTCGTCCGCGCCCGCTCCGGGGGCGTCCGTCTCCTCCGGCGCGTCGAGCGCCTGTATCGCGTCCCAGACCTGCGCCATGTCGAGCACCGCGAGTGCGTCGCGCAGCAGCTTGACCCGCTCCTGCTGCGACGGCGAGATCTGGGCCGGGCCCGAGGACATGAGGGTGAGTGAGGCGAACGGCGTCGCGTCGACGAGCACGGCCGCCCGGGCGATCTGGCCGCCCAGCGAATGCCCCACGAGGTGCAGCGGCGTCCCGTCGTCCACGACGGCCGCCTGCGCGAGCACATCGCGGGCCAACTCCCGCTGCGCGTAAGGAGATTCATCGTCGAGGGGCCCCGCCGACTCGTACTGCCCCCGCCCGTCCACGGCGACCGTGCGGTATCCGGCGGCGGCGAGTGGCACGTGCAGGGCGATGAAGTCCTCCTTGCTGCCGGTGAAGCCAGGCAGCAGGAGCGCGGTACCGGTGTGCCCGGCGTCCTGCGGACCGGCGCTGATGGCGGCGAAGTCGCCGCGCTCGGTCCGAAGAGCGTGGGCGACGGCGCCGGGCGGCGGGACGAATACGGGAGGCCGACTCATGCGACGAGGCTAACCGCAGTGCCGCCGCGGGTCATTCGGGGATGGGGCGGGGCTCTCCGCGACCTCCGTGACCGTGAACGCACATGGCCCGGCCCCGCTTTCGCGGGCCCGGGCCATGTGGCTTGCTACGTGGTCACGCTCAGCTCTCCGTCGGCTCCGTGGCCTTGCGGGTGCGGCGGCGGGGCTTGGCGGGCGCCTCCTCGGCGGGCGCTTCGGCGGCGGCCTTGGGGGCCGCGGCCTTGCGCGTGCGCTTCGGCTTCGTCTTCGTGACCTCGGCGGCCGCGTCGGCGGTCGCCTTGGGGGCGGCGGCCTTACGGGTGCGCTTCGGCTTCGTCTCCGCGACCTCGACGGCCTCGACCGTGTCCACCACGGCCTGCGCAGCCTTGCGGGTGCGGCGGCGCGGCTTGGTCTCGGCCTCCTCGGCGACGACCTCCTCGGCGGCAGCCTTGGGGGCGGCGGCCTTACGGGTGCGCTTCGGCTTGGTCTCCGCGACCTCCGTCGCCTCGACGGTGTCCGCCACGGCCTCGGCCTTGGGCGCAGCCTTGCGGGTGCGCTTGGGCTTGGCCTCCGCGGGAGCCTCGACCGACTCGACGGCCTCGACCGTGTCCACCACGGCCTCAGCGGCCTTGCGGGTGCGGCGGCGTGGCCTCGGGACCGTCGCCTCGACGGTCTCGGTGACCTCCTCGACAGCGGCCTTGGGGGCGGCGGCCTTACGGGTGCGCTTCGGCTTCGTCTCCGCGACCTCGGGCGCCTCGACCGTGTCGGTGACAGCCTCGGCCGTCACGACGGCGGCGGTCTCGACGACGGCCTCCGGCGCGGCACCCGAACGGGTGCGACGGCGACGACGCGGCGTACGCGGCTCCACCACCGCGGCGTCCACGGCCTCGGAGGCGGCGACCGCCTCGGCCGGAGCCGTCCTCGGCTCGTTCACCGTCGGCGCGGCCACCGGCTCGCCGTTACGGATGCGGCGACGGCGACGCGGCGTCGTACGCGCCGGACGCGGCTCGCGCTCGAGCTCCTGGACGGGAGCCGGAGCGGCCGTACGGCCACCACGGCCGCCGCGCCCGCCACGGCCACCGGTCTCGCCGAGGTCCTCGACCTTTTCGGCGGCCAGACCGGCCCGGGTGCGCTCGGAGCGCGGCAGCACGCCCTTCGTGCCGGCCGGGATGTTCAGCTCCTCGTACAGGTGCGGAGACGACGAGTACGTCTCGACCGGGTCGGGGAACTTCAGGTCCAGCGCCTTGTTGATCAGCTGCCAGCGCGGGATGTCGTCCCAGTCGACCAGCGTGATCGCGATGCCCTTGGCGCCCGCGCGGCCGGTACGGCCGATGCGGTGCAGGTACGTTTTCTCGTCCTCGGGGGACTGGTAGTTGATGACGTGCGTCACACCCTCGACGTCGATGCCGCGAGCGGCGACGTCGGTGCAGACGAGCACGTCCACCTTGCCGTTGCGGAACGCCCGCAGGGCCTGCTCGCGCGCGCCCTGGCCGAGGTCACCGTGGACGGCGCCGGACGCGAAGCCGCGCTGCTGCAGCTGGTCGGCGATGTCGGCGGCGGTCCGCTTCGTACGGCAGAAGATCATCGCGAGGCCGCGGCCTTCGGCCTGCAGGATGCGCGAGACCATCTCCGGCTTGTCCATGTTGTGCGCGCGGTAGACGTGCTGCGAGGTGTTCGCGACCGTCGCGCCCTCGCCGTCGGGCGACGTGGCGCGGATGTGCGTCGGCTGCGACATGTAGCGACGGGCCAGGCCGATGACGGCGCCGGGCATCGTCGCGGAGAACAGCATCGTCTGGCGCTTGGCCGGAAGCATGTTGATGATCTTCTCGACGTCGGGCAGGAAGCCCAGGTCGAGCATCTCGTCGGCCTCGTCGAGGACGAGGGACTTGATGTGCTTCAGGTTGAGCTTCTTCTGGCCCGCGAGGTCGAGGAGACGGCCCGGGGTGCCGACGACGACGTCGATGCCCTTCTTGAGGGCCTCGACCTGCGGCTCGTAGGCACGCCCGCCGTATATGGCGAGGACGCGCACATTGCGCACCTTGCCGGCCGTCAGCAGGTCGTTCGTGACCTGCTGGCACAGCTCACGGGTGGGGACGACGACGAGCGCCTGCGGGGCGTCGGTCAGCTGCTCGGGCTGCGCCCGGCCCGCCTCGACGTCCGCGGGGACGGTGACGCGCTCGAGGAGCGGAAGCCCGAAGCCGAGCGTCTTGCCGGTGCCGGTCTTGGCCTGGCCGATGACGTCGGTGCCGGAGAGCGCTACGGGGAGCGTCATCTCCTGGATGGGAAAGGGGGTGATGATGCCGACGGCCTCGAGGGCTTCGGCGGTCTCGGGAAGGATCCCGAGCTCTCGGAACGTGGAAAGCTGCTGCGTAGTCAGGGTGTTGCCTCTTCTGTGAGACGCGGTGCGAGGCGAACGCGGGGGTCGTGACCGTGCCTTGATCGCCGGTCGCCAGCGAAAGGCGGGCGGGCCGGGTGACGCGGGACCACTGCCGACGCTCGAGCGCTCGTGCCGCTGAGGGATTCCCTCCTCGTGCCGTACGTCGTGTGACGTACCGCCCGGAGGGCTGTCGGGTCGGAGCCGATCGGGCCACCGACCGGGCATCCTCATTCATGAAGCCCGTCGAAAACGCGTACAAACAGACACGTAAAAGTTCTGCTCGTACCCGGCGGGCTCTTTACCACCATACCCCGGAATCGCGCATGTGCGATGGCCGAATTGGTCACGTAGCCGTCGTCACAGTCATTGACCAGGGACTTCCGGGCGGCGGTCGGCGAGCTATTGTGCGCTTCATGGAGACGCCTGACAACGCCGCAGCCGACGAACCCACCGGAATCGCCGCCCAGGACTGGGCGAAGGCATCCGTCGACCCCCATTACCGCGCAGCGGTCGTGGACCTGCTCGGCGCACTCGCGTACGGAGAGCTGGCCGCATTCGAGCGGCTCGCCGAGGACGCGAAGCTGGCGCCTACGCTCGGCGACAAGGCCGAGCTCGCGAAAATGGCGTCCGCCGAATTCCACCACTTCGAGCAACTGCGCGACCGGCTCTCGGCGATCGGTGTCGAGCCGACCGAGGCGATGGAGCCCTTCGTCGCCGCGCTCGACGGCTTCCACAAGCAGACCGCGCCGTCGGACTGGCTGGAAGGTCTGGTCAAGGCGTACGTCGGCGACTCGATCGCCAGTGACTTCTACCGTGAGGTCGCGGCCCGTCTCGACTCGGACACCCGCTCCCTCGTCCTCGCCGTCCTCGACGACACCGGGCACGCCAGCTTCGCCGTGGAGAAGGTGCGGGCCGCGATCGAGGCCGAGCCGCGCGTGGGCGGCCGGCTCGCGCTGTGGGCTCGCCGCCTGATGGGGGAGGCGCTCTCGCAGTCGCAGCGGGTCGTCGCCGACCGGGACGCCCTGTCGACGATGCTCGTCGGCGGCGTGGCCGACGGGTTCGACCTCGCGGAGGTCGGCCGGATGTTCTCGCGGATCACCGAGGCGCACACCAAGCGGATGGCCGCGCTGGGGCTCGCGGCCTGAGGCCGCTTCACCGCCGGTCGGTCACGTCTAGGCCGGCGCCGACCGGCGGACTCGGGCTGAGGGGCGCAGCAGCAGCGACAGGAACGCCACCCCCACGACGACCGCTCCGGCGAGGGTGGCAAGGGCGTGGCCGGAGCCGAGCGCGGTGTGGGTCAGAAATGCCCCGAAGAGCGCACCCGCGATTCCTGTCGGCAGTACGAGTGCCCGCGACGGGAGCCGGCGGGGCAGGCGGACAGTCGCGGTCCAGGCAAGGCCGAGGCCGAGCAGGGCGGAGCCGAGCGCTTCCAGGAGCATTGTGTGAGGTCCCTCCCGCATTGGCCGTGGTGCAAATCGGTCTTGACCGGTGTACCCCCGGGCCGCGGAATGCAATCCTCCCCGTATGGGTTCGCTGTGTCCGCCCTGTGAAGGCCGCAGCGTCGCGGACAGGCACGGAAACAGGTACGGGAAAGGCCCGGTGGCGGATGCCACCGGGCCTTTCCCGTATGTCTTTCGTGCTGCCGTGCGCGGGGCTCTACATCGGGCCGAAGCCCACCTTGCGCACCGACGGCTCACCGATCTCCACGTACGCCAGGCGCTCGGCCGGCACCAGGACCTTGCGGCCGTGCTCGTCCACGAGAGTCAGCAGCTGCGCCTTGCCGGACAGTGCCTCGGACACCGCGCTCTCGACTTCCTCGGCGGTCTGGCCGCTCTCCAGAACGATCTCGCGGGGCGTGTGCTGCACGCCGATCTTGACCTCCACGGCCTTGTCCCTCCGACGATCCGTGATGTGCGCGGACGACCGCGCCGTACCCAGCACACATTAGCCCGGTGAGGGGACGTACCCGGCGTCCACGCTGCACGCCAGGAGCGAACAAGCCCCTGAACCGCCGGCCGCGCCTCGTCAGTGGTGGTCGGTGCCGTGCAGCGGGAAGCCGGCGATGCCGCGCCAGGCCAGGGACGTCAGGAGCGTCACGGCCTTGTCGCGCGGGATCTGCGACCGGCTGGAGAGCCAGTAGCGCGCCACGACCTGCGATACGCCGCCCAGGCCGACGGCGAGAAGCATCGACTCGTCCTTCGACAGGCCGGTGTCCTCGGCGATCACGTCGGAGATCGCCTCCGCGCACTGCAGGCTGACGCGGTCCACGCGCTCGCGCACCGCGGGCTCGTTCGTCAGGTCCGACTCGAAGACCAGGCGGAACGCGCCGCCATCGTCCTCCACGTAGGCGAAGTACGCGTCCATCGTGGCCGCGACCCGCTGCTTGTTGTCGGACGTGGAGGCCAGCGCCGTGCGCACGGCCAGGAGAAGCGCCTCGCAGTGCTGGTCGAGCAGGGCCAGGTAGAGGTCGAGCTTGCCGGGAAAGTGCTGGTAGAGCACCGGCTTGCTGACGCCCGCGCGCTCCGCGATGTCGTCCATGGCCGCCGCGTGATAGCCCTGCGCGACGAATACCTCCTGGGCCGCGCCCAGAAGCTGGTTACGTCGGGCACGGCGCGGCAGGCGCGTGCCCCGAGGGCGCGCTGCCTCTGTCTGCTCGATGGCTGTCACGCCGCCTCCCAAGATTGTCCGTGTGCGGTGTGCGCCGCTTCGCCATCGTACTTTTCGGTAACCGTGGTGTGCGCGGTGCGAACGCACAATTTCACGGACCGGACAGCTATGGAAACCGTCCGCATGCGGGCAAATACGGGCAGGTCACCGATAGTCGTCCTCGTCCAGATCCACTACGCGGGCCTGTTCGGCACGGTCCGCCTCGTTGGCGGCGTCCGGGTCCGCGTCCGCCGGAGGGTCGTCACGGTGCGGCGAGAGCTCCGTGAGCTGCTCGGCCGCGTCCGCCTCGGGGGCCTCGACGCCGAACTCCGCGTCGTCCTCCTGCCGCTCGAATGTGTCGGGGTCGGATGGGTCGACCGTCATGGCGACTCCCTTCCCTCATGTGTCCTTGTACGTCCTCATGTGGGCGGGTGCCCAGATCCGAGCGTAGGAGACACCGGAACGGGGCGCGATGCGATCTGTGACGGCGAACACACGATCCAGTGCGTGATCGTCTCGTAACATATCCCGCATGTCTTCGACCGAGTCGCCGCGTGTGCCTGCCGCCTTCGCAGCCGCGGCGCCCAAGCCGGGCACCGTCCGGGTCGCGGAGGGCGAGCGGCTCGGCTCGGTCGGCCTGCCGGGGCTCACGCTCACGATCCGCTCCCGCCCCGGCACCCGCGCAGGGCTGCCGCCCGCGCTGTACGTGCACGGTCTCGGCGGGTCCTCGCAGAACTGGTCGGCCCTGATGCCGCTCCTCGAGGACGTCGTCGACGGCGAGGCGCTCGACCTGCCCGGCTTCGGCGACTCGCCGCCGCCGGACGACGGCGACTACTCGGTGACCGGGCACGCCCGCGCCGTCATCCGCCACCTCGACGCGGCGGGCCGCGGGCCCGTCCACCTCGTCGGCAACTCCCTCGGCGGGGCGATCACGACACGGATCGCGGCCGTACGGCCCGATCTCGTGCGCACCCTCACACTCGTCTCGCCCGCGCTGCCCGAGATCCGCGTGCAGCGCACGGCGGTGCCGACCGCGCTGCTGGCCGTACCGGGCGTGGCCTCGCTCTTCACCCGACTCACCAAGGACTGGACCGCCGAACAGCGGGTGCGCGGCGTCACGGCACTCTGTTACGGGGATCCCGGCCGGGTCACCCCCGACGGGTACCGAGCCGCCGTCGAGGAGATGGAGCGGCGGCTTCAACTGCCCTATTTCTGGGACGCGATGACCCGTTCGGCGCGTGGCGTCGTGAACGCGTACACCCTGGGCGGGCAGCATGGGCTGTGGCGTCAGGCCGAACGTGTCCTCGCGCCCACGCTCCTCGTCTACGGTGGACGCGATCAGCTCGTGTCCTACCGGATGGCGGCGCGGGCCGCGCGGACGTTCCGTTCCTCGCGGCTCCTGACGCTGCCGGACGCGGGGCACGTGGCGATGATGGAGTATCCGGAGACGGTCGCCACGGCGATGCGTGAACTCCTCGCGGATGCGGGGGCATTGACCGAGAGCGACGAGACGAGCGGGCGGGGAGCTGAGGCGGCGAGTGGGACGGCATAGCCGCCGGGGGCCGGCACCGGCACCGGCACCGTCGGACGACGCGGAGGCGGCCGGGGCACCGGTCGCCGCAGGCCACGGTCGCCGCAGGCGCGGCGCCCCCGATGTCCCACGTCCCACCACGCTGGGACCCCAGGCGCAGCAGGGCGCTCCGCGCGGGCAGGCGCAACCGGGGCCGGCCCGGTACCGCGCTGCGCCTCCGAACGCCGGACCGCCGCGCGGGTTCTCGGAGGCGACGCCCGCACATGGCTTTCCCCAGGCGACCCCGCCGCACGGTTTCCCGCAGGCGGCTCCGCCGCAGGGGCCCACCACGCGTGGGTTCTCCGAGGCGACCCCCGCACACGGCTTCCCGCAGGCGACCCCGCCGCACGGTTTCCCGGTGCAGGGGACTCCGGCGCAGGGGACTCCGGCTCATGGGTCGCCCCGTGTGACGCCTTCCCACGGATTCCCGCAGGGCACGCCCGCGCACGGCGTTCCGCATGTGCGCGGTGGGCACCCTGAGCAGTTCGAGGGGGGTGCCCGGGGCGAGACCCGCATGGGCGTCGGCTACGCGGCCGCGCCGGTCGTGCCCTCGCCCCGGAACAGGCCGCGGCAGGACTACGTGGACGCGTTCGCCCCGCCTGCCCGTCCCTCCGACCCGTACGGCACTGTCACCGACTGGGACGCGGAGGGCGGCGAGCCCGATGTGGCCGCCGCCGGGTCTGCCGAGGACGAGGAGCCGGGTGACAAACGGCGCAAGGGTCGTACCTACACCGGCATCGCGGCCGCCGCCGTGACCACCGCGCTCGCCGTCGTCGTCGCCGGGCACGTCGTCCAAGGGCGTGGCGACGCGGCCGACGCCCACGCGCAGTCCGCGGCCGGGCCCGGCAAGCGGTCGACGACCGGATCGGCGTCCCGTTCGGACGACCGCGCCATCCCCGGGGGCAAGGCGCGGCCGGTCACCCCGCTCACGTACGACGAGAAGATGGGCAAGACGTATCCCCTGTCCGCCAAGCTCAAGGGCTCCGGGAAGTTCACGGCGGTGCCCGGATTCGACAAGGCGCCGGGCAAGGGGGAGAAGTTCCGGTACCGGATCGACGTCGAGAACGGGCTCGGGCTCGACGGCGCGCTTTTCGCACAGGCCGTGCAGAAGACCCTCAACGACGACCGCAGTTGGGCCCACGGCGGCGGCAGGACTTTCGAGCGGATTTCCTCTGGAAAGCCCGATTTCGTGATAACGCTCGCCAGTCCGGGAACCACCGGCGTCTGGTGCGAGAAATCCGGGCTCGACACGACCGAGGACAATGTGTCCTGCGATTCCGCCGCCACCGACCGCGTCATGATCAACGCCTATCGGTGGGCGCAGGGATCGACGACGTACGGGAACAAGATCCATCTGTACCGGCAGATGCTCATCAACCACGAGGTCGGGCACCGGCTCGGGTTCAATCACGTGACCTGTACGAAGAACGGCGCGCTCGCGCCCGTCATGCAGCAGCAGACCAAGTTCCTGACCTTCGACGGAATCACCTGCAAGCCCAATCCCTGGGCCTTTCCCGAGAGTTGAGCCGCGAGGGCAGGGCCGCTTTGACATCCGGCGAAAGTTCGTTCATATTTCTCCGCATGTCGCACCGCCACGCACCCTCGAGCACCGCCATTGAGCTCACGCTCATCGGCGTGACCGGGCTGTGCGTCGCCGACGTGCACTGTTGCTGACGCCCGCCCCTGGCGTGCTGCGTCGCATCTAATCTCTCCTTTCCGGTCTCCACCCTTATCCCTTCTCAGGGTTTCCGGTTTCGCGGTTTCCGGCTGTCGACGTGCCTAGGGCGAGTTCTGCGCATTTCCCTGCCTGCCCTCTGCTGCCCAGTGCAGCGCACATTCCCCAAGGGGTCGATTTCCGATGCGTCAACCGTCCGTCATAGCGCGCCGCGTGGCCGCCGCATCCGTCAGCGTGGTCCTCGCCGCCGGCGCCGCCGCCTGCGCGGGGCCCAAGGACAGCGACGCAGGGGGGAGCTCCGACGCCAAGCCGCAGAAGGGCGGCACCCTCACCGTCCTCAACTCCAACCCGCAGTCCGACTTCGACCCGGCGCGGCTCTACACCTCCGGCGGCGGCAACGTCCCCTCGCTCGTCTTCCGCACGCTGACCACCCGCAACCGCGAGGACGGCGCAGCGGGCGCGAAGGTCGTCCCCGACCTCGCCACCGACCTGGGCAAGCCCAGCAAGAACGCGACCGTGTGGACGTACACCCTGAAGAAGGGCGTCACCTACGAGGACGGCTCGGCCATCACGTCCGCCGACATCAAGTACGGCATCGAGCGGTCGTTCGCCGCCGAACTCTCCGGTGGCGCACCGTACTTGAGGGACTGGCTGATCGGCGGCGCCGACTACCAGGGCCCGTACAAGGACAAGAAGGGCCTCGACTCGATCGAGACCCCGGATGCGCGGACCATCGTCTTCCACCTGAACAAGCCCGAGGGTGAGTTTCCCTACCTGGCCACGCAGACGCAGTTCACGCCCGTGCCCAAGGCCAAGGACACCGGCACGAAGTACGAGGAGCACCCCGTCTCGTCCGGCCCGTACAAGGTCGTGAAGAACGAGAACGACGGCGAGCGGCTCGTCCTGGAGCGCAACACGCACTGGTCCGCGACAACCGACGAGGAGCGCAAGGCCTACCCGGACCGGGTCGACGTCCGCTCCGGTCTCGACCCGTCCGTCATCAACCAGCGGATCTCCGCAGGTCAGGGAGCCGACGCCGCCGCCGTCACCACCGACACCAACCTCGGCCCCGCCGAACTCGCCAAGGTCAGCGGCGACAAGAAGCTCGCCGCCCGCGTCGGCACCGGCCACTTCGGCTACACGAACTACATCGCCTTCAACCCGAAGGTGAAGCCGTTCGACAACCCGAAGGTGCGCCAGGCCATCGCCACCGCCGTCGACCGCTCGTCGGTGATCAACGCGGCCGGCGGCTCCTCGCTCGCCGAGGCCGCGACGACGTACCTGCCGAACCAGAAGTCCTTCGGTTACACCGCGTACGACCACTTCCCGGCCGGTGCCTCGGGCAACGCGCAGAAGGCCAAGGAGCTGCTCAAGGACGCCGGTTACAAGAAGGGCCTGACCGTCACCCTCACGCACTCCAACGCCAAGGACTTCGAGACCAGCCCGGAGATCGCCACCGCCCTCCAGGACGCCCTGAAGAAGGCCGGCATCACCGTCAAGCTCCAGGGCCTGGAGGCGAACGACTACTCCGACACGATCCACAGCGCCAAGAAGGAGCCCGGCTTCTTCCTCGCGCACTGGGGAGCCGACTGGCCCTCCGGCGGCCCGTTCCTCGCCCCGATCTTCGACGGCCGGCAGATCGTCAAGGACGGCGCGAACTTCAACACCGGCTTCCTCAATGACAAGTCCGTCAATGACGAGATCGACTCGATCAACAAGCTGACCGATCTTGACGCTGCCGCCAAGCGCTGGGGTGCACTGGACAAGAAGATCGGGGAGCAGGCACTGACCGTGCCGCTGTTCCACCCGGTGTACAAGCGCCTGTACGGACCGGACGTCAAGAACATCGTCATCAGCGACTGGACCGGAGTGCTCGACATCTCGCAGGTCTCGGTGAAGTGACGCGATGACCGAGGCACTTGTGGCCTCGGGGACCGCAGGGGCGGGCGCCGTCACGGCGTCCGCCCCCGTCTCCGGGGCCCGTCAGTTCTGGCGGCGCATGCGTACGCAGCGCGCCGCCCTCGTCGCGGCGGCCGTCGTCGCCCTGCTCGTCCTGATCGCCCTCGGGGCCCCGCTCCTCGCGCTGATCGAGGGCCAGGACCCGAACACGTACCACCCCCACCTCATCGACTCCGCGCGCGGCGGCGTGCCCGTCGGCGCGTTCGGCGGGGCCGGCGGCGAGCACTGGCTCGGCGTCGAACCGCAGACCGGACGCGACCTGTTCACCCGCCTCGTCTACGGGGCCCGGGTCTCCCTCGGCGTCGCACTCGCCGCCACCGTGGTGCAGGTGTTCATCGGCGTCACCGTCGGCATCGCGGCCGGGCTCGGCAACCGCTGGGTCGACCAGATCCTCAGCCGCGCCACCGACGTCATCGTCGCGCTGCCCCTGATGATCCTCGCGCTCGCCCTGATGGCGATCGTCCCGGGCGGCTTTCCCCGGCCCGTCCTCGTCGCCCTCGTGATCGGGCTCGTGGCCTGGGGCGGCACCGCCAAGATCGTGCGCGCCCAGACCATCACCCTCAAGGAACGCGACTTCGTGGCCGCGGCCCGGCTCAGCGGCTGGCCCACCTGGCAGATCGCCCGCCGCGAACTCCTCCCGTCGCTCGCCGCGCCCGTCATCACGTACGCGTCCCTGCTCGTCCCGACGAACGTCACCGTCGAGGCGGCCCTCTCGTTCCTCGGCGTCGGCGTCAAACCGCCCACACCCTCCTGGGGACAGATGCTCACCGCCGCCGACGTCTGGTACCAGGCCGCGCCGCAGTACCTACTGCTGCCCGCAGGCGCGCTCTTCGTGACCGTGCTCGCGCTCACCGTCCTCGGCGACGGCGTGCGCACCGCGCTCGACCCGCGCGCCGCGTCCCGCCTGCGCATCGGCACGGGCCGCAAGCGGGAGGCCGGCGCATGACCGGCTTCCTGCTGCGCAGGGCGATCGGCGCCGCCGTCACCCTGCTCGCCATCTCCGTGATCATCTACGTCGTCTTCTACGCCGCCCCCGGCAACGTCGCCCAGATCAGCTGCGGCCCCCGCTGCTCGCCCGCCCAAGTGCAGCAGGTCGCCGACCAGTTGAGGCTCGACGACCCGCTGTACCTGCGCTACTGGCACTTCCTCCAGGGCATCTTCGTAGGACAGGACTTCTCCACCGGCACCGCCGTCCAGCACTGCGACGCCCCCTGCCTCGGCTTCTCGTACCAGACCGACCAGCAGGTCACGCAGCTGATCCTCACCAAGCTGCCCGCCACCGCCTCGCTCGCGCTCGGCGCCATGGTGCTGTGGCTGATCCTCGGCGTCGGCACCGGCGTCCTGTCCGCATGGCGGCGCGGCCGTCCCACCGAGCGGATCCTCACCGGCATCACCCTCGCCGGCACGGCCACGCCGGTCTTCGTCATCGGCCTGCTGCTGATGATCGTCGTCTGCGGACAGCTCCAGTGGCTGCCCTTCCCGCAGTACGTGCCCTTCACCGACGACCCCGAACAGTGGGCGTGGAACCTGCTCCTGCCCTGGCTGTCGCTCGCCCTCATCGAGGCCGCCAAGTACGCGCGCCTCACCCGCGCCTCCATGCTGGAGACCCTCACCGAGGACCACGTGCGCACCTTCCGCGCCTACGGGGTCGGCGAACGCTCCATCATCGGACGGCACGCCCTGCGCGGCGCCGTCGCCCCTGTCATCGCCCTGAACGCCAACGACTTCGGCTCCATGTTCGGCGGCGCCGTGCTCAGCGAGACCCTGTTCGGCATCCCCGGACTCGGCCGCGAACTCGTGCACGCCGTCAACGTCGTCGACCTGCCGGTCGTCGTCGGCATGGTCCTCGTCACCGGCTTCTTCGTCGTACTCGCCAATGCCGTCGCGGACGTCCTGTACGCGGTGGCCGACCGACGGGTGGTCCTGTCATGAGCCTCGTCGAAGTGGACGCGCTCACCGTCGAGTTCGGGGACCTGCGGGCCGTCGACGCGCTCTCCTTCCGCCTGGAGGAGGGCGCGGCGCTCGGCGTCGTCGGCGAATCCGGCTCCGGCAAGAGCACGGTCGCCTCCGCGCTCCTCGGCCTCCACCGGGGGACCGGCGCGCGCGTCACCGGGTCCGTGCGCGTCGCCGGCACCGACGTACAGGAAGCCGACGACGAGGCCCTGCGGCGACTGCGGGGCGGGACGGCCGCGATGGTCTTCCAGGACCCGCTGTCCTCCCTCGACCCGTACTACGCCGTCGGCGACCAGATCGCCGAGGTGTACCGCGTGCACTCCAAGGCGTCCCGGCGCGCCGCACGCGCGCGTGCCGTGGAAGTGCTCGACCGGGTCGGCATCCCCGACGCCGCCCGCCGCGCGCGCTCACGCCCCCACGAGTTCAGCGGCGGCATGCGCCAGCGCGCCCTGATCGCCATGGCCCTGGCCTGCGAACCCGCCCTCCTCGTCGCCGACGAACCGACCACCGCCCTCGACGTCACCGTCCAGGCGCAGATCCTCGACCTGCTGCACGGACTGCGCCAGGAGACCGGCATGGGCCTCATCCTCGTCACCCACGACGTGGGCGTCGCCGCCGAGAGCGTCGACGACGTCCTCGTCATGCGCCACGGCCGCGCCGTCGAACGCGGAACCGTCGCCGACGTGCTCGGCTCACCCTCCGCCGCGTACACGAAGGAACTGCTCGGCGCCGTCCCCCGCGTCGACGCGGCACGCCCGCAGCGCCCGGACGCGACGGGCGACGTCCTGCTCGAAGCGGTCGACCTGCGACGGGAGTTCGGGCGCGGCAAGCGCGCCTTCGCCGCCGTCGACGGGGTCTCCCTGACCGTGCGCCGGGGCGAGACCCTCGGAATCGTGGGCGAGAGCGGCAGCGGCAAGACCACGCTCGGGCGGATGCTCGTCGGACTCCTCGAACCGACGTCCGGGCAGGTGCTCCTTTCAAGGGCGCGGGCCGACACGGGCGTGCAGATGGTGTTCCAGGACCCCGTCTCCTCCCTCAACCCCCGCCGCAGCGTGGGGGAGTCCGTCGCCGATCCGCTGCGGGCGCGCGGCGACAAGGAGGTGAGCGGCCGGGTCGAGGAGCTCCTGGAACGCGTCGGGCTCGACCCGGCGCACTACGGGCGCTATCCGCACGAGTTCAGTGGCGGCCAGCGCCAGCGCGTCGGGATCGCCCGCGCGCTCGCCGCCGAACCGCGCATCATCGTGTGCGACGAAGCCGTCTCCGCCCTCGACGTCACGACCCAGGCCCAGGTCACCGGCCTGCTGCGGGAACTCCAGGACGAGCTGGGCCTCGCCCTCGTCTTCATCGCCCACGACCTCGCCGTCGTCCGCCAGGTCAGCGACCGGGTCGCCGTCATGCGCAAGGGACGCGTCGTCGAGTACGGCACCGTGGACGAGGTCTACGGAGCGCCGCAGGACCCGTACACCCGGCAGCTGCTCGCCGCCGTGCCGGCGCTCGATCCGGCCGTCGCCGCGCGACGACGCACCGCTCGCAGGGAGCTGGCCGCAACATGACACTCCGTGATCGAATGAGCGTGTAGCGCGACGGAACGCTACCCGCACGGGAAAGTTACGGCCGTTCACCCCTTTTGGTGGCGTGATGGACAACCGTCCATCACGCCACCGGCATGTCCGCATACGTTCGTCCCGCTGAGCCGCCGGACCAACGGCGGCTCCCCAGACGGGAGATCGGGGGTGTACTCGTGCGCATCGGACTACTTACGGAGGGTGGCTATCCATATGTGAGCGGTGAGGCCAGACTCTGGTGCGACCGGCTCGTGCGCGGGCTCGAGCAGCACGAGTTCGACCTCTACGCGCTCAGCCGCAGTCAGGACCAGGAGGACCGCGGCTGGATCGAACTGCCGCCACAGGTCAGCCGGGTGCGCACCGCGCCGATGTGGACCGCCGACGACGACGGCACCGGCTACGGACGCCGCAGCAGGCGACGCTTCGCCGACGCGTACGCGGAGCTGGCGGCGGCCGTCTGTACCGGGGCTTCCCCCGACGCCACCGGCCTCGCGGGTGCGCCCGCCCACTCCGTCGGCGCCGAGGCGGACCGTTTCGGCAACGCGTTGTACGCCCTCGCCGAACTCGCCCGCGACGAAGGCGGACTCGTCGGCGCCCTGCGCTCCGAAACCGCCGTGCGCACGCTGGAGCGCGCCTGCCGCGCACCGGGCGCCCTGCGCGCGGCCCGCGCCGCCCGCGTCCCCGACCTCCTCACCGTCGCCGGACAGATCGAACGCGCCCTGCGCCCGCTCTCCCTCGACTGGTACGGCGACGACGGCCTCGGCTCGGTCGACCTGTGCCACGCCACCTCCGGCGGCCCCGCCGCCCTCCCCGGACTCGTCGCCCGCCACTTCTCCGGCGTCCCCCTCCTCGTCACCGAGTACGGGGTACAGCTGCGGGCCCACTACATCGCGGCCGGCGACGCCGAACTCAAGGCCCCCGTACGGGCGATGCTCGCCGCATTCCACGGCCGCCTCGCCGCCGAGACCTACCGGCAAGCCGCGATCATCACCCCCGGCAACACACACGCCCGGCGCTGGCAGGAGCGGTGCGGCGCCGACCGCGCCAAACTGCGCACCGTCCACCCCGGCATGGAGGCCTCCCGCTTCGCCGAGATCGGCGAGCGCGAGGAGCCGGGGGAGCCCGACACCCTTGTCTGGGTCGGCCGCATCGAACCCTCCAAGGACCTGATCTCCCTCCTCCACGCCTTCGCGGAGATCCGCAAGGAGGAGCCCAAAGCCCGCCTGCGCCTCGTCGGAGCACCTGCTGAGGGACCCGACGCCGCCGCCTACCTCGCCCACTGCAAGGCCCTCGCCGCCCAGCTCTTCCCCGACGAGGCGGAGGGCGCCCACACGATGGGCGACAACCCGGTCTCCTTCGAGGGGATCGGCGGGCCCGAGACGCCCGCCCTCGCGGACGCGTACGCCGCCGGGAGCATCGTCGTCCTGTCGAGCATCGTCGAGGGGTTCCCCATCAGCCTCGTCGAGGCGATGTTCTGCGGACGCGCGACGGTCTCGACCGACGCGGGCGCCGTCGTCGAGGTCATCGGCGGCACCGGCCTGGTGGTCCCGCCGCGCAATCCGCGGGCGCTCGCCGAGGCGTGTGTGTCGCTGCTGCGCGACCCGCGGCGCCGTGAACGGCTCGGCGCCGCCGCGCGGGCACGAGCGCTCGAACTCTTCACCGTCGAGCAGAACATCACGGCATTTCACAGCATTTACCTGGAGATCGTTTCCCACTGCCCGGTGCGCCGTGAATCCGTGGACGACGCGGGCAAACCCCTGCCCTTCGCCAACCCTCCGGAGGCCCATGTACCGGGCCGCTGGACCGCGCCGACGAGCGAGTCGGGCGGGGGCTTCGGCACGTGGCTGGCGGGGCGCTCCGTTTCTGGGGGCGCGCCCAGTTGGGCGGGGGCGGAGGGGGAGGCGGCTGCCTCGGGGGGCGGTGCCGCTGGTTCGGGTGGGGGTATCGGCTCGGGCGGTGCCGTGGGTTCGGGCGGTGGCGGGGAGCGGCCGACCGGTGAGCAAGGCCAGTTGGCAGGGGCCTTTCCCGGTGGGGAGGGGGACGCGTGAGCGGGCAGCGGTCGGGCGAGACGGTCGTGGGCGCTGGCCTGGACGCGCCGCAGGTGCCAGGCGGCGCGGATGCGTGGGGTGCGGGGTCGCAGGAGGTGTTGGGGGAGCCGGGGCCGGGTGTCGGGTTGGGGTCGGATGTCGGGTCGGGGTCGGATGCTGAGCCGGTTACGGGGCCGGAGGCTGGACCGGAATCGGAGCGGTGTGTGGGGCCCGAGCCGGAGGCTGGACCGGAATCGGAGCGGCATGCGGGGCCCGAGCTGGAGGCTGAACCGGGGGTCCTGGCCCGTGGGCTCGACCCCGCCGCGGCCGACGAAGCATTGTTGAACGAACCCGCGGCCTGGCGCGCCACCACCGCAGCCGCATCAACGGGCAGCCCGCTCCGCTACACGCCACCCCCTCCGCCGGCCTCCCCTCCCGGCAGCCCCGCCAACCCCGGCAGCCCCGGCAGCCCCGCCAACCCCGCCAACCCCGGCAGCCCCGGCAGCCCCGCCAACCCCGGCAGCCCCGCCAAGGCCGACGAGGCCACCGGCGGCAGCCGCCGCCGTACCGGCGTGGATCCCGTGAAAGCGCTGATGCACCGGCACCGCGAGCTGTGCGAGCGCGCCGTCGACGCCCTGGAGATCGCCGCCGGTCTGGAGGCCCACGGCGTGACCGACCGGACCGCCGCCCGCTTCCGGCACCGCGACGTCTTCTCGCTCGCCGAAGAGATGTACGCGCGCGTGCCCCGCGACAGCGACATCGAACCGGAAATCCAGTACGCCGTATCCGACACACCGCGCGGCCGGCGCCCCGTCTGGGCCGTCCTCGCGCTGCTCCCCGGCACGCTCGGCGCCCTCACCCTCGTAGGACTCAACTTCACCGGCGGACGACTGCGGCTCGCGGTCGGGGCCGGCGGCGTGCTCGCCGTCACCGCCGCACTCCGCGCGGCCCTGCGCCGCGGCCCGCTGCGCGCCACCGCCCACACCGTGCCCGCCACCCGCGCCTGGACCTGCTGGCTCCTCGCCTACGCGCTCCTCGGCGACGGACTCCTGAGCGCCGCCGTAGCGGGCGGTCCCGACGAGGCCTGGGCACCCGCCACCGCCCCCCTCCTCGCCCTCGCCTTCGCCGTCGCGCCCGGCGCCTGGTGCGCCCAGCTCTTCGGCGCCGTGGCCCGGCGCAGGCTCGCCTCCAGCCGGGGCCTCGAAGAGTTCGCCGCCTCCGTCCGCCCCCTCCTCCTCGCCGTCTTCGCGCTCTTCCTGTGTGCGCTGTGGACCCTCATCGGGGTGGCCGCCGCCGTACTCGGCCAGGACGCCGCATACGCCGGTGCCGGAACGCTCGGCGCACTCCTGCTGCTCGCCCGCCTGCTCACGGCGCACGGCCGCACCCACGCCCCCGCCGTCGTCCTCGGCGCAGCCGCCGCGGCCGAGGCACTCGCGGTCTGCACCGTGTTCGCCGGCCGCCTCCCCGGCTGCGGCGTCCTCGCCGTCCCCGTAGAGACGGCCGTCGACGCCTGGGGGCCCGGCGCCGTACCCGGCCTGGCCTGCGGCGCCGCCGCCCTCACCCTCCTCGTCCACGCGGCCCGCACCCTCACCAGGGCCTCCGCCCACGCGCCCACGGACACCACTCCGTGACCGCGCCCGACGCCGTACGACCACACGAAGCGGCCCGCCGGCCGCTCCCCTCCCGCGGGGCCGACACCGCGGGCCTTCCGAAGACCCACGGCAACACCCCTAAGGAGAACGCGAGATGACCACCCCTCCCCCCGGAGGCCCTGGACCATCCAGACACCCCGGGCGTCCAGGACTTCCCGGAGAGCTCGGAGAGCTCACCCAGGGAGCCGCCCGATGAGGGTGCTGCTGATCGGAGCCAATGGATATCTCGGCCGCTTCGTCGCCGACCGCCTCCTTGCCGACCCCGCCGTGCAGCTCACCGCACTCGGCAGGGGGGACGACGCGGACGTACGGTTCGACCTGGCCACAGGAAGCCCGGGCGCACTGACCCGCTTCCTCGACGCGGTCCACCCCGGAGTCGTCATCAACTGCGCGGGAGCCACCCGCGGCGGCGCCCGCGACCTCACCCGCCACAACACCGTCGCCGTCGCCACCATCTGTGAGGCACTGCGGCGCAGCGGCTGCGGCGCCCGCCTCGTCCAGATCGGCTGCGGCGCCGAGTACGGGCCCTCGCAGCAAGGCTCCTCCACCGCCGAGGACGCCGTGCCGAGGCCCGGCGGACCGTACGGCGTGAGCAAGCTCGCCGCGACGGAACTCGTCCTCGGCTCCGGCCTCGACGCCGTCGTCCTGCGGGTGTTCTCCCCGGCCGGACCCGGCACCCCCGCCGGCTCGCCCCTCGGCCGTCTCGCCGAGGCCATGCGCCGCGTCATGCAGTCCGGTGACGGCGAACTCAAGCTCGGCGGACTCGGCGCGCAGCGCGACTTCATCGACGTACGCGACGTGGCCCGCGCCGTCCACGCCGCCTCGCTCTCCGCCGCGCAGGGCGTCATCAACATCGGCTCGGGCCGTGCCGTCCGGCTGCGGGACGCGGCGTCCGTACTCGCCCGCGTCGCCGGCTTCGGCGGCGCGCTCCACGAGCTCGACTCACCCGGCGGCCCCGTCCGCCCGACGCTCGGCCACCCCCGCTCCGACCCCGACCACGTGGCACCCGCCGCGTACCCGTACCCGGACGGCTGCGGCAGCTGGCAGCAGGCCGACGTGCGCACCGCACGCGACCGGCTCGGCTGGCGCCCCCGCATCAACCTCGAGGAATCACTCGCCGACATCTGGATGGAAGCGGCATGCCGTATCTGACCCCCACCGTCCCCGGGACCGCGAGCACCGACATACGGCTCGGCTTCGGCATCCCCGGCTACGCACACCCCCTCATGGCGCCCGTCGAATGGGCCGAACTCACCCGCCCCGGCACCCCCTTGCACTGGGTCGTCCTGAACGTGGCGGACGGACCCGGGGCCCGCCCCGACCCGCACTGCCTCGAAGCCGCGGGCAGGCTGCGCAACCGGGACGTACGGGTCCTCGGCCACCTCGATCTCACCTACGGCGCCCGCTCGTTCGGCGAGGTCGTCTCCGACGCCCACCGCTATCTCGACTGGTACCGCGTCGACGGGTTCTCCCTCGGCCGCTGCCCGACCGAGCGGGCGGCCCTCCCCGAGGTCCGCCGCATCGTCACCACGCTGCGCGCCCTGTGCGAGGACGCCCACATCGTCCTCGGGCACGGCACGCACCCGTACCCGGGATACGCCGAGACCGCCGACCAGTTGGTGACCTTCTCCGGGCCTTGGAGCGACTACCGGTGGTCCCAGGTCGCCGAGTGGACCGCCGACTACCCGCCCGAGCGCTTCTGCCACTTCGTGCACGGCGTACCCCGCGGGCACCTCGACGAGGCGCTGCGCATCGCCCGCTGGCAGGGCGCGGGGACGATCTACTTCACCGACCGCACGGACCGCGGCGGCGCCGCCGATCCCTGGGAGGCCATGCCCGGGTACTGGGACGACATCGTCTCGCGGGTCGGAACGGGTGTCTCGGAATGAAGAGGGGCGTGGCAGTGTTGACGCAAGAACCACTGTTCCGAAATGACGATCAACGGAGCCCCCGTGTCGCTGCCACCCCTGGTAGAGCCAGCTGCTGAGCTCACCGTAGACGAGGTCCGCAGGTACTCCCGCCACCTGATCATCCCCGATGTCGGGATGGACGGGCAGAAGCGGCTGAAGAACGCCAAGGTGCTCGCCGTGGGCGCGGGCGGCCTCGGTTCGCCGGCGCTCATGTACCTGGCCGCGGCCGGTGTGGGCACGCTCGGCATCGTCGAGTTCGACGAGGTCGACGAGTCGAACCTCCAGCGCCAGATCATCCACAGCCAGGCTGACATCGGCCGCTCCAAGGCCGAGTCCGCCAAGGACTCCGTCCTCGGCATCAACCCGTACGTGAACGTGATCCTCCACGAAGAGCGGCTCGAGGCCGAGAACGTGATGGACATCTTCAGCCAGTACGACCTGATCGTCGACGGCACGGACAACTTCGCGACCCGCTACCTGGTCAACGACGCGTGCGTGCTGCTCAACAAGCCGTACGTGTGGGGCTCGATCTACCGCTTCGACGGCCAGGCCTCGGTCTTCTGGTCCGAGCACGGCCCGTGCTACCGCTGCCTCTACCCCGAGCCCCCGCCCCCCGGAATGGTCCCCTCCTGCGCCGAGGGCGGCGTCCTGGGCGTGCTGTGCGCGTCCATCGGCTCCATCCAGGTCACCGAGGCGATCAAGGTCCTCGCGGGCGTCGGCGAGCCGCTCGTCGGCCGCCTGATGATCTACGACGCCCTGGAGATGCAGTACCGCCAGGTCAAGGTCCGCAAGGACCCCGACTGCGCGGTCTGCGGCCCGAACGCGACCGTCACCGAGCTCATCGACTACGAGGCCTTCTGCGGCGTCGTGTCCGAGGAGGCCCAGGAGGCGGCGGCCGGCTCGACGATCACTCCCAAGCAGCTCAAGGAGTGGATCGACGACGGCGAGAACATCGAGATCATCGACGTCCGCGAGCCGAACGAGTACGAGATCGTCTCGATTCCCGGCGCCCGGCTGATCCCGAAGAACGAGTTCCTCATGGGCACCGCCCTGGAGAGTCTCCCGCAGGACAAGAAGATCGTCTTGCATTGCAAGACGGGTGTCCGCAGTGCGGAAGTCCTCGCCGTCCTGAAGTCCGCGGGCTTCTCGGACGCCGTGCACGTCGGCGGCGGAGTGATCGGCTGGGTCAACCAGATCGAGCCCGAGAAGCCGGTCTACTAGACCGCCCGCCGGCCCGCGCGGCCGACGCCGCCGGTCAGGGGGCAGCTTTTGCGAACGGGTCCCGCACCTCGCGTGCGGGGCCCGTTCGTCATAGAGCGCCGCATGGGGCACCGCGTCGGCGTCCGCGTCAGGAACAGACCTTCCCGTCGCGCGGTATTCGGCCCTCCAGTAGATAGCCGTTCACCGTCGAGTCGACGCAGCTCGACCCGCTGCCGTACGCGCCGTGCCCCTCGCCCTTCCAGGTGAGCTCGACACCGACGCCCTTGCCGAGCTCGTCCGCCATCCGGCGGGCGCCCTCGTACGGGGTCGCCGGGTCGCCCGTGTTCCCCACGACGAGGATCGGGGCGGCGCCCGGCGCGCTCACCTCGGGTGTCGCGTACTGGCCCGGCACCGGCCAGTCATGGCACCAGCCCGCCGTGTCCCAGGCCATGAACTCCCCGAAGACGGGCGAGGTCTCGCGGAACGAGGCGAGCCGTTGCTGCGCCTCCCGCGGCGTCGGCCGTGCCTTGTCGTCGAGGCAGGAGATCGCCCGCTGCGAGTGGCTCTGCGGGCTGTAATGCCCGGCGGGACTCCGCTCGTTGTATGCGTCGGCCAGCGCGAGCAGCGCCGTCCCGTCCCCCTTTTCCGCCGCCTCCAGGCCACGCGTCAGTGCGGGCCAACTGCTCTGGCTGTACAGGGTGACGGTGATGCCGATCGTCGCGAGCGACTGGTTGAGCTCGCGGCCGCCCGAGGTCCGCAGCGGCTTCGCGTCGATCCGCTTCAGCAGCGCGGCGATTTTCCGGGACCCCTGATCCGGGTCCTGACCGGTGGACTTGAGGTAGTTGTCGAGGGCCCGCTGGAAGCCCCTCGTCTGGTTCTCGGCGTGGCCCACGGTGTCCGCGGCCGGGTCGACCACGGCGTCCAGGACGAGCCGTCCCACCTTGCCGGGGAACAAGTGCGCGTACACACCGCCCAGTTGGGTCCCGTACGAGACGCCCATGTAGTGCAGCTTGTCGTCGCCGAGCGCCTGGCGCGCCAGATCCATGTCGCGGGCTGTCTCGTCCGTCGACACGTGCCCGAGCAGCTTGCCGGCCTGCCGCGCGCAGCCCGCGCCGAAGTCGGCGGCGTCCTTGAAGTACGCCCGCTCCTCGGCGGGGGTGTCCGGCGTGAGGTCGACGGACTCGGCGGCCTGGATCGCCTTGTCGTCGCGGCAGCGCACTCCCTCGCTCGCGCCGACGCCGCGCGGGTCGAAGCTCACCAGGTCGTAGCGCTCGCGCAGCTTCGCGTAGTCCGGTGCGAAGGCGGGCAGCATCGAGACCCCGGAGCCGCCCGGGCCACCGAAGTTGAACAGGAGCGAGCCGGAACGGCCGCTCCCGCCCGTGGACTTGGCGCGGATGAGGGCGACGCCGATGGTCTTCCCGTCCGGCTTCGCGTAGTCGAGGGGCGCCTTCAGCGTCGCGCACTGCCAGTCGGAGCCGGGCGCGGGGCCGTCGTCGGTGGCCTTGCAGCGGCCCCAGTCGAGCCGCTGAGACGTGAGCACGGCGGGCAGCGCGGGCAGCGTGCCGGCGCGGCCGGCCGTGCCCGAGCCTGGCGGTGACGACGGCGAGGGCGGCGACGAGCGCGGTGGCTGCGCGCGCCCCTTCCCCTCGCCGTGCCCGGCCTTGTCTCCCGACCCGCCGCAGCCCGCGGCGGCACCGGCCACCAGCAGCCCCGCGGCCAGCAGCGCGAGCGAACGAACATGACGCGACACAGGCACCCCCCTGGCGATCCCCCTCGCCTGCCTCCGATCCGAAGACAGTCAGACCATCCTAGGCAGCGCCACTGACAATCACCTGCGCCAGCGTGTCATCGGCGACCGTGCGTGCGAGCCGAACGCACGTACCCCCGCCGCTACTTGCAGACCGAGCCCGCCTTCGGCACCGTCCCGTTCAGCAGATAGCTGTCCACAGCGCCCCGCACACACTTGTTCCCGCTGTCGTAAGAGCCGTGGCCCTGGCCCTCGTAGGTGAGTTCCACCCCGACACCCTTGCCGAGCGCGTCGACCATCTTCCTCGCACCTTCGTACGGGGTGGCCGGGTCGCCCGTGTTGCCCACGACGAGGATCGGCGCCGAGCCGGGCGCGCTCACGTCGGGGTGGTCCGCGGCGCCGGGGACCGCCCAGTCCGTGCAGCTGAGCATGCCCCAAGCGAGGTAGTCGCCGAACAGGGGAGAGGCGGCGCGGAACTCGGGGAGCTTCGACTTGACGTATGCCGGCGTGTAGCGGGGCTTGTCGTCGGCGCAGTTGACGGAGACGTTGGCCGCCTGGATGTTGCTGTACTGCCCGTTCTCGTTACGGCCGTTCATGGAGTCCGACAGGAGCATGAGGATCTTGCCGTCGCCCTCGTAGGCCTGTACGAGGCCCTCGGTGAGGTACTCCCAGAAGTCCTTGGAGTACAGCGACTGCGCGATGCCGCTCGTCGCGGCGGTCTGCGTCAGCTCGCGCGGGAAGACCCCGGGGATCGGCTTGGATTCCAGGTCCTTGAGCAGCTTCGCGATCTTGGCCTTGACCTGCTCGGGAGTGTCGCCGACCGGGCAGTCCTCGACCTTGGAGGTGCAGTCCTTCGCGTAGTTGTCGAGGGCGAGCTGGAAGCCCTTGGCCTGGCTGAGCGAGCCCTCCTCGGAGTTCTCGGTGGGGTCGACGACGCCGTCGAAGATGGCGCGGCCCACCTTCTTCGGGAAGAGGTGGGCGTACACGCCGCCCAGTTCGGTGCCGTACGAGATCCCGAAGTAGTGCAGCTTGTCGTCGCCGAGCACCTGCCGCATCAGGTCCATGTCGCGCGCCGCGTCCGTGGTCGCGACGTGCGGGATGACCTTCCCGGAGTTCCTTTCGCAGGCGTCGTTGAACTGGGTGATGTTGCCTACGAGCTCCTTCGTCTCGGCGGCGTCGTCGGGCATGGCGTCCTGCTGGAAGTACTTGTCGAGCTGCTGGTCGTTCTCGCACTTCACGCCGTCGCTGCGGCCGACGCCGCGAGGGTCGAAACTCACCAGGTCGTAGCGGGTGCGCAGCTTCGCGTACTCGTTGCCGAACGCGGGCAGCGTGGTGACTCCGGAGCCGCCCGGTCCGCCGAAGTTGAAGATGAGCGATCCGATGCGCTTGTCCTCGGCGCCGGAGGACTTGGCGCGGATGAGCGCGATGCCGATCGTGTCGCCCTTGGGCTTGTCCCAGTCGAGGGGCGCCTTCATGGTGGCGCACTGCCAGGTGGCGCCTCCGGGCAGCGGGGACGGCGCGGGGCCGCCGCCCTCCGACTCCGAGGGCGCGGGGCAGTCCTTCCAGCTGAGGGTCTGGGAGGTCAGGTCCGCGTCCTTGGGGTCGCCGCTGCACGCCGCGAGGGCGGAGGTCATGAGGAGGGCGGCGGCGGCCAGGGCAGCGGCACGCGGCCGGGACGGATTGGGCATGAACCCATCCTGCGGCGACGGCTCACGGGGCGCTCGGGGCGGGGGCCGTGCGGGTGAGCGACGGCGGCTACGGGGGAGGGCTCTCCGAGGAGCTCTCCCGGAAACGCATCCTTACGGGGAGCTCTCCCGAAAACGCGTCCCTACAGGGAGCGCTCCCGGAAAGGTGCTCCTACAGAGAGCCCTTCCGGGAGAGGTGGTTGAAGAAGAGCCAGCCCGGCAGCACCGGCACCCACAGCGTCAGGAGCCGGTAGAGCAGCACGGCCGGGGCCGCGACCTCCTTGGGCAGTCCGACCGCGATGAGGCCGACCGTCAGGGTCGCCTCGACCGCGCCCACACCGCCCGGCGTCGGCGCGGCGGAACCGAGCGCGTTGCCCGCGAGGAACACGACCGCGACGCTGGCCAGGCTGAGCGTCGTCGACTCGTCCCCGAAGGCGCGGATCGACGCGTCCAGGCACATCACGAAGCAGGCCGTCAGGAGGAGCATGCCGCCGATGCCGGTGATCAGCTTCTGAGGCCGCTGGAGTACGTCCAGCATGCGCGGTACGACGCCGGCGAACAGGGACCGTACGCGCGTGACGACGAACTTCCGCAGGAACGGGATCGACGTGACCACGAGCACGAGGACCGCGACGGTCAGCAGACCCGCGATGACCGTCCGGGACGGCGACAGGGAGGGGGTCTTCTCCGTGCCGGTCAGATAGCCGAAGGTCAGCAGCATCATGATGTGAGCGCCCAGGCCGAAGAGCTGGGAGGCGCCGACACTGGCCACCGCGAGCCCTGGGCGCACGCCCGCGCGTTGCAGGAAGCGGGTGTTGAGCGCCACACCGCCGACGGCGGCCGGTGCCACGATCTTCACGAACGAACCGGCGACCTGGGCGGCGACCGTCCGCAGGAACGGCACCCGTTCCGGCACGAAGCCGAGCAGGCTCATCGCGGCGGCGAAGTAGCTCAGCGCCGAGAACAGGACGGCGGCGGCGACCCAGCCCCACTGGGCCTGGTCGAACAGCGTGCCGAACTCGATGTGGGTGAGCTGCGACAGCAGGAAGTACGCGCCGATGGCGCCCGCGATGAAGCTCACGAGGGTGCGCGGTTTGACGCGCTCCAGGCGGGCCGGTTCGACGGGTGCCTGCGGCCGGATGCGGAGCACCTGGTGGCGGATCTGGGTGAGGAGGTCCTCCTCGCGCGCTTCGTCCAGAGCCTCGTCGATGGCCTTCTTCTCGGCCTGTCGCTCGGCCTTCTCGGTCTGCCGTTCGACCTTCGCGGAGGTCTTGGCCGACGGGGGCGTGATCCGCTCGGCGACCGTCTTCGTAGAGGGCGTTTCCTCGGTGGGCCTCTCCGTAGGCGTCGATTCCTCGGCGGGAGAGGGCTCGGCAAGGGCGGCGGCCTCGTCCAGGCGGGCCTGCTTCGCCCTGCGCGACGCCTCGAGCACGGCCTCGCGCTCGCGTTCGGAACGCTCCCTGCCGAGCTTGCGCAGTGTCGAGCGCGTCGTACGGCTCAGGGCGATGGGCTGGAGCAGCGGCAGGCAGTCGGCGATCGCGTCGGGGCCGAGCACCCCCACGGCGGACGCCACCGCACGCTCGGCGCCCACACGAAGACCCAGCGTGGCCAGGAGCTGCGCGATGTCCATGCGCAGGATCAGATCGCCGGACGCGATCTCGCCGCCGCGCAGATCCGTAAGGATCACCGTGCCGGAACGATCCACCAGAATCGCGTCGGCGGTGAGCCGCCGATGGGCGATACGCCGCGACTGGAGCGCCTGCACCTGGTGCCAGGTGTCGTGCAGCAGCTCGTCGGTGATCTCCTCGTCAGGCACCGAGTCCAGCGAACGGCCGCCCGTGTGCTCGTACACGAGCATCACCGCGTCGGGGCCGAGCTCGGACGTCGCGATCAGCTTCGGTGCGTTGGCCCCGGCCGCGATCGCCGCGTACGCGAGGAGCGCCTCCTGCTCCAGCGCCTGGCGCAGGGACTGGAGGCTGCGGCCCGTGGTGATCCCGCGCAGCGTCAGCCGGCGCCACACGCGGTAGAAGAAGCCCTGTGCCTGCTGTTCTCGGTCGACGATGGTGACGTCGAGAGGGGGGCCGTCCTCCAGGGTGACGAAGTAGCGCCGTCCCCTGTCGCCGTTCTCCGTAGCGCCCTCGTGGGCCTCTTCGCGGGCCGCGCTCACCGGGTGGAAGCCGACGTGCCGCAGGCCGGCGAGGAGCGTCTGGCCGGTGGGCCGCACATTCGGCGAACCGACCGCGTAGAGCGTGCCGTAGGCGACGGTCCAGCCGATGAGGACCGTCAGGATGATCGAGAACGGGGTCGTGTAGCCGGTGACCAGCATCGCGAACGCGTCGAGTAGCAGCACCACCCACAACACCACGCGCCAGCGGGGTCTGCGTGACATCCCCACGGCCGTCATATAGGCGATGACGGGCGCCAGATAGCCGTGCACCGGATCGGTCAGCGCGTGGATGTCGCCCGGCGACGGGCGGGTGAGCGCGTCCTGGATCGACTGCGGGGCGCCCTGGGCGACCCACAGGTCCGTCGCGAGCGTCACACCGTGCGCGAGGACGGCCGCGAGAACACCGTCGGCGATCCGCAGCCCGTCGCGTTTGATCAGCCGTTCGATCGCGAAGGCGACCGGGACGAGGAGGATCGCGATGCTCGACGCGAGCCCCGCGAACTTGATCATGAGGTCGGGGGCGGCGCCCGTGCCCTTGCTGATGTCCTGCTGAAGACCCGAGGTCGTGCCGTGGGCGAAGGCGGCGATCGACAGGAGCACGGCGATCGCGAGAACGCCCACCAGGAGACGCATCAGGTCGGAGGGGCGGTGCACGCGCGCAGGAAGGAGGGGTTCGTCGCCGTCCACCCGCTCGGAGTGTGCGTCGGCGTCGATGCACTCCGGGTCGACGAGAGGGACCTCGGTCCGCTCGGGCCCGGCCTCCGCGCTCTTCTCGGGCGAGGCCTCCGCGGTCTCCTCGGGCGCGCCCGCCGGGGGCGCCTCGGCCCGCCGGCCCAGGCGTTCGGTCACGGGGGAGTGGTCGGCCTCTTCGCTGTCCGGGCGCGCCGAAGCCCCAGAGGTGCCCTCCGCCTTATCGGGATGCACGCCCTGCTGCTCCGTCGTTTCTTCTTGATCTCGTATCACCGGTCACCGCCCGCACGATGGTGGCACGTCCCACTGACACAGGGGGGCATCAGGGTGCGATGCGGGCGAGCAAAGTATCCCGCAACCGCGGATTCGTGCTTCTTCATGTACCTCTCCACGCCCCGTGACCGGGCCGTCACAGTGTCGGTGGGGTGCGGCAGGATGGGCCGGATGAGCGAGGAGAGCGGTGCGGCGGGAGAGCTGCCGGAGTACGCGGAGCGGGTGCTCGAGGTCGCGGAGCTGATCCCGCCCGGGCGCGTCATGACCTACGGTGACGTCGCCGAATGGCTCGGCGAGGGCGGCCCGCGCCAGGTCGGCCGCGTGATGGCCCTCTACGGGGGAGCCGTTCCGTGGTGGCGCGTCGTGCGCTCGGACGGCGTGCTGCTGCCCGGCCACGAACTGGACGCCATGGCGCACTACCGCGCGGAGAGCACCCCCCTGCGCGAGGCCTCCCGCACGTCCGAGGGACACATCCCGCGCCTCGACATGAGGCACGCGCGATGGGACGGCGAGGAACGCGCGGAATCTCACACCTGACAGCCTCCGCCACTGCGTCCCCGCACGAGCGGCCCACGGCCCGTACGGGGGAAACGGGGCGAGAGGGGCACTTCGCTGCCATCGCGTACGTTCGTGAATCGCGGCACATCCGTGCCGCACGGGACCCGGGGGACCCGGCGGAAGCCCGGCTTCCGCCACACTCGACGGCGTAGCGTCGACGGCGCGCACCTCCCTCACCCCGCAGCCACCGCCCCGCAGGGCCGGCCGGCCGCCTCCCCGTCCCCCCCAGCACACCCACCAGGACCAGCGATCCACGTGAGCTCCTCTTCCTCCACCCGGAACCTGTCGCACCGCCAGGTACGACAGGGGACCCCCGGCGCGTACCGACTGGTGCGTACCCCGCCGGCCCTGGTGGACCCCCCTCGTCTGGACGCACGGCAGCGCGCGGTGGTTGACCACGTGCACGGCCCGCTGCTCGTCCTCGCGGGACCGGGCACGGGCAAGACGACCACGCTCGTCGAGGCCGTCGCCGCACGCATCGCCAAAGGCACCGACCCCGAGCGCATCCTGGTCCTCACCTTCAGCCGCAAAGCAGCCGTCGAACTGCGCGACCGGATGGCCCTGCGCATCGGCGCCGCCCACGCACCACAGGCCACCACGTTCCACTCGTTCTGCTACGCCCTCGTCCGTGCCCACCAGGACGCCGGCCTGTTCGCGGAACCCCTGCGCCTGCTGTCCGGACCCGAACAGGACGTCGCCGTACGCGAACTGCTCGCCGGCCAGATCGACCTGGAGCAGGCCGGTCTCGCCCACGTCCGCTGGCCCGACGAGCTGCGGGCCTGCCTGACCACCCGAGGCTTCGCCGACGAGGTACGCGCCGTCCTCGCCCGCAGCCGCGAACTGGGCCTCGGACCGGCCGCACTCGACGCCTTCGCCCGCCGGATCGGCCGCCCCGACTGGAAGGCCGCCGCCACCTTCCTCGCCGATTACCTCGACGTCCTCGACCTGCACGGAGTCCTCGACTACGCCGAACTCGTCCACCGCGCGGTCCTCCTCGCCCACCGCAGCCCCGTCGCCGACGAACTCGCCACGCGCTACGACGCCGTGTTCGTCGACGAGTACCAGGACACCGACCCGGCGCAGGTGCGGCTGCTGCACGCCCTCGCGGGCGACGGCCGCACCCTGCTCGCCTTCGGAGACCCCGACCAGTCGATCTACACGTTCCGCGGCGCCGACGTGAACGGCATCCTCGAATTCCCCGACCAGTTCCCCCGCGCCGACAAAAGCGCCGCCCCCGTAGAGGTCCTCACGACGTCCCGCCGCTCCGGAGCACACCTCCTGGACGCCACCCGCCGCATCACCCGGCGCATGCCCCTGACCCGGCTGCCCGCCGACAAGGTCCGCGCCCACCGCGAGCTGACCCCCGCGCGGGACGGCGGCCGCGTCGAGGCCTACACGTACCCGACCTCCGGCACCGAACTCGACAACATCGCGGACATCCTGCGCCGCGCCCACCTCGAGGACGGCATCCCCTGGAACGACATGGCCGTCCTCGTCCGCGCCGGCACCCGCTCCATCCCCGCGATCCGCCGCACCCTCACCGCCGCGGGCGTCCCCCTCGACATCGACGGCGACGACCTGCCCCTGCGCCACGAACCGGCCGTCACGCCCCTGCTGACCGCGCTCAGGGCCGTCGCCCTCAGCGTCGCGCAGGACACCCCCGAACCCGACGACGACCAGGGCCGGGAACCGCCCGTCTGGCTCGACAACGACACGGCCCTCACCCTCCTCGCCTCACCCCTCGCCGGCATGGACGCCGCCGACCTGCGCCGCCTCGGCCGCGCCCTGCGCGAGGAGGAACGCGCCGCCGGCAACCACCTGCCGCCGCCCTCCGACGAACTCCTCGCACGCGCCCTGGCCCAGCCCGAACGCCTCACCGCCCACGACCCCGCCCACGCCCGCGGCGCTCAGCGCCTCGGCGCACTGCTGCGCGCGGCCCGTGAAGCCCTCACCTCAGGAGGCACCGCCGAGGAAGCCCTCTGGCAGCTGTGGAACGGCACCTCCTGGCCCCAGCGACTGGAACGCGCCGCCCGCCGCGGCGGCGCCGCAGGACGCAACGCGGACCGCGATCTCGACGCCGTGTGCGCCCTGTTCGCGACCGCCTCCCGCGCCGAGGAACGCACCGGGGGCCGCGGCGCCCTCAACTTCCTCGAAGAGGTCGAAGCTCAGGACATCGCCGCCGACACCCTCGCCGGACGCGCAGTACGCCCCGACGCCGTACGCCTCATGACCGCCCACCGCTCCAAGGGCCTCGAATGGCGCCTCGTCGTCGTCGCCGGCGTACAGGAAGGGCTGTGGCCCGACCTGCGCCGCCGCGGCTCCCTCCTCGAAGCCGACCGCATCGGACGCGACGGCCTCGCCGAACCCCTCACCCCCGGAGCGCTCCTCTCCGAAGAGCGCCGCCTGTTCTACGTGGCCACCACGCGCGCGCGTGAGCGCCTCGTCGTCACCGCGGTCAAGGCACCCGCCGACGACGGAGACCAGCCGTCCCGCTTTCTCGCCGAACTCGGCGTCGACCCCCAGGACGTCACCGGCCGCCCGCGCCGCCCCCTGTCCGTCGCCGCGCTCGTCGCCGAACTGCGCGCCACGACCGTCGACCCCCGCGCCTCCGACACGCTGCGCGACGCCGCCGCTCGCCGGCTCGCCCGCCTCGCCGCCCTCACCGACGACGACGGACGCCCCCTCGTGCCGTCCGCGCACCCCTACCGCTGGTGGGGCATGGACGACCCCACCGAGAGCAGGCTCCCCCTGCGCGACCGCGACCAGCCCGTCGTGCTCTCCGGAAGCGCCCTCGACCAGCTCGCCAACACCTGCTCCCTGCAGTGGTTCCTCGGCCGCGAGGTCAAGGCCGACGCCCCCGCCACCGCCGCCCAGGGCTTCGGGAACGTCGTCCACGTCCTCGCCGACGAGGTCGCCTCCGGACGCACCCCCGCCGACCTCGCCGTCCTCATGGAACGCCTCGACTCGGTCTGGGACGCCCTCGCCTTCGACGCCCCCTGGAAGTCGGCCCAGGAGAAGGAGCACGCGCGCGTGGCGCTCGAACGCTTCCTCCGCTGGCACGTCGACTCCGGCCGCGTGCGCACCCCCGTAGCCAGCGAGCACGCCTTCGACGTCACCCTCGAAGCGGGCTCCTACGAAGTACGCATCCGTGGCTCCATGGACCGCGTCGAACGCGACACCGAAGGCCGCGCCTACGTAGTCGACTTCAAGACCGGCAAGCAGGCCCCCTCCGCCGGCGACGTCGCCCGCCACCCCCAGCTCGCCGTGTACCAGCTCGCCGTCCGCGAGGGCGCCGTCGACGAACCCTTCGACGGCGAACGCCCCGAACCCGGCGGCGCCGAACTCGTCCAGCTGCGCCAGGGCGCCGCCAAGAAGGACGGCGGCGACACCCTCCCCAAGGTGCAGTCGCAACAACCCCTCGGCGAACACGGGGAAGGCGAGGGGGAGTGGGTCGGCGACCTTCTCGCCACCGCCGCCGGCAAGGTCCTCGACGAACGCTTCACGCCCACCACCGGACAGCACTGCACCCACTGCGCGTTCCGCGCCTCTTGCAGCGCCCGCCCCGAGGGCAAACACATCGTCGAGTGACACGCGCCTCCACCGCGGTGCCCAGCGACGTGTGCATCGACCGCTCCGGACGTCGCGTGACGTGCGCCTCCACCGGATCGGGCCGGCGCTGTCAGTGGGGCCGGTTAGCCTCGATGAGGTGACCACACGCCTCACCGACCCCGAGCAGCTCAAGGAGCTCCTCGGGATCCCGTTCACCCCGGAGCAGACGGCCTGCATCACCGCGCCGCCCGCCCCGCAGGTGATCGTTGCCGGAGCCGGCTCCGGCAAGACGACGGTCATGGCCGCCCGCGTCGTATGGCTCGTCGGCACCGGCCAGGTCGCCCCGGAACAGGTCCTCGGTCTCACCTTCACCAACAAGGCCGCCGGCGAACTAGCCGAGCGCGTCCGCAAGGCACTGATCAAGGCAGGCGTCACCGACCCCGACGCCATCGACCCGGACAACCCCCCGGGCGAGCCCGTGATCTCCACGTACCACTCCTTCGCCGGCCGCCTCCTCACCGACCACGGCCTGCGCATCGGCCTCGAACCCACCGCACGCCTCCTCGCCGACGCCACCCGCTTCCAGCTCGCCGCCCGCGTCCTGCGCGAGGCCCCCGGCCCCTACCCGGCCCTCACCCGCTCCTTCGCCGACCTCGTCAGCGACCTCCTCACCCTCGACGGCGAGCTCGCCGAACACCTCGTCCAGCCCGACGAACTGCGCGCCTACGACACCCGCCTCCTGCACACCCTCGAAGGCCGCAAACTCACCAACGCCGACCTGCGCAAGGTCCCCGAGGCAGCCGCCGCCCGCCTCGACCTCACCGGCCTCGTCACCCGGTACCGCGAAGCCAAGCGCGCCCGCGACCTCCTCGACTTCGGCGACCAGATCGCCCTCTCCGCCACCCTCGCCCGCACCCGCCCCGAGGTCGGCGCCATCCTCCGCGACGAGTTCCGCGTCGTCCTCCTCGACGAGTACCAGGACACCTCCGTCGCCCAGCGGATCCTCCTGGCCGGCCTCTTCGGAGCGGGCACCGGCCACCCCGTGACCGCCGTCGGCGACCCCTGCCAGGCGATCTACGGCTGGCGCGGCGCCTCCGTCGCCAACCTCGACGACTTCCCCGAACACTTCGCCGACACCGGCGGCCGCCCCGCCACCCGCTTCTCCCTCAGCGAGAACCGCCGCAGCGGAGGCCGCCTCCTCGAACTCGCCAACGGCCTCGCCCAGCCGCTGCGCGCACTCCACGCGGGCGTGGAAGCCCTGCGCCCCGCCCCCGGCGCCGAACGCGACGGCATCGTCCGCTGCGCCCTCCTGCGCACCCACGCCGAGGAGATCGACTGGCTCGGCGACTCCCTCGCCCACCTCGTACGCACCGGCACCGCCCCCGGCGAGATCGCAGTCCTGTGCCGCACCGCGACCGACTTCGCCGCCATCCAGGGCGCCCTCGTCGCACGCGACATCCCCGTAGAGGTCGTCGGCCTCTCCGGCCTCCTCCACCTCCCCGAGGTCGCCGACCTGGTCGCCGTCTGCGAAGTCCTCCAGGACCCCGGCGCCAACGCCTCACTGGTCCGCCTCCTGACCGGCCCCCGCTGGCGCATCGGCCCCCGCGACCTCGCCCTCCTCGGCCGCCGCGCCCGCCTCCTCGTCGCCCACGCTCGCGGGGGCGACGAGGACCCCGACCGCCGCCTCGCCCAAGCCGTCGAGGGGGTCGACCCCTCCGAAGTGATATCGCTCGCCGACGCCCTCGACACGTTCCTGGAGACCCCCCTCGACGAACCGGGCGACGACAGGCTGCCCTTCTCGCCCGAGGCACGCGTACGTTTCGCGCGCCTCGCCACCGAGCTGCGCGACCTGCGCCGCTCACTCGCCGACCCGCTGATGGACGTACTCCACCGCGTCCTCGCCGTCACCGGCCTCGAAGTCGAACTCGCCGCCTCACCGCACGCCCTGGCCGCCCGCCGCCGCGAGACCCTCTCCAACTTCCTCGACATCGCCGCCTCGTTCGCCGCGAACGACAGCTCCGCGACCCTCCTCGCCTTCCTCGGCTTCCTGCGCACCGCCGCCCAGTACGAAAAGGGCCTCGACAACGCGCTGCCCGGCGGCGAGAACACCGTGAAGGTGCTCACCGCCCACAAGTCCAAGGGCCTGGAATGGGACGTCGTCGCCGTCCCCGGCCTCGTCACCGGGACGTTCCCCAGCGCCCAGGGCCGCGAGAAATGGACCGCCCAGAGCAAGGTCCTGCCGCACGAACTGCGCGGCGACGCCGCCACACTGCCCGACATCGAAGCGTGGGACTCCAAGGGCATGAAGGCCTTCCACGAAGAGATGAAGGAACACCAGCGCACCGAGGAACTCCGCCTCGGCTACGTCACGTACACCCGCCCCCGCACCCTCCTGCTCGGCTCGGGCCACTGGTGGGGCCCCGCCCAGAAGCGCCCCCGAGGCCCCTCCGACTTCCTCCAGGCGCTGTACGACCACTGCGCCGCCGGACACGGGGAGATCGAGGCCTGGGCCGACGAACCGGAGGAGGACGAGGAGAACCCCGCGCTCCAGGAGGCATCCGCCGAACACGCGTGGCCGCTCCCGCTCGACGACGAGGCCATGGCGCGCCGCCGCGCGGCCGCGGCCACGGTGCTGGCCCACCTCGAAACCCCGGCCGACGCCGACGCCCACTCCCATGAGATGGGTCACTCGGCCACGTCCACCGACCCGGACTGGCCGGCCCCGCCGGACGAAGAGGACCTCTACGAAGGCGAGCCCTCCTACGAAGACGGGCCCCTCTACGGAGACGAGCCTCTTTATGAAGAGGGCGATTTCGTCAGCTCACCGGAGGATGGCCCCGGACCGGACTGGGACGAGTGGGACGACTGGGATGCGCTGCCCCACGAACGCCCCACGCTCCCGCACCCGACCGGCCCCCCCGCGCACGAGCAGCCCGCGGCCGATGCCCCGCACAACGACGCGCACCCACACCCGCACCCGGACGACGCCCGACCCATGCGTGGCGCCCCGCACAAGCCCGTGCACAACGCCCCGCACACGCCCACGGGCGCGCACCTCCCGGGCGCCATCCCGCACCCCGCCACGCCCCAGGACGCCGACACCCGCCCCCACCAGGACCCGGCACCCACGAGCACCGCCCCAACCGTCCCCCCGGAGCGCCACCGGCCGACTCCGGAGGAGACCCGCACACTCGCCTCCTGGGACCGCGACCTCGACGCCCTCACCGGCGAACTCCTGCGCTCCCGCCAGGCCGTCCGCGACGTCCCCCTCCCCACCACACTCACCGCCTCCCAGCTCCTGCGCCTGGCCGCCGACCCCGACGGCTTCGCCCAGGACCTGGCCCGCCCCATGCCCCGCCCGCCCCAGCCCGCCGCCCGCCGCGGCACCCGCTTCCACGCCTGGGTCGAATCCCGCTTCGAAGAGCTCCGCCTGCCCATGCTCGACCCCGAAGAGCTCCCCGGCAGCGAGGCCGACATCGCCGACGAACGCGACCTCGAAGCCCTCAAAGAAGCCTTCGACAGCACGCCCTACGCCCACCGCACCCCCCACCGCGTCGAAACGCCCTTCCAGCTCGCCATCGCCGGCCGCGTCATCCGCGGCCGCATCGACGCCGTCTACAAAGAAGGCGAAGGCGACGACACCACGTACGAGATCGTCGACTGGAAGACCACTCGCGGCCGCACCGCCGACCCCCTCCAGCTCGCCGTCTACCGACTCGCCTGGGCCGAGCAGCACGGCCTCGCGCCCGAGGCCGTCAAAGCGACGTTCGTCTACGTACGCGACGGCGAAACCGTCACCCCCCGCGACCTCCCCGGACGCGCCGAACTGGAACGCCTCCTCCTCGAAGACCCCACCCCCGGCCCCGGCGACCGGAGAGCACCGGAACCACCGCACGAGCACGCCCCGGCGGACGGATAGGCTCGGGACCATGAGCAAGCCCGTTGACAACGCCGTCAGCACCGTCCGTGCGTACATCGAGACCCACCACGACGCGTTCCTCCAGGACCTCGCCGAGTGGCTCCGAATCCCGTCCGTGTCGGCCCAGCCCGACCACGCACCCGACGTACGCCGCAGCGCCGACTGGCTCGCCGTGAAACTCCGGGAGACCGGCTTCCCGACCACCGAGATCTGGGAGACACCCGGCGCCCCCGCCGTCTTCGCCGACTGGCCCTCCGACGACCCGCACGCCCCCACCGTCCTCGTCTACGGGCACCACGACGTCCAGCCCGCAGCCCGCGAGGACGGCTGGAACACCGACCCCTTCGAACCCGTCGTCATCGGAAACCGCCTCCACGCGCGAGGGGCAGCCGACGACAAGGGACAGGTGTTCTTCCACACACTCGGCGTCCGCGCCCACCTCGCCGCCACCGGCCGCACCACCCCCGCCGTCCACCTCAAGCTCCTCGTGGAGGGCGAAGAGGAATCCGGCTCCCCCCACTTCCGCGCCCTCGTCGAGCAGCACAGGGACCGCCTCACCGCAGACGCCGTGATCGTCTCCGACACCGGCATGTGGTCCGAGGACACCCCCACCGTCTGCACCGGAATGCGCGGCCTCGCCGACTGCGAGATCGAACTCCACGGCCCCGACCAGGACATCCACTCCGGATCCTTCGGCGGCGCCGTACCCAACCCCGCCACCGCCGCCGCCCGCCTCGTCGCAGCCCTCCACGACGACCACGCGCGCGTGGCCGTCCCCGGCTTCTACGACGGCATCACCCCCCTCACCGACCGCGAACGGGAACTCTTCGCCGAGCTCCCCTTCGACGAAGCCCAATGGCTGCGCACCGCCAAGTCGCACGCCACCCACGGAGAGGCCGGCCACACCACCCTCGAACGGATCTGGGCCCGCCCCACCGCCGAGGTCAACGGCATCGGAGGCGGCTACCAAGGCCCCGGCGGTAAAACCATCGTCCCCTCCTCAGCCACGCTGAAGCTGTCCTTCCGCCTCGTCGCCGGACAGGACCCCGACCACGTGGAAAAGGCCGTCACCGACTGGGTCGCCCAACAGCTCCCCGCCGGCATCCGCCACACCATCACCTTCGGCGCCGCCACCCGCCCCTGCCTCACCCCCCTCGACCACCCCGCCCTCCAGTCCGTCGTCCGCGCCATGAACCTCGCCTTCGACCAGAAGATCCGCTTCACGCGCGAAGGAGGCTCCGGCCCCGCCGCCGACCTCCAGGACGTCCTCGACGCACCCGTCCTCTTCCTCGGCATCTCCGTCCCCTCCGACGGCTGGCACGCCCCCAACGAGAAAGTCGAACTAGACCTCCTCAAAAAGGGCGTCGAAACAGCCGCCCATCTATGGGGCGACCTCGCGGAGAACTGGCGCGATGCACACTGAGCCACCCCACCCGCCACACCCCGCACCCGCCCAGCCGAACCGTCCCGCCGAAACACCCATTCCACCGGGGGAGTTGGAAGCACCCGTGACCACCTGGACCGACCGCACAGCCGACCGTCCGCTCTCGCTCTCCGCACCCAGCGGAATCGACCGCGCCGCACACCACCGCCTCGACGAGGCCTGGCTCGCCGCAGCCTGGAGCCACCCCACCACCCGCGTCTTCGTGGTCTCCGGCGGACAGGTCCTCATCGACGAGACGTCGGACGGCGCCACCGAACTGGTCATGACCCCGTCCTTCGAAGCGCCCCTCACCGAAGCCCACCGCTACTTCCTGGGCACCGACGACGACGGCGTCAGCTACTTCGCCCTCCAGAAGGACACCCTCCCCGGCCGCATCGACCAGTCCGCCCGCCCCGCCGGCCTGCGCGAAGCCGGACTCCTCCTGTCCCCCAGGGACGCCGGCCTCATGGTGCACGCCGTCGCCCTCGAGAACTGGCAGCGACTGCACCGCTTCTGCTCCCGCTGCGGCGAACGCACCGTCATCGCCGCCGCGGGCCACATCCGCCGCTGCCAGGCCTGCGGAGCCGAGCACTACCCCCGCACCGACCCCGCAGTGATCATGCTCGTCACGGACGACGAGGACCGCGCACTCCTCGGCCGCCAGGTCCACTGGCCCGAAGGCCGCTTCTCCACCCTCGCCGGCTTCGTCGAACCCGGCGAGTCCATCGAGCAGTCCGTACGCCGCGAAGTCTTCGAAGAAGCCGGAGTCGTCGTCGGCCCCGACGTCGAATACGTCGCCAGCCAGCCCTGGCCGTTCCCCTCCAGCCTCATGCTCGGCTTCATGGCCCGCGCCACCTCGTCCGAGATCAACGTCGACGGCGAAGAAATCCACGAAGCCCGCTGGTTCTCCCGCGAAGACCTGCGCGCCGCATTCGAGTCCGGAGAGGTCATGCCCCCCTACGGAATCTCGATCGCGGCCCGCCTCATCGAACTCTGGTACGGCAAGCCCCTCCCCAAGCCCGGCGACGCCGTATAAGCCCCGCCCTGATCCGACCTGACTGACCTGACCGGGCACCCGACCCCGGTCAGGCCGGGCAGGGCATCTGCTTGGACAGGCCGCACGACCGTGCTGAACAGGATTGCCGAGCCCCAAGGGCTCGAACGCGTCAACGCGAAGTGACCAGGAACGCAGAAGACCCCCGCCGAAGCAGGGGCCAGTCTGTACGTACGGAGCGATCAGGCGGCGCCACCGAGCGCCTGCTTGACCTGCGCAAGGCTCGGGTTCGTCATGATGACCTCGGCCCCACCGCTCGCGGGGACGATCTGAACGGTCGGAACCGTCTGGTTTCCGCCGTTCGCCTTCTCGACGAACGCCGCCGAATCCGGGTCGTGCTCGATGTTGACCTCGTTGTACTCGATGCCCTCGCGGTCCATCTGGCCCTTCAGCCGACGGCAGTAGCCGCACCACGTCGTGCTGTACATCGTCACAGTCCCCGGCATATTCCTCATGCTCCTTCACGGCTCGGAATGCTTATTCGCACTGAGTCGAACGTAAGCGACCCGGCCACCATTCCCGACCCCCGCCCGAGCCCCCCACCCCCGCCCGCGCATGACGCCCATCACAACCGCAGACGTGACACGCACCGCATTAATACGACTGCACCCGCCCCCTGTGGACAACGCGACGCACCCGCCCCCACCGACCTGGCAGCATGGCGGGGTGACAGCAGCAACGCACTCCACCCTCTTCCCGCAGGTTCCGGACACGGCCGACGCGGTGCTCGACGGGCTCGACCCCGAACAGCGCGCCGTCGCCACCGCCCTGCACGGACCGGTGTGCGTCCTCGCCGGCGCGGGCACAGGCAAGACCCGCGCCATCACCCACCGCATCGCCTACGGCGTCCGCTCGGGCATCCTCCAGCCCAACAGCATCCTCGCCGTCACCTTCACCAACCGCGCAGCAGGCGAAATGCGCGGCCGCCTCCGCCACCTCGGCGCCGGCGGAGTCCAGGCGCGCACCTTCCACGCCGCAGCCCTGCGCCAGCTCCAGTTCTTCTGGCCCAAAGCAGTCGGCGGCGAGCTGCCCCGCATCGTCGACCGCAAGATCCAACTCGTCGCCGACGCGGCCGCCGCCTGCCGCATCCGCCTCGAGCGCGGCGAGCTCCGCGACGTCACGGCCGAAATCGAGTGGTCCAAAGTCACCCAGACCGTCCCCGCCGACTACGCCGCAGCAGCCGCCAAGACCGGACGCCTCACCCCCCGCAACAACGCCGAGACCGCCCAGATCTACGCCACCTACGAAACGCTCAAGCGCGATCGCACCCTCATCGACTTCGAAGACGTCCTCCTGCTCACCGTCGGCATCCTCCAAGACCGCCACGACATCGCCGAACAGGTCCGCTCCCAGTACCAGCACTTCGTGGTCGACGAATACCAGGACGTCAGCCCCCTCCAACAGCGACTCCTCGAACTCTGGCTCGGCGACCGCGACAACCTCTGCGTCGTCGGCGACGCCAGCCAGACCATCTACTCCTTCACCGGCGCCACCCCCGACCACCTCCTCAACTTCCGCACCCGCCACCCCGGCGCCACCGTCGTCAAACTCGTCCGCGACTACCGCTCCACGCCCCAGGTCGTCCACCTCGCCAACACCCTCCTCTCCCACGCCCGAGGCCGCGCCGCCGAACACCGCCTCGAACTCATCTCCCAACGGGACCGAGGACCAGAACCCGCCTACACCGACTACGCCGACGAACCCACCGAAGCCGAAGGCACCGCCCGCCGCATCCGCGCCCTCATCGACAACGGCGTCTCCGCCGGCGAGATCGCCATCCTGTTCCGCACCAACGGACAGTCCGAGATCTACGAGCAAGCCCTCGCCGACGCAGGCATCCCCTACCAGCTCCGCGGCGCAGAACGCTTCTTCGAACGCGCAGAAGTACGCAAAGCCGGCCACGCCCTCCGCAGCGCCGCCCGCTTCGGAAACAACGACTCCCTCCTCGACGACGCCGTCGACCTGCCCTCCCAGGTCCGCGCCGTCCTCTCCGGCGAAGGCTGGACCAGCCAACCCCCCGATGGCTCCGGAGCAGTCCGCGAACGCTGGGAATCCCTCGCCGCCCTCGTACGCCTCGCCGAAGACTTCGCCCGCGCCAAACCCACCGCGACCCTCACCGACCTCGTCACCGAACTCGACGAACGCGCCGCCGCCCAGCACGCACCCACCGTCGAAGGCGTCACCCTCGCCTCCCTGCACGCCGCCAAGGGCCTCGAATGGGACGCCGTCTTCCTCGTCGGCCTCGCCGAAGGCATGATGCCGATCACGTACGCCAAGACCGACGAACAGATCGAGGAAGAACGCCGTCTCCTCTACGTCGGCGTCACCCGGGCCCGCCACCACCTCAGCCTGTCCTGGGCCCTCTCCCGCTCACCCGGCGGCCGCCCCAACCGCCGCCCCAGCCGCTTCCTCGACGGCATCCGGCCAGGCACCTCAGGAGCAACGGCCCGCAACACGAGCACCGGACAAGGCGGCATCGAACACGGCACACCGACGACGCCCCGCACCACCACCGGCCCCGTCCGACGCCGCACCGCCCGAACCGTCGCCCGCTGCCACGTCTGCGGACGCACCCTCACCGACGCCGGCGAGATGAAACTCATGCGCTGCGAGGACTGCCCCTCCGACATGGACGAGGGCCTCTACGAGCGACTCCGCGACTGGCGCGCCGACCAGGCACAACAGCTCGGACAGCCCGCCTTCTGCGTCTTCACCGACAAGACCCTCGTCGCCATCGCCGAAGCCATGCCCGAAGACGCGGCCCAACTCGCCCGCATCCCCGGCGTCGGCATGCGCAAGCTCAACCGGTTCGGCACCGACGTGCTCACCATCTGCGCAGGTGGGGCCCCAGATGCGGGCGTTGGGGGAGTCGACGAGGACGGCTGATGCAAACTCGTCGAAAAAATAGTTTGCGCATGCCCCAGCAATCCCCATAGGTTCTTAAGCACGGGAACAGCGCCTCTTCTCCGAGGCACTGGTTCCGTGCTGTACTAAAGCCGTCGGACCGGTTCACACCGGTCCCAGAGACGCCGAGAGGAGGCGAATTCCAGTGATCAGCATCAACGCCAGCTTCATCAGCACCGCCAAAATGACCGATCGCTCGGTCGTCGCTTCCTGCCTGCTCGGTTTCTCGAACCTGGGCACCGGTGCGTCCGGCATTCCCGCCGCCCGTCCGGAGTCCTTCCTGTCCCTCGCCGACCTTCCCGTCCGCGAGAGCAATGAGCGACCGACCAAGGCACCGGAAGCAGTAGCAACGGCACAGGCCCAGGCCTATGCCTTTGCGGCGGCCGGTGCCGGATCCCGGAAGCAGACGACGCACCACCACACGATGTGGGCCTTCCGTGGGCTCGAACCCTGGAGTGATCCAGCCTGATCTTCGATCAGGCCGGCGCCTTCAGGGCCGCGGAACCCCACCCGGGATCCGCGGCCCTTCTGTTTTGCCCGCACGGGACAACAGAACGAAGGGGCCTCGGGACAAGAAAAGACCCGGTACCACCGCCACCCGGCCCACAGGCCGGAACGACCAGACGAGGAAGACAACACCGTGCAACTCGAAGCGCACGCCCCGTCAGTACCGCCTTCAGACACTCTCCCCCCGCCCGGTCTCACGGAGGACTCCACCTTGAACCCCCTGACTGCGCTCACCGCGCTCGACGACGCCATCGAGAACCTCGGCGTACCCGTCCCCTGCCGTGCCTACGACCCCGAGGTCTTCTTCGCGGAGTCGCCGGCGGACGTCGAGTACGCCAAGTCCCTCTGCCGCACCTGCCCGCTCGTCGAGGCCTGCCTCGCCGGCGCCAAGGAGCGGCGTGAGCCCTGGGGCGTCTGGGGCGGCGAACTGTTCGTCCAGGGCGTCGTCGTAGCCCGGAAGCGGCCCCGTGGCCGCCCGCGCAAGAACCCGGTCGCGGCATGAACGCACGAGGAACGATCGACCGCCCCCTGACGCACGACCCCCAGAAGCAGGCCCCGATGAAGCCGTCCACCAGCGAGCCCACCGGCTCTGCAACCCCAGACTTCACCACCACCGACGCGAACGACTCGCGCCAGAACAGGACCCGAGAGATGCAACTCATCCCAGAAGCGCTGGCTCGTGCGCATATGCACGAGCAGCTGCGCTCCGCCGAGGCCGAACGCCGCGCACTGCGCCTGGCAACGGCCCGCCGGATGCAGCGCCGCGCCGAGCGCGCATCACTGCGCGCCCGCCGAGCGCTCGCCATGGCGGTCATGCAGTGACCCAACCCGCGGGGGCCGATCCACAACGGACCGGCCCCCGCGGTGCGTTGCGCCACACCCTCGGAAGACGGAGATATCGTCACCACGTGACGTCTCATCCTGACGGCTACTCAGCGCAGCGACCCGAGCCCGAGCCCGACCCCATCGTGTGCGCCCTGTGCGGCACCACTGCCCAGGGCACCCCGCCGACCTGGACCTACTCAGTGGAGAACGGGACCGGCCGGCACTACTGCGACCGCTGCGCCCGAGAGAACCTGCGGGCTATTGAGGGGCGGCTCGATTCGGAGTGGTGGTGAGCTTCCGCCAGACATTCCTTGGGGGCTTCCCTCCCCCCCCCCGGCCCCCTCCCCACCCCGCCCCGCCCCCAATTTTTGATCACGCCTCAGCAGCCGAGGCGCCCTCGGTTGTCCCCGCGCTCGCGGCTGCTTCCGCGGCTATGTCTTCGACCGTGCCGACGGCCGTGCCCTCGACCACGTCGTCGGTTGTGCTGCTGGTCGCGCCCTCGATCGTGCCGTGAGCCTTGGCGCCTGCCGTCTCGTCAACCGGCTCCTCGTCCGCCGCCAGGAAACCCGGTAGCCACTTCTCCAGTTCGTCCCGTAGCCGTACCGTCGCGCCGAGTTGGCACAGGACTCCGATGGTGCTGAGGGTCACGCGATGTATCAGGAGGTAGGAGGGCGGCAGGTTCAGCTGCTTGCCGAGCTGGTGGGCGGGGGAGCGGAGGTCGGCGATGCGTGCGGCCTGGCTGCGCATCCAGCCGCGGGTGAAGGTGAACTCGTCGACCAGGGCCGGCTCGATGATCGGCAGCAGGTACTCGAGCACCGCGTCGGGTTCGAGGTCGATCGTCTCCTTGACGAATCCCTCTGTGCGCAGCAGTTCGTAGACCGCTTCCGCGTTGCCCGCCAGAGTCATACGCAGTGAGGTGCCGATGGTTTCGGGGAGGCCGCCGGGGAGCCTGTCCACGGTGCCGAAGTCGAGGACTCCCAGTTGCCAGCCGTTCTTCTCGTCGGGCAGCAGTCGGAAGTTTCCCGGGTGCGGATCGGCGTGGAGCAGGCGGGTGCGGGCCGGGCCCGAGAACAGGAAGCGGGCGAGGAGCTGTCCTGCCCGGTCCCGTTGTTCGTCGGTGCCGTCGATGATCACCTCGGAGAGCGGGGTTCCGTCTATCCATTCGGTGATGAGGACCTGGTCGCACTGGTGCACCACGTCGGGTACGTGCACATCGGGATCGTCGGCGAACTCTTCGGCGCAGGCCCGCTGGGCCTGTGCCTCCAGCCCGTAGTCGAGTTCCTCGGACACGCGGTCGCGTAGTTCTGTGATGAGCGGCTTGATGTCCATGCCGGGGATCAGGGGGCCGAGGAGGCGGGCGAAGCGGCCGAGTTGGTTCAGGTCGGAGAGCAGGGCCTCGCCGGCTCCCGGGTACTGCACCTTGACGGCGACCTCGCGGCCGTCGTGCCAGATGGCGCGGTGGACCTGCCCTATCGACGCGGCTGCCGCGGGCTTGTCCTCGAACTCCAGGAAGTTCTCCAGCCAGTCGTCGCCGAGCCGTTCCGCGAGGACGGCGTGGACCGTCCTGGTGGGCATCGGGGGCGCGGCTTCCTGGAGTTTGGTCAGCGCGGCGCGGTACGGGCCTGCGACCTCCTCGGGGAGGGCGGATTCGAAGACGGACATGGCCTGCCCGAACTTCATGGCGCCGCCCTTGAGCTCACCGAGAACCTTGAAGAGCTGGTCCGCCGTGCGCTGTTGCAGTTCCCGCCCGACGATCTCGGCCGACTTCCCGCCGATGCGTTTGCCGAGGCCCCAGGTCGCGCGCCCGGCGAAGCCGAGTGGCAGCGCGGCCAGTTTGGCGGTACGGGTTACCGCCTTCCGGGGAAGATCAGACATGCGCCCCTCCAAGTCCCAGCCTGCCGTGCCGCCAGCGGCGGTTACCCGGCCATTGTGTCGTGCTGCTCTCCACCCTTGGAGGTCTGCTCCCCCTTACTTCTCCCACCTGCTCCGCATGAGCAGTCCGGATGCGCCCATACCGGGCGGGCATGCCAGTCGAGTCCGGGGGCCGACGCCTCCCAGCGCGCGCCGGTGCTGGACGGCAGTTCGCCGTCGAGGAAGGCCAGTGCGTGTGCGGCCGTGAGTCCGGCGACGGCCGTGGCGAGCGCCAGGTCGCATGCGGGTACCTGGAGTTGACGTCCGGAACGCCATTGGGCGAGCAGCCGCGGCCAGGTCGGGTCGCGGTCCGTGCGGTCCAGCGAGAGGCAGCCGGCGCAGGCGGTGCCGCCGGGCAGTACCAAGGGGCCCACGACTCCGGTGGCCTCGACCACTCCGGCGTAGAGGTGGGGCGTGCCCGAGGCGATGAGTTCTTCGGCGGCCAGAGGGTCGGGGGTGTGGGCGGACAGACCGTCGCGCGGGGCGATGATCACGAGGGAGAGGGCCGGTTCCTCGGCTGGGGGCAGGGCTTGGATCTCTGAGGGGGAATGGGGCTGGGCTTGGGACGGGGGCGGGCCGGAGCGGCGGTCGGGGCGGGGTGGGCGGTCGGGTGCGGCCTTGCGTGCGGCTCGGTACGCGGCCGTGTCGCGGCGTTCTCCGACGGATTCGACGGGGAGTCCGCCCGGCGCGACGTCCCACGGTTCGACGCAGCCTCCGTCGCGCACGTCGACGTGGCCGACGCCGGCGGCGGACAGGACGGACGCGATGACGGTCCCGACGCGGCCGGTTCCCCGGACCTGGATCCGCATGCTGCGGCGGGCCGCCAACTTCCTTGCTCCCGCAGCTGGTTCGGGGGACAGGACGGTGAGGGCCGCGAGGTCGGGGCGGAGTCGGTCGAGGACTTCTTGGCGCTTGCGGAGCGCGTCGAATGCCGGGCCGCCGCCGGTGGCGTCGTCGAGCAGTCCGGCCCTGGTCAGCCGGTGGAGCAGGGCGTCGACATGACCGTCGGGCAGTCCCATCCGGCGGCCTTCGTCGCGCAGACCGGGCACGCCGCGGGTTCCGTCGAGGAGGGTGAGGAAGGTGCCGGTCGCGGTGTCGACCGGGCCGAGTACGACGGCGTGAGCGGGTGCCACGCCGAACTGGACGGTATTGAGGTCGCGCCAGCCGCGTCGCAGCGCGGGTTTCAGGATCGGATGCATGGCTGTCGGCGGTGAAGTGCCCATCTGTTCCCCCGTGATGTGCCTGTGTTCTCGCTCTGGCGGTCAAGTTGATGAGGGCGGTCAAGTTGATGAGGTTGGTGAAGTTGGTGACGTGACCGTGGTCCGGAATTCGGGTGGTGTCTCGGTCGATTGCCAGGATGCACGGCGGGGGGAATCCGTGTGAAAAGTTATCCACAGAGGGTGGGTGTTAGTCGTATAAATCGCGCGGGAGGGGTGCGGGGCCGCACCGAAGACTCCCGGAGTCGGGACTTCCGCTATGTGCAGCGGGTAACGTCGGGGCGTGCCCGCCGACCCACTGCACCGTGCCACGAACACGCAGCGCAGCACGACCAGCCCGCCGCCGAGCGGCCCGAGGGCGAGCGCGGTAGAGGTCCGCAGAAGCGCCCGGCGGCGCCGGACGGTCTCCGCCTATCGCGAGGGTGACCGGACCGTCGTCCTCATTCCGGCCCGCATGTCGGAGGCCGAGGAGAAGCGCTGGGTCAACGTCATGCTCGACAAGCTGGCCGCGCAGGAGAGCAAGCGGGTCCTGGGGGACGCGGAGCTCGCCGAGCGGGCGGAGCGGCTGTCCGAGCAGTGTTTCGAGGGCCGGGCCCGCCCAACGTCCGTGCGCTGGGTGACGAATCAGAACACGCGTTGGGGATCGTGCACGCCGTCCGAGGGCAGCATCCGGCTGTCGCACCGGCTGCAGGGCATGCCGGAGTACGTCGTCGACTACGTACTCGTACACGAGTTGGCGCATCTGCTGGTGCCGGGGCACGGGCCGCGGTTCTGGCGTCTCCTCGAGGCGTATCCGCGCACGGAGCGGGCGCGGGGCTATCTCGAGGGTGTCGTCGCGGCCGACCGGCTGCCGCACCTGCCGGCCGCTCGCGAAGAGTGACCGCAGAGGGGTGACCGTCCGTCGCCCCTTCGCTGATTCCGCCCGTCACGTGCCCGTTGTGTACCAGGGCTGTACCGGCTGCCGCCGCTGTCAGCGTTAGCGGTTAGCCTGACGCGACGTATTCACCTTCGGGATGGGGGACGGTCGTTACGCATGGCCAGGGAATTCCAGCGCGGCCACAAGGCCAGGATCAGTGACCTCACCGCGGGCACCGATCTGTACGTAGGTGTGCAGATCACGGGGCCCGGGCTGACCTTCGACATCAGCTGCTTCGGTCTTGACGCCGACGAACGGCTCTCGGACGACCGGTATTTCGTCTTCTTCAACCAGCCGAAATCGCCCGAGGAGTCGATTCAGCTCCTCGGTGCGCAGGCCGGCGACAGCGAGTCCTTCCGCGTCACCCTCGACCGGATCCCGGCGAACATCCAGAAGCTCTCGTTCACCGCGACGATCGACGGTGCGGGGCAGATGTCGCAGATCGCCCCCGGATACGTACGGATCGTCGCGGGCGGCGAAGAGGTCGCCCGCTATTCGTTCAACGGCACGGAGTTCTCGACCGAACGTGCCGTCATGCTGGGCGACTTCTACCTGAAGGACGTCTGGCGGTTCGCGGCCGTCGGGCAGGGGTTCGACGGTGGACTCGACGCGCTGCTGAAGAACTTCGGCGGTGAGGTCGCCGAGGAGGAGCCCGCTGCGGCGCCGCCGCAGCAGCAGTCCGGTGCGCCGTCGTTCGCGCCGCCCGCGCAGGCCACGGCGCCACCCGCGTTCGGCGCGCCCGCGACGCCCGCGCCCGCCCAGCAGGGCTACGCGCCGCCGCAGGGAGCCACGCCGCCGCCTGCGCCCGCCCCGGCCCCGCCGTCGGTGCACGCCGCGCCGACGATCATCGCGCCGCTGGCCACACCGCCCGGCACCATGCAGCCGCCGGCCGCGCCCACCCCGCACGCGCCGCCCATCGGACAGGTGCCCGGTCAGACCGCGCCCCCGGGCTACGGGCAGCCGACCGCGCCTCCCGGCTACGGGCAGCAGCCCCAGGCGCCGACCCCGCCCCCAGGCTACGGCCAGCCGACCCCGCCTCCCGGCTACGGGCAGCAGCCGCCCGGTCAGTTCCCCGGTCAGCAGGGCGCTCCGTCGCCGTACGGGGCACCTCAGGGTGTGCCACAGGGCGGAGGTGCTCCCGGTGTTGCCGCCGCGCTCTCGGCGTTCCGCGAGGCGCCCACCGGTCAGCGGTGGACCCTGCAGAACAAGAAGCTGATCCGCGTCGACCTCGGTGCCAGTGACCAGCCGGTGCTCGCCCGTCAGGGCAGCATGGTGCTCTACCAGGGCAAGGTCGAGTTCAGCTACAAGGGCGCGGGCTTCGCCGGCCGGATCGTGGGCAACGTGACCGGCCAGGAGATGCAGCTGATGCGCTGTACCGGCCGCGGCCAGGTCTTCCTCGCGGAAGAGGCCACACATCTGCACCCCATCGAGCTCCAGGGCGACGCGATCTGCGTATCCGCGGAGAACGTGCTGGCGTTCGACGAGAGCCTCCAGCACGAGGTGCGCCGGATCGAGGGGCACGGCATTCCCGGCGGCGCCCTGTTCGTCATGCAGTTCCAGGGCACGGGCACGGTCGTCGTCAAGACGCACGGCACGCCCGTCGTGCTGCCCGTGACGCCGACGACGTTCGCCGACTGCAACGCGGTCGTCGCCTGGTCGGCCGCCGCGCAGGCGATCGTGTCCAGCCAGGTGCGCATGCGCTACAACGCCTACCCGGGACACAGCGGGGAGAGCGTGAACCTCCAGTTCCGGGGTGCGCCAGGGAACTTCATCGTCGTCCAGCCGTTCGAGGTCTGAGGGAGCCCGTCATGAACCAGCCGCTCGCGGGCTACGCCCCGACCCCGGTAGCCGCCCGCATGGAGAACCACGGCGCCAACATGCTCAAGGTCGCCATGCAGACCGGTAACGACCTCCTCGCGCGCGTGGGCTCGATGGTCGCCTACGAAGGGTTCGTCCAGTACGAGCCCAACCCGCCCGCCGTCCGCCAGATCGCCCGCGACTGGATCACCGGCGAGGGCGCGCCCCTGATGAAGGCCACCGGAGACGGCATCCTCTACCTCGCCGACTACGGCGCCGAGATCGTCGTCATCAACCTCGGCGGCGACTCGATCTCGGTGAACGGCACGAACCTGCTCGCCTTCGACGCGCACCTCCAGTGGGGCGTCGAGCGCGTCAAGGGCCTCGCCAAGTTCGCCGGCCAGGGCCTGTGGAACATCAAGATCTCCGGGCAGGGCTATGTCGCTCTCACGTCCCGGGGCACCCCGATCGTCGTCGACTGCGGCCGGGGCGAGGACGAGACGTACGTCGACCCGGACGCGCTGATCGCCTGGTCCCCGAACCTCAAGGTGAAGGGCAAGCGCAGCTTCAAGGCCGGCTCGCTCATCGGGCGCGGCAGCGGCGAGGCCTACCAGATGGGCTTCTCCGGGGAAGGCATCGTCGTCGTACAGCCCAGTGAGGACAGCACCGACCGCCTCCGAGTCCGGGGCTGAGGGGGAACGGAACACCATGCAGAGCCCGCTTTTCGCGCACTCCGAGCTGCAGACCCAGGAGCGCTACGCCGTCCAGAACCCGCAGATGCTGCGGGTCACCCTGGAAGGCCACGACGACATCCTCGCCCGCAAGGGCGCCATGGTCGCCTACCAGGGGCTTGTCGAGTTCGACGGCGAGATCCAGACCTCCGGTCAGCGGCGCGCCCGCGCCAACACGGGTGAGGGCCTCGACCTGATGCGCTGCCACGGGCAGGGCACCGTCTACCTCGCCAACCTCGCCCAGTACATCCACGTGGTGGAGGTCGAGCAGGACGGTCTGACCGTGGACAGCAGTTACGTCCTCGCGCTCGACTCCTCGCTCAGCCACCAGGTCGTCGCCGTCGACAGCCAGTACGGCATCTCCGGCTCCGGCAAGTACCAGCTCAACATCACCGGGCGCGGCAAGGTCGCCCTGATGACGTCGGGGCAGCCGCTGATGCTCCAGGTCACCCCGGACCGTTACGTCAACGCCGACGCGGACGCGGTCGTCGCCTGGTCCAACGGCCTGCGCGTGCAGATGCAGGCCCAGACGCACTCCTCCGGAGTGTGGCGGCGCCGCGGCAACACGGGCGAGGGCTGGGAGCTCAGCTTCATGGGCCAGGGCTACGCCCTCGTGCAGCCCAGCGAGCTGCTGCCCCCGCAGAACGCGGTGATCGGCCAGGGCCTCGGCGCCCAGTACGGCATGGGCCAGCAGGGTGCCCGCGGCCAGAACCAGGGCAACGTCTGGAGCTGACCCCCGAGGGGTGACCATGAGTCATGTGTAAGGGGCGGCCACCGCAGTGGCCGCCCCTTACACATGCCCGCTCACAGTCGGGCGCGCGTCGCCTCCACCAGGCGCACGACGGACTCGTCCGCCACTCCCGCGACCTGGTCGTACGGGAACCAGCGCAGATCGAGCGACTCGTCACTGATGGCGGCCACCGCGTCGGCGGGAGCGAGAGCCGCGTACTGCGTGTCGAGATGCCGCGTGCACGGTCCCGGGATGGGATGCCGGTCGAGCCGCACGGGGCCGCCCGGCAGGAGCGTAAGCCCAGGGATGCCGGACTCCTCGGTCGCCTCCCGCAGCGCGGCGTCGGCGAGCGTCAGGTCACCCGGCTCGCAGTGGCCTCCCATCTGCAGCCACATCTGGAGCTTCTTGTGCAGCGTCAGCAGCACCCGCCCGCGGGACGGGTCGACGACCAGCGCGCTCGCCGTCAGATGCCCGTCCGTGCAGGCCTTCCACATGCCGTCCTCGGGATGGGCCGAGAGGTGGTCCAGGTACGCCTGGCACAGCTCGGGCTGGCCCTCGTAGGCCTTCAGTACGAGGACCGCGTCGTCGTGCAGCGTCACTTGCCCTCGTCGCCCTTGGAGTCGTCCTTGGAGCCGTCCGCGGGACCGTCGTCCTTGGAGTCGTCCTCCTTGGAGAGGTTCGGCTTGTCCAGACCGCCGCGCGCCGCCTCGCCGAGCATCTTGTCGATCTCGGAGAAGTCCAGCTGCTCGCGGTGCACGAAGCCGTCCGGGTCGTCGAGGTCCGAGGCGGTCGGCAGCATGTCCGGGTGCGCCCACAGGCCGTCGCGCCCGTCCACACCGCGCGCGTCCGTCAGCGAGGCCCACAGCCGCGAGGCGTCCCGCAGACGGCGCGGACGCAGCTCCAGGCCGATCAGCGTGGCGAACGTCTGCTCCGCGGGGCCACCGGTCGCCCGGCGGCGGCGCAGCGTCTCGCGGAGCGCGTCGGCCGACGACAGGCGCGGCTTCGCGGCCGCGTGGACCACGGCGTCGACCCAGCCCTCGACGAGCGCGAGAGCGGTCTCCAGGCGGGCCAGGGCGGCCTTCTGCTCCGGAGTGTCCTCCGGCTGGAACATGCCCTGCTGAAGGGCCTCCTGCAGCTGCTCCGGGTTCTGCGGGTCGAGCTGGCCGACCGCGTCCTCCAGCTTCGCCGTGTCGACCTTGATGCCGCGCGCATACCCCTCGACCGCGCCGAACAGGTGCGAGCGCAACCACGGCACGTGCGAGAAGAGCCGCTGGTGGGCGGCCTCGCGCAGCGCCAGGTAGAGCCGCACCTCCTCCTTGGGGATGCCGAGGTCCTTGCCGAACGCCTCGATGTTCACCGGCAGGAGCGCCGCCTTGCCGGCCGGGCCGAGCGGCAGACCGATGTCGGTCGAGCCGACGACCTCGCCCGCGAGGACGCCCACGGCCTGCCCGATCTGCGAGCCGAACATGGCGCCGCCCATGGAGCGCATCATTCCGATGAGCGGGCCGGCCATGGCCTGCATCTCCTCGGGAAGGACGTCGCCCATGGCCAGGCCGACACGCTCGGCGACCGGGTCGACGAGTTCCTTCCACACCGGGAGGGTCGCCTCGACCCACTCGGCACGGCTCCACGCCACCGCGGACCCGGCGCCCGACGGCAGCGACGTCGCGTCGTCGAGCCACAGGTCGGCGAGGCGCACGGCTTCCTCGACCTGCGAGCGCTCGGCGGGGCCGACACTCGCGTCCTTGGTGCCGTCGGCGGTGCCTTGGGAGACCGTCTGACGGGCGATGTCCTTGGCCATCTCCCAGTTCACCGGGCCGCCCTCGTAAGAGAGCATCTGGCCGAGCTGCTGGAAGGCGGCTCCCAGGTCATTGGGGTTCAGGGAACCGAACATCGCGGCGAACGGGTTGTCCCCGCCGCCCGCGCCGGGCAGTCCTCCGAAACCGAAGGGGTTGGCAGGGCCCTGACCGCCACCGCCCTGCTGATCCTTCTTCTTGCCCTCGTCGCCGTCGTCCGGCTCCTCCGGCGGAAGGCCGAATCCGAATGGGGTGTCACTCACGGGATTCCTCGGCTGGTAAGGCCACCGGTTCTGTCCCGGCGGCGTTTGCCCGACTACACACCCAGCGTAGACACCGTGGCGCGATCGGGCCTCGGTGCTCCGCCGACTCACGGCCTGCGGCAGGATGGATGCCTCCTGGTACGTACGCGTCATACACGTTCGTACTGAATACAACCGCTGGAGACGCCCGGTGAGTTCCCCAGATCCACAGGTTCGCGCAGCGCGAAACCCTTCGACCAGTTCCGGGGGGCGTGGCCCCGTCGTCGCCGTCACCGGTGCCGCCTCCGGCGTTGGCGCGCTCCTTGCCGAGCGCCTCGCCGCATCCGACGAGATCAAGCAGGTCCTGGCCATCGACGAGCGGCGCGGCGAGTGCGCGTCCGCGACCTGGCACATCCTTGACGTGCGCGACCCGGCGATCGCCGAGAAGCTGCGCGGCGCGGACGTCGTCGTGCACCTCGCGCTCGACCTCGACCTGGAGACCGACCCCGCCGCCCGTACGGCGTACAACGTGCGTGGCACCCAGACGGTGCTCACCGCCGCGGCCGCCGCCGGTGTCCACCGTGTAGTCCTGTGCACCTCGGCGATGGTCTACGGAGCGCTCGAGGACAACGAACTGCCGCTCTCCGAAGACGCCGAACTGCGGGCGACCGCGGAGGCCACCGGCGTCGGCGACCTCCTTGAGGTCGAGCGGCTCGCCCGACGCGCACCGCGCGCCCACCCGGGACTCAATGTGACCGTGGTCCGGCCCGCCACCCTCGTCGGTGGCACTGACACCGCCCTGACCAGGTACTTCGAGTCGCCACGGCTCCTCGTCGTGGCGGGATCCCGGCCCGCCTGGCAGTTCTGCCACGTCGAGGACCTGTGCAGCGCCCTCGAGTACGCCGTCCTGGAGAAGGTCGAAGGGGAACTCGCCGTCGGCTGCGACGGCTGGCTGGAGCAGGAGGAGGTCGAGGAGCTCAGCGGGATCCGCCGCATGGAGCTGCCCTCGGCGGTCGCCCTGGGCGCCGCGGCCAGGCTTCACCGGATCGGGCTCACCCCGTCCCCCGCCGGCGACCTCGCGTACACGATGTACCCCTGGGTCGTCAGCGTGAGCCGGCTGCACGACGCAGGATGGCGCCCCCAGTGGACCAACGAGGAGGTCCTCGCCGAACTCCTCGAAGAGGTCGCCGGACGGCACACCGTCGCGGGCCGCCGCCTCGGGCGCAAGGACGCGACCGCCGCCGGAGCGGCCGGAGCCACCGTCGCCCTGCTCGGCGCGGCCGCCGTCGTGCGCCGGGCCCGCAAGGCCAGGCGCAGGATCTGACGGCCCGGCCCCGGCCGGCTCCCGGACCGGCTCGCCTGTAGGAGGCTCCAACCCACTACGCGCGCGTGCCGGTGGAAAGCGCTATTCCGTGCCGGTGGCCGCGTACGGCACGATGACCTCATGGCACGCACCACGAACGACCACCCAGGAGAGCAGTCGGCGCGGGACCCTATCCGGCTCATCGCGATCCGAGACACGCCCTTGTCCGTGGACGAGGTGTTCCGGGCCGTCGGGGAGGACGCGGCGGGCGGTACGGCGCTGTTCGTGGGGACGGTGCGCAATCACGACGGCGGCGCCGACGTCGACGCGCTCGGGTACTCGTGCCACCCCTCCGCCGAGGCCGAGATGCGGACCGTCGCCGAGAAGGTCGTCGCCCAGTTCCCGGTGCGCGCGCTCGCGGCCGTCCACCGGGTGGGCGATCTGGCGGTCGGCGACATCGCGGTCGTCGTCGCCGTGTCCTGCCCGCACCGCGGCGAGGCCTTCGAGGCCTGCCGCAAGCTGATCGACGACCTGAAGCACGAGGTGCCCATCTGGAAGCACCAGAAGTTCTCGGACGGCACCGAGGAGTGGGTCGGCGCCTGCTGACCTCCCGGACCCCGGCCACGATCACCGCCTTCGCCCACTCGGGCGGTTCCGGTTGCGTAACCGCACCCCTGCGGCGAGCGTTGACGCAGCGGATGGTTAATCTGCTGATCAGTCAGTTGTAGTGGCTCATGGGGTCGGAGGTCCGGCATGGCAGCGCTCTTGTGGCTGCTGATTCCGCTTGTCGCAGGGGTCGGCGCCGGTTTGTGGGGCACTTGGGCCGCACGGAACCGCAGGACCGGCGACGTGACGGAACTCAACGGGTACGCCCGCTTCCGCGAGGCCATGGAACGCACACACACCGGGACGGAAACGGATCCCCTCGCCCCGGCTGCCGGCTCGCTGCCCGGGGTCGAGTCCCGGACGGACGCCCCAGCGGTGCACTGACAGACCGGTCCCGTACTGTCGTTCCATGCCACGCCGCACCGCGACGATGCTCGCCTCGACCCTGATGCTGATCGCGCTGCTCTGCGCGGGAGTGCTCATCAAAGTTCCGTATGCGGAGATGACCCCGGGACCGACGGTCAACACGCTCGGGGACCACGACGGCGAGCCGGTGCTCCAGATCTCCGGCCGCAAGACGTACCCGACGACCGGTCACCTCAACATGACGACGGTCCGGGTCACGAGCGCCGACTACAACATGAACCTCGTCTCGGCGGTCTACGGCTGGCTCGCGCACGACAGCATCGTCGTGCCGCACGCCACGCTCTACCCCGACGGCAAGACCGAGCAGCAGTCCTCGCAGGAGAACGCCGAGGAGTTCAGCCAGTCCCAGGAGAGCGCCAAGGTCGCCGCCCTGAACGAGCTGAAGATCCCCGTGAGGTCCTGGGTGATCGTTCAGTCGGTCATCAAGGGCAGCCCTTCCGAGGGACGGCTGCACGCCGGTGACGTGATCAGGGCCGTCGACGGCGCCAAGGTCGAGAAGCCGGCCGACGTCGCGAAGCTCGTCACCAAGCACAAGCCGGGCGAGGACGTCTCCTTCACGATCGTGCCCGTCAAGGACGCGGCCGCCGCCGAGAAGGAGGGCAAGCAGGCCACCCGTACGCGGAACGTCACGGTCACCACGGAAAAGGCCAAGGACGGCCGCGCGATCGTCGGCATCCAGGCCGGCACCGATCACACGTTCCCGTTCGCCATCGACATCAAGCTCGCCGACGTCGGCGGCCCCAGCGCCGGACTGATGTTCGCGCTCGGCATTGTCGACAAGCTGACGCCCGAGGACCTCACCGGCGGCAAGTTCGTGGCCGGCACGGGCACCATCGACGACGACGGCAAGGTCGGCCCGATCGGAGGCATCCAGATGAAGACCGTCGGGGCCCGCGGCAAGGGCGCGCGCTACTTCCTGACCCCGAAGGACAACTGCGCCGAGGCGGCCAAGGACGTCCCGGGCGGACTCACCCTCGTCAAGGTCAACACCATCGACGACGCGATGAACGCTCTCAAGGACATCCGTTCGGGCAACACCGCCGACCTGCCGAAGTGCACGGTCAAGGGGTGACAAGACGTTCATGAAGGGGGCGCCGCACACCGTGCGGCGCCCCCTTTCGTGCGGGGAGGGTGTTACTCCGCGAACGTCGCCGCGAGAGCCTCGGCCAGGCCCGGGACCAGGTCCGACCCGGTGAGGACCTCGGTGGGGGAGTCCTTCTCGCGCAGGCGCAGCGCCGACTCGCGCGCACCGTCACGCAGCACCGCGACCGTCATCCGGACCTCCTGACGGCCCGGGTGCTTCGCCACCCACCGGGCGAGCTCCGCCTCACCGAGGCCCTCCGGAACGGACGCCTCCGCGGACGGCGGCAGCATCAGCCGCTCCACCGTCAGAGCGCAGCCGACGACCGGGTCGGGCCAGGCGATGGTGCCGAGGAACTCGTCGAGCGGCTTGTCTGCGGGCACCTCGTCCTGCTCGATCGGGGTGAAGGCCGCGGTCTCCTGCTCGCCGTCCAGGCCGAGCTGGGCCGCGAGGCCGGGTTCCTGAGCCCGCAGGCGGGCGGTGTCGACGAGGGCGAAGAGGCGGGCGGGCTGGTTCCAGCCGAGGCCGGAGGCGTACTCGTCGATCTCGAGTACGGCCCGGGTGAGCGGGCTGGCTGCCATGGGAGTGTTGGACATGGTCACAATCCTGCCTCGTTAGTACCCGGAACCGGGAACTGAGTAAAGCGTGAGTAAGTTGCATAGGTGATGGGTCCGCGATCACGGGGGCCTGACCGATCGATTTCGAACTTTTCGAGGTGCGCACCTTGGCTTTCCAGATGCCGGACCGCGGCGGAGGCCCGACGGGGCCGCGGATGAGAGTGGGCCGACCGTCCCGGCGAGTCCGTTCCCTGCTCATGACGCTCGGCGTCCTTGCCGCACTGGGCATGGTGTTCGTCATGTTCGCAGGGTTCTGGACCGACTGGCTCTGGTACCGATCGGTCAACTACTCGTCCGTCTTCACGACCACCCTGTGGACGAAGATCGGGCTGTTCTTCGTCTTCGGACTGCTGATGGCGATCGCCGTCGGACTGAACGTCTGGCTCGCGCACCGGCTGCGGCCCCCGCTGAGCGCCATGTCGATGGAGCAGCAGAGCCTCGACCGGTACCGCATGAGCATCGCGCCGTACAAGAAGTGGCTGCTGGTCGGTATCACGGCGCTGGTCGGCCTCATCGCGGGCGCCTCCGCCGCCACCCAGTGGCGTACGTGGCTGATGTGGGTGAACGGCGTGCCGTTCCACCAGAAGGACCCCCAGTTCCACCTCGACGTGGCCTTCTACGCGTTCAACCTGCCGTGGTACCGGTTCCTGCTCGGCTTCGGCTTCGCGGCGACGATCCTCTCCCTGATCGCGGCCGCGCTGACCCACTACCTGTACGGCGGGCTGCGGATCACCAGCCCGGGCGCGCGCGCCACCGCCGCGGCCACCGGCCATCTCTCCGTGCTGCTCGGCGTGTTCGTGGCCCTCAAGGCGGTCGCGTACTGGCTCGACCGGTACGGGCTCGCGGTGAAGTCCAGCGACTTCAAGGCCACGGACAACTGGACGGGCCTGCGGTACGTCGACGCGAACGCGTATCTGCCCGCCAAGACCATCCTGTTCTGCATCGCCGTGATCTGCGCCGTGCTGTTCTTCGCGACGCTGTGGCGGCGCACCTGGCAGCTGCCCGTCATCGGCTTCGGCCTGATGGTGCTCTCCGCGATCCTGATCGGCGGCCTGTACCCGGCCATCGTCCAGAAGTTCCAGGTACAGCCGAACGAGCAGTCCAAGGAAGCCCCGTACATCGAGAAGAACATCGAGGCGACCCGCAAGGCGTACGGGATCGCCGGGGTGTCCCCGGTGGACTACACCGGCAAGGGCACGGTCAAGGACTCCAAGAAGCAGCGCACGGACGCCGACTCGGCGGCCAGCTACCGGGTCAACGATCCGAACGTGGTCTCGCCGACGTTCCAGCAGCTGGAGCAGGAGCGGAAGTACTACCAGTTCCCGAAGACCCTCGACGTCGACCGCTACAAGGGCCAGGACACCGTCATCGGCCTGCGCGAGCTCAACCTCGCGGGCGTCGAGAAGCGGAACTGGATCAACGACCACTTCACCTACACGCACGGCTTCGGAGCGGTCGCGGCCAAGGGCACGCAGACCGACCCGGACTCCCCGGGCGCACCCCTGTTCACCGAGTCGGGCCTGCCCGCCGGCGGCAGCCTGGGCTCGTACCAGCAGCGGATCTACTACGGCGAGAAGACGCGCCAGTACTCGATCGTCGGCGGGCCCCAGAAGGAGCTCGACTACGAGCAGGACGACGGCACCCAGAAGACCACGAGCTACAGCGGCAAGGGCGGCGTCGGACTCTCCAACCCGATCACCCGCGCCGCGTACGCGGTGTCCTTCAGCGAGCCGCAGATCCTGTACTCGGGAGCCATCGGCGACGGCTCGAAGATCCTGTACAACCGCACGCCCAAGGAGCGCGTCGAGGCGGTCGCCCCCTGGCTGACCATCGACGGCGACGCGTACCCGGCGATCGTCAAGGGCAAGATCCAGTGGGTCGTCGACGCGTATACGACGTCGAACGGATACCCGTACGCGTCCCGTACGACGCTCGGTGACACGACGGCCGACTCCCTCAACGAGGGTGACAACCAGCGCGCTGTGGTGGCCCAGCAGAACCAGGTCAACTACATCCGCAACTCGGTGAAGGCCACCGTCGACGCCTACGACGGCACGGTGAAGCTGTACACATGGGACGACAAGGACCCGGTCCTCAAGACCTGGAAGAAGGCGTTCCCCGGCACGGTCGAGCCCAAGAGCGCGATCCCGCAGGAGCTCAAGGACCATCTGCGGTACCCGCAGGACATGTTCAAGGTGCAGCGCGAGCTGCTGTCCCTGTACCACGTCACGGACTCCGACCAGTTCTACAACGCGTCCGACGCGTGGCAGGTCCCGAACGACCCGACGAAGAAGGACAACAGCGCGGTCCCGCCGTACTACCTGTCCATGAAGATGCCGGGCCAGAGCGACCAGCAGTTCTCGCTGACGACGACGTTCACCCCGAGCGGGCGCCCCAACCTGCGCGCGTTCATGGCGGTCGACGCCGATGCCACCAGCAAGGACTACGGCACGATAAGACTGCTGCGGGTCACCGAGGACAAGGTCTACGGCCCGGAACAGGTGCAGAACAAGCTGAACTCCCTGTCGTCCGTGGCGAACTTCGTCCGCGACATGAAGGGCGCCGACTCGACGGTCCTGTACGGCAATCTGCTGACGGTGCCACTCGACAAGGGCTTCCTGTACGTCGAGCCGATCTACGCACAGGGTCGCAACGCGGAGTACCCGCTGCTGCGCAAGGTTGCGGTCTCCTACGGCGACAGAACCGGATTCTCCGACAACCTCGGGGACGCCCTGAACCAGGCGTTCGGCGTGGACGGCGCGCAGCCGGCCGAGCCGGAGAAGCCCGGTGGCGACACCACGACGCCACCGGAGAACTCCACCGTCAAGGAAGCCCTCGCGGACGCGGAGAAGGCCTTCGAGGACGGCCAGGCCGCCATGAAGAAGGGCGACCTGCACGCCTACGCCGACGCGCAGGACAAGCTGGAGGCGGCCCTCCAGCGCGCCGAGAAGGCACAGTCCGCGGCCGACAAGGCGGCCGGCGACGGCAAGGGCGCGGACAAGAGCGCCGACAAGTCCAGCGACAAGAGTGCTGATCAGAGCGCCGACAAGGACAAGAGCACGGACACCAGCACAGACAGTGGGGGCTCGAGCAGCTGAGCGAAGACCCGTCTCGCGCCGTGGTACGGTTTGAACACAACGGCGCGGGGTGGAGCAGCTCGGTAGCTCGCTGGGCTCATAACCCAGAGGTCGCAGGTTCAAATCCTGTCCCCGCTACTGAAGACAAAGGCCCGGATCCTGATCTTTCAGGATCCGGGCCTTCGTCGTGTGCGCGGGAACCGTCCGTACGTGCGAAGCGTGCCTCTCTCGGGGGTAGTTGAAGTTTTTGTGTTTCACTTATCTCTCTGTGGGCATGTCGACAAAACGCTGTAGTGACCTCACTGGCTGCGGTATACCAGGTGTACCCAGGTTGCAGGTGGTGCGACGATGGACGTTATGGGGGACAAGGCAACTCTGTTGGAGACAGGGCGGTTTGTGCAGCCGGCCGACCGGGAGGAACCCGGGGCGGCCGCCGAGGAAGCACGCCATCGGCCGGCCGCCGAGTCCGGCGAAGTCGAGGCGATGAGTGTCCTCGGAGCCATGCTGCTGCGCCGCGGTGACCTCGACGGAGCCGAGCCCCAGCTGCGCGCTGCCACCGCCGCGGGCGACCGCGCCGCCGCCAACAACCTCGGTGTCCTGCTGCATCAGCGCGGATACGCGGACGAGGCCGCCGGCTGGTGGCGCATCGCCGCCGTCGCCGGATCCGCCCCCGCCGCGCACGCGCTCGGCCGCCACCACCGCGAGCGCGGCGACGAGCCCGCCGCCGAATACTGGCTGCGGCAGTCCGCCGAACAGGGCCACGCCCTCGGCGCGTACGCGCTCGCCGACCTCCTCGAACACCGCAGCGATGTCGGCGCCGAGCGCTGGATGCGCGCCGCCGCCGAGCACGGCCACCGCGAGGCCGCCTACCGGCTCGCCCGCACCCTCGACCGGCGCGCCACACAGGAGCGCCCCGAGGGAGCGCTCCGTGGTGCGCCCGCGCCCGCCGACGACGACAGCGGCGCCCCCGGCGAGGCGACCGCGACCGGCGCCCGCAGGAAGCTGCCCGTGGCCGCGGAGGCCGAGCAGTGGTACCGGCAGGCCGCCGCGCGCGGACACCGCCGGGCCGCCCTGCACCTCGGCGCGATCCTGGAGAAGCGCGGAGAACTCAAGGAGGCCGGCCGCTGGTACCTGAACTCCGCGAAGGACGGCGAGCCCCGCGCCGCCTGCGCGCTCGGCTTCCTGCTGCGCGACGCCGGTGACGAGGAGAGCGCCGGGGTCTGGTGGCTGCGCGCCGCCCAGGAGGGTGACGGCAACGCGGCCAACGCGCTCGGCGCCCTGCACGCCCAGCGCGGCGAGACCCAGACCGCCGAGCGCTGGTACCGCGCGGCCATGGACGCGGGCGACATCAACGGCGCGTACAACCTCGGCCTGCTCTGCGCCGAACAGGGCCGCACCGCGCAGGCCGACCAGTGGTACCGGCGTGCCGCGTACGCGGGCCACCGCGAGGCGGCGAACGCGCTGGCCGTGCTGCTCCTCCAGGGCGGCGACGCGGCAGGCGCCGAACCGTGGTTCTCCAAGGCCGCCGAGGCGGGCAGCGTGGACGCCGCCTTCAACCTCGGCATCCTGTACGCGGGCCGGGGCGACGAGGGCGCCGCCCTCCAGTGGTACGAGCGGGCCGCGGCGGGCGGGCACACCGAGGCCGCGCTCCAGGCCGGGATCGCCCGGCTGCGCGACGGCGACGAGCGGGACGCCGAGCGGCATCTGCGGTGCGCCGCCGGCGGGGGCAGTGCGGAGGGCGCGTACCGCCTGGCCACGGTGCTCGACGCGCGGCAGCCCCCGGTCGGGCCTCCCGCGCTCGGAGAGTGCGTCAGTGAGCGCGCCGAGTGCGAGGAGTGGTACGAGCGGGCCGCCGAGCAGGGGCACCGGCGCGCGCAGGTGCGGGTCGGCATGCTGGCCGCGGCGCGGGGCGACATCGTCTGCGCGGCGCGCTGGTACCGCGAGGCCGCGGAGGCGGGCTCGCGCAACGGTGCGTTCAACCTCGGGCTGCTGCTCGCCCGCGAGGGGAGCGAGCCGGAGGCCGCGCTGTGGTGGACGCGCGCGGCCGACGCCGGGCACGGGCGCGCGGCGCTGCGGCTCGCGCTGTTGTGCGCGCGCCGCGGCGACCTCGTCGAGGGGCAGCGGTGGGCGCACCGGGCCGTGGAGCTCGGTCCGGCCGAGGTGTCCGAGCGGGCCGGGCGGCTGCGGGACGCACTGCGGTCGGAGCTGTCCGCGTAACGGAGGCATGTGAGGGTGCGGCGGAGGCCCGTCCGGGCCCCTGCCGCACCCCGATTCTCCGCCCCTGGTCCGCCCCTTTTCGCCCGCGCAGGCCAGGCGCCGGAAGGGATTTGCGCTGGTCGGGGGCGCTCGCGTAGAGTCGTGTTTACCGACGCGGGGTGGAGCAGCTCGGTAGCTCGCTGGGCTCATAACCCAGAGGTCGCAGGTTCAAATCCTGTCCCCGCTACTGAAGGCCTGAGGCCCGGAACCATTGGTTCCGGGCCTCAGCTCTGTTTCCGGCCGGGTGCGCCCGGCTCACGGCTTGTGGCCCACCGCCTCCCCGTACAGCGCCCGGTCCACGACCTTGTCCTCCGGCAGCGGGTCCCCCTTGGAGACGCCCGCCGCGCGGTACGCGGCCTGGAGACGGTCCGTCGTGCCCGCCCTGATCTCCCAGTCCATCCGCAGCGACGGCGTCGACTGCAATACGGCCTTGTCGGTCTTCAGGAGCCCGGCGAGGTCGGTGACGAACGCCGGGTCCTCCTTGTAGTCGCCCGCGAAGTACGTGTTGACCGTGCGGATGTACGCGCGCAGCAATGCGACCCCGGCGTCCGGGTCCTCCTTGAGGAGCTTCGGGCCGAACAGGAGACCGCCGAGGGGTTCGCCGAGCGGCTGGCCGCCGAGGAACGCGTACCGCTTGTCGCCGTCGACCTTGCGCCACACCGGGTCGAGCAGCCAGGCCGAGTCGACCCCGCCGTTCTGGAGCGCGGTCAGGACGTCGGCCGAGCCGAGCTGCTGGAACTGGATCTTGTCGAGACCGCCGCCGTGCTTCTTCAGCGCCTTGTCCATGGGGTACGAGATGACCGAGCCCTTGCCGATCATCGTGCCGAGCCTGCGTCCCGCCATCGGCACGTGGTCCGGGCTCTGCCCCTTCTTCAGGCGCACCCACATACCGCTCTTGGACTTCGGGTCCGGGGAGAAGTTCCCGGCGACCCACTTGATGTCGAAGCCGCCGCTGACGCCGTTCATCACCGCGGCCTCGGGCGCCGCCCACTGTGCGTCGATGTCCCCCTTGGCCAGCAGCGGGAGCGCGTCCGGGGTCGGCAGGACCTTCAGGGTGACGTCGAGACCCTCTTTCTTGAACTCGCCCTTCTGCACGGCCAGTTCGAGCGGGGCCACGTACTCGGCGCTCAGGGTGCCGGTCGCGATGGTGAGCTTGCGGGTCTTCGCGAGCTTCACCGGGGCCGGGGCGCCCTTGTCGCAGCGGGCGGGTGCGCGGTCGGCGGACAGGTCCGACGGATCGGTCCAGCCGGTCTTCCCGCAGCCCGCCACCGCCTTGACCGTGCGGGGCTTCGCGGCCGTGTCCGACGAGGAGTTGCTGTTGCCGCCGCAGCCGGCCGAGGCGAGCAGGGCGCCGGTCGCGAGCAGGGTCGTACAGACGAGTCTGGTGCGCATGGATTCTCCGTACGGGAAGGGGCGGTGGAGGTCAGGACTGGCCGCGGCCGCGGTCGCGCGGCGCCCACGGGGTGAGCAGCCGGCCCGCGATGCGCACCAGTTCGGAGAAGACGACGCCGAGTACGGCGACACAGACGATGCCGACGAACATCACGTCGTTCTGGAAGAGGGCGCGGGCGTCGAAGATCAGGTGGCCGAGGCCGTTCGTGGCCGCGATCTGCTCGGAGGCGACGATCACGAGGACCGCGACGCCCGCGGCGATGCGGGCGCCGACCAGGACCGCGGGCAGCGACGCGGGAAGCAGGACGTGCCGGAACATCTGCCACGGCGAGGCGCCGAAGACCTGGCCGGCGTCCCGGTGACCGGAGGGGACGGCGAGCACCGCCGCCATCGTCGAGATCCAGACGAAGAAGAAGACGGTCGTGGCGACCAGCGCGATCTGCGGGCCCTCACCGAGGCCGAACATGTTCAGGAAGATCGGCAGCAGGGCCAGCTTCGGGACGACGTAGAGCGCGTCCAGCATCGGTTCGAGGGCGGCGCGGACGACGGAGAGCGAGCCCATCAGGAGGCCGAGGGCGTATCCGGTGACGGTGCCGATCGCGTATCCGGCGAGTACGCGCTTGAGGGTGGCCCACACGTCCGGCCACAGGTCGCCGTCCGCGGCGCGGTGCCAGCCGTCGACGAGGATCGTGGACGGCGCCGGGTAGACGCGGTCGTCGATCCACGCCTGGGTGGCGGCGAGCTGCCACAGCAGGACCAGGACGAGAGGGACGGCGACGGCGAGCGAGAGTTCGAGGGCGCGGCGCCTGCGGTGGGTGCGGGCGGGGTGCAGCTCCTGTGGGCCCGGCCGTCTGACCAGGAGCGTCGTGTCTTCCTTCGGGGCGGTCGTCGTCATGCCGGGACCACCTCGTCGCGCCGTACCTCGCCCCGCAGTAGATCCCACAACTCGCCTTTCAGGGCGGTGAATTCGGGCGTCGAGCGGATGTCGCCGGTGCGCGGCCGGGCGAACGGCGGGCGGCGCTCGGCGATGATGCGGCCCGGCCGGGCCGACATCACGAGGACGCGGTCGCCCAGCACGATCGCCTCCTCCAGGCTGTGGGTGATGAAGAGGGTGGTGGTGCGGGTGGTCTGGGTGAGGTCGAGGAGCTCGTCCTGGAGGATCGTGCGCAGCTGGGCGTCGAGGGCCGCGAACGGCTCGTCCATGAGGAGGATCTCGGGCTCTACGGCGAGCGCGCGGGCGATGGCGACGCGCTGGCGCATGCCGCCGGACAGCGCGGACGGATAGGCGTCCGCGAAGTCGGCGAGGCCCATGCGGGTGAGCCAGTCGGTGGCCCGGGCGTCGGCCTCCCGGCGGGGGACCTTCTGGATGTCGAGGCCGAAGCGCACGTTGGCCAGGACCGTCTTCCAGTCGTAGATCCCGTAGTCCTGGAAGATCATCGCGGCCGGCCGGGCGCTGTCGGTGCGGATGGCCAGCTCTCCGGCGGTCGGGCGCAGCAGGCCGGCGGCGATGCGCAGGAGGGTGGACTTCCCGCAGCCGGAGGGGCCGACCACGCAGGTGAACTCGCCGGGGGCGATGGTGAGGTCGAGAGGGCCGAGGGCCGCCACCGTGCGGTGGCCTCGGCCGAAGGACCGGGTGAGTGTGCGGGCTTGGAGTTTGGGGTGCGGATCTCCCACGGTTTCCCTCCCGGGGTGCGGTGGAGGTGGGCGCCGCCGACGATATGACGGGTCGTCAGATTGGGGAAGGGGGCGGGTTGTTGAGATACGTACCAAAGGGGTGTGCGAGAGGGGTGAGCAAAGAGGGCCCGCACCGTTCGGTGCGGGCCCTCTTCGGAGGAGTCGTGTGCGCTACGCCGTCGCGCAGTTCGGGCAGACGCCCCGGTACGTCACCTCGACGTCCGAGACCGTGAAGCCGAAGCGCTCGGAGTCGGGGAGGTCGGTGAGGGGGTTGCCGCTCGGGTGGACGTCGCGGATCGCGCCGCACCGGGCGCAGACCAGGTGCTGGTGCGGGCGGTGCGCGTTCGGGTCGTAGCGCTTGGCGCGCTTGTCCGTGGCGACCTCGATGACCTCACCGAGGGAGACCATCTCGCCGAGCGTGTTGTAGACGGTCGCCCGCGAGATCTCGGGGAGCTTGGCGACGGCGCGCGCATGCACCTCGTCGGCCGTCAGGTGTACATGGTCCCCGTCGAGGACCTCGGCCACGACGCGCCGCTGTGCGGTCATACGCCAGCCGCGTCCGCGCAGTCGTTCCAGCAGGTCACTCATGAGGGCCAGCCTAACAGGCGGAGGGACCAGGTCCCGAACGGGTGTGACTTTGGAAGTCCACTTGACTTAGACATTGTCCATTGTAGGATCGGAAACGGCTTTGGCCAAGGGACAGGACTTGCAGCAGATGAGGGCGCGGCAACAGCCGCTCCAGTGGAGCCGGTGCTTGCACCGGGGCAGGAGGCGCACGTGACGTCGCAGGGACCGCTCACCACGGAGGCCGGCGCGCCGGTCGCCGACAACCAGAACAGCGAGACCGCGGGCGTCGGCGGGCCTGTACTGGTCCAGGACCAGGCGCTGCTCGAGAAGCTCGCGCACTTCAACCGCGAGCGCATCCCGGAGCGCATCGTGCACGCCCGCGGCGCCGGTGCGTACGGCACGTTCACGCTGACCCGGGACGTCTCGCGGTGGACGCGGGCCAAGTTCCTCTCCGAGGTCGGCAAGCAGACCGAGACGTTCCTGCGGTTCTCCACCGTCGCCGGCAGTCTCGGCTCCGCGGACGCCGTGCGTGACCCCCGCGGCTTCGCGCTGAAGTTCTACACCGAGGAGGGGAACTACGACCTCGTCGGCAACAACACCCCGGTGTTCTTCATCAAGGACGCCATCAAGTTCCCCGACTTCATCCACACGCAGAAGCGCGACCCCTACACGGGCTCGCAGGAGGCCGACAACGTGTGGGACTTCTGGGGCCTGAGTCCCGAGTCGACGCACCAGGTCACCTGGCTCTTCGGCGACCGCGGCATCCCGGCGACGCTGCGCCACATGAACGGGTACGGCTCGCACACGTACCAGTGGAACAACGAGGCCGGCGAGGTCTTCTGGGTCAAGTACCACTTCAAGACCGACCAGGGGATCAAGAACCTCACCGCCGACGAGGCCGCGAGGCTCGCCGGTGAGGACCCGGACTCGCATCAGCGCGACCTGCGCGAGGCCATCGAGCGCGGCGAGTTCCCGTCCTGGACCGTGCAGGTGCAGATCATGCCGGCCGCCGACGCGGCGAACTACCGCTTCAACCCGTTCGACCTCACCAAGGTGTGGCCGCACGAGGACTACCCGCCGATCGAGATCGGCAAGCTGGAGCTCAACCGCAACCCGGAGAACATCTTCGCCGAGGTCGAGCAGTCCATCTTCAGCCCCGCGCACTTCGTGCCGGGCATCGGCCCTTCGCCCGACAAGATGCTCCAGGGCCGCCTCTTCGCGTACGGCGACGCGCACCGCTACCGCGTCGGTATCAACGCTGACCACCTGCCGGTGAACCGCCCGCACGCCGCCGAGGCGCGCACCAACTCCCGTGACGGCTTCCTGTACGACGGCCGCCACAAGGGCGGGAAGAACTACGAGCCGAACTCCTTCGGAGGCCCGTTCCAGACGGACCGGCCGCTGTGGGTGTCGACGCCGGTCACCGGCGGCACCGGCAACCACGAGGCTCCCTCGCACGTCGAGGACGACGACTTCGTGCAGGCGGGCAACCTCTACCGCCTGATGTCCGAGGACGAGAAGGCCCGTCTGATCGAGAACCTCGCGGGCAACATCGCGGGCGTCTCCCGCGACGACATCGCCGAGCGCGCGATCGGCAACTTCCGCCAGGCGGACGGTGACTTCGGCAAGCGCCTCGAGGCCGCGGTCCAGGCCCTTCGCGGCTGACCGGGACGCTTGACGCAGGCAGAGGGCCGGCTCCCTTCGGGGGCCGGCCCTCTTGTGCGCCTGACGCGCGGTCCTAGCTCACCAGTGTCGTCGACCGGCGGCGGGCCGGGGCCCAGCAGCGGATGATGTCGCGGACCGACACGATGCCGACCGGCTCCTGGTCGTCGAGCACGATGAGATGCCGGAAGCCGCCGTGGGCCATGGCCTCGGCGGCCTCCTGGAGCGTCCACGCCGGGGCGGCGAAGACGACGTCGGTCGTGGTGTGGGTGCCGGCGATCTCGTGGTCCGGGTTCTGGCCGAGGCCGATCGAGTTGAGGATGTCGCGCTCGGTCAGAATGCCGATTCCGCAGGTGTCGGGGTCGAGGACGACCGCCGCGCCGACGCGGCGCTCGGACATCAGTCGGGCCGACCTGCGCAGCGTGTGGGCGGGGCCGATGGTGAGGACCATCGTGCTCATGGCGTCGCGGACGAGCATGGGCGTGAGCCACCTCCTTGGTGAATCCGCGGCCTCCGGGATGCCGAAGGATTGCCTCCGGTCCCGACCTGGAGAACGGATTCACAAGTTCACAAGTGGGGGGACTCTCAGAGTCGCAGCCGTTCGGGCCGTCAACAAGGGGGCGCGGAAGGTCCGTTGCGCCGCTACGGTGCTTCCGCACGCCGTAGCGGCGTGAGGCTCACGTCTGCAGGTAGCTCAGCAGCTCGCCGTGGAGCAGGCCGTTCGACGCCGCCGCGTTGCCGCTGTGCGGGCCGTGGCGCCCGTCGAGGCCGGTGAAGACGCCGCCCGCCTCCGTCACGATGATCGCGTTCGCCGCCATGTCCCACAGGGAGAGCTCCGGCTCCGCCGCCATGTCGACCGAGCCCTCGGCGACCATCATGTACGGCCAGAAGTCGCCGTAACCGCGCGTGCGCCACACCGCGCGCGTGAGGTCGAGGAAGCCGTCGAGCCGGCCCTGCTCCTCCCAGCCGCTCAGCGAGGAGTAGGCGAAGGACGCGTCCGCGAGGCGCCCGACCTTCGAGACGTGCAGGCGCGAGGCCGACGTCAGGCTGCGGCCCGTGTAGGCGCCCGCGCCCTTCGCCGCCCACCAGCGGCGGCCGAGCGCCGGCGCGGAGACGACGCCGACCACCGGCTGGTAGCCGCCCTCGCCCGCCTCCATCAGCGAGATGAGCGTCGCCCAGACCGGCACGCCGCGCACATAGTTCTTGGTGCCGTCGATCGGGTCGACGACCCAGCGGCGCGGGCCCGTGCCCTCGATCCCGTACTCCTCGCCGAGGATCGCGTCCCGCGGCCGTGCCCGCTTGAGCTGACCGCGGATGAGCTCCTCCGCGGCCTTGTCGGCCTCGCTCACCGGCGTCATGTCCGGCTTGGTCTCGACCTTCAGGTCGAGGGCCTTGAACCGGCCCATGGTCGCCGCGTCGGCGGCGTCCGCGAGGACGTGGGCGAGACGCAGATCATCGTGATAGTCGGGCATGGGTGAACAGTATCGATCGAGGTCGGTCCGGGGCCACAGGGCGCTGGGCCCGGCGGCCCGCGTGGGCTATTGACAGGGCACACGGGCGCGTCAACCCTGGCGGTTGAGCCGCTACGGCGTGGGGAGGCGACGATGCCCACAGCGCGGGAGTCCTTGCTCGACGCGGCCGGTACGGCGCTGGCCGGACGCCCCTGGCCCCTGGTGCGGATGATCGACGTGGCGGCCGTCGCCGGGGTGTCCCGGCAGACCCTCTACAACGAGTTCGGTACCAAGGACGGGCTCGCGCGAGCCCTGGTCCGGCGCGAGGTGGACGCCTATCTGGCCGGCGTCGACCGGGCCGTGAAGGAGGCCGGGATCGAGGCCGTCGCGGAGTGGACCGTCACCGCGGCGGGCTCCAGCGCACTCGTACGGGCCGTGCTCACCGGCTGCTGGGGTGAGCGCTTACCTGCCCCGGCGTCTGGCGGGGTGCCCTCGTCGTCCACCGTGCCCGCACAGCGGCGGGCCGACGGGCCGCTCCCCGGTCCCGGCGACCTGGTGAAGCTGGTCCGCGAGCGGGCCGCGGCCGCGCTCCGTTCGGCGGGGCGACCGAGGGCGGAGGCGGACCAGCTGGCCCGCGACTGCGAACTGGCCGTCCGGCTCGCCCTGTCCTGTCTGCTAGCCCCGCCGGGCGACGGTGGGGTGGGGCGCCTCGTGAGAGAGGCGCTGCCGCACCGGCGCCGGGGCGCCACCGCCTGAAGCGACCTACCCGGTCAGCTACTTGAGCCAGCCGATCTTCGTGTAGTCGCTGCTGGCGAGGCCATCGGCGCCGAAGTTCGCGAGGCTCGAGCGGACCGCGACAATCTGCGGCCGCTGGTACAGCTCGATGGAGTGGCCGAGCTTCCACAGCTCCTTGTCGGCCTCGTTGTAGAGCTTGTTCGCCTCGGTGGTGTCGGTGGTCCGCTGGGCCTTCTTCAGCAGACCGTCGATCTTCGGGGAACCGATGGAGCCGTAGTTCTGGAAGAGGTTCTTGCCCTGCGGCTGGACGAAGGTCGGGACGACGACGCTCTTGAAGACGGCGTCGACGTTGCGGAAGCTCGTCAGGTCGAAGTTGCCGGTGTTCACGAACTTCGGGAAGTAGTCGTTCGCCGGGACCTTCTTCAGCGTGACCTTGATGCCGACGGCCGCCAGCTGCTGCTGCACCAGCTCCGCCTGGTCGACCTGGGCCGACGAACTGCCCGCGCTCAGCGTGTACTCGAGCGTGAGCTCCTTGCCGCCCTTGGTACGCGTCTTCCCCTCGCCGGCCGACTTCCAGCCGGCCTCGTCGAGCAGCTTGTTCGCCTTCTCGGGGTCGTACTTCCCGTACTCGCCCGAGTTGTTCTGGTAGCCCTCCTGGTTGGGCATGAACAAGTGGTTGTCGAGCGGCTTCAGTTCGAAGGAGAGATCCTTGCTGAAGGCGGCGTTGATGCCCTTGCGGTCGATCGCGTTGCCGAGCGCCTGGCGCACGCGGACGTCCTTCAGCGGGCCGTGCGCGCCGTTGAGCGCGATGTGCACCTCGTCCCAGCGCGCGCCGCGCCGGATGTCCGTGCCGGTCGACTTCACGAGGCGCTTGTAGTCCTCGGGCAGCAGCGCGGTGGCGGAGTCGATCTCCTTGTTGAGGTATGCCTCGGTGGTCGCGGTGAAGTCGACGATCCGGTAGACGACGGAGTCCAGCTTGGGCTTGGGACCCCACCAGCCGGGGTCCGGCACGATGGTGATCGTCTGGGCCGTCTTGTCGATGTTCTTGATCTTGAAGGCGTTCCCCGTGACCGGGACCTTCTGCGTCCACCCCTTGTTGAACTTCTCCGGGGTGTCGATGTACGCCGCCGGGTACAGCGGGTCGAAGAGGTTCTGCCACTCCGCGTACGGCTTGTCGAAGGTGATCCTGACGCCGTGCTCGTCCTTGCCCTGCTCGACCTTGGATATCTGCTCGTAGCCGTCGGTGACGGCCGCCTCGTAGTCCTTGTCCGACCCGCTCAGGGCCTTCCACTGGGCCTGGAAGTCCTTCCAGCTCAGCGGCTTTCCGTCGGACCACTTGGCCTTCGGGTTCAGCTCGTACTCCACGACCTGGGGGTCGGTGGAGACGACCTTCGCCGAGACCAGGAAGTTCGGGTTGACGTGCTGGGCGCCCTTGGCGTCGTTGTCGAACAGGTCGGGCAGCACCGCCGCGTCGACCTCCTGGGCGTCGCCCATGAAGCCGTCGGGGGTGTTCCAGTTGAAGTTGGCGGGCCATGTCGACAGGCCCATCTTCAGCGTCCCGCCCTGCCGGAGATCGCTCACCGGATGCGCGTTGATGTCCTGACCGTCCACCGCCGGCGCGGCCCTCTTCCGGGCCGGCTTGTCGTCGTCGGACGACCCGCAGCCCGCCAGCACCAGGGTGGCCGACAGGGCTGCGGCGACGGCGGTGACGGTGGATCTGCGCATGGGGCTTCCTTCGGTCCGGGCTGCGGCGGCGGAGCGGCCGCATGTCAGCCGAGACCGTAGACCCGCGGGAGTTGACGGCGGAAGAGTGCGGCGACCTTGACATGCGCTCTTCACAAAACAGCAACAACCCGCGATCATGCTGGAGTTGAAAGCCGATGACCTGCATCGATGACAGCCGATGGGGGGAGCCGGGCACGGTCCCCAGTCGTCATCAGGTGTGTTTCAGCGAGAGTTCGGCGCAATCCGCTAAGAGGGCAGGCACGGTGTCGGCATATCTGGCCAAGCGGCTCGGCTACTACGCGGTCCTGCTGCTCGTCGCCATCTGCCTCTCCTACCTGATCGCCTCGCTCGCGCTCGACCCGCGCGGGTACTACGAGGGCCGCCAGCCGCCCCTGTCGCCCTCGGCGGTGGACCACCATCTCACCGCGATGGGCGTCAACGACCACAAGCCACTCCTCGAACGCTTCCTGGCCTGGGCCGGGCACGCGGTGCACGGCGATCTCGGGCAGACCATCGACGGGTCGCCCGTCGCCGCCGAGTTCGGCCGGCGGATCGGGGTGAGCCTGCGCCTGCTGCTGCTCGGCACGATCGCCGGGACGGTGCTCGGAGTGATCGTCGGGGCGTGGACGGCGGTGCGCCAGTACCGGCTGTCCGACCGGGCCCTGACCCTCGCCTCGTTCGCGCTGCTCTCGACCCCGGTCTTCCTGCTGGCCGTGTTGCTCAAGATCGGCGCCATCTGGTTCAACCAGCGGACCGGGACCGAGCTCATCCAGTTCACGGGCGAGAAGAGCCCGGGTGTCGACTCCGGCTTCTGGGCCGTCCTGAAGGACCGCTCGGTGCACCTGCTGCTGCCGACGATCTCCATCGCCCTCGGCGCCATCGCCGGGTACAGCCGCTACCAGCGCTCCGCCATGCTCGACGTGCTCGGCGCCGACTATCTGCGCACGGCGCAGGCGAAGGGGCTGACCAGGCGCACGGTGCTGCTGCGGCACGGACTGCGCACGGCCCTCATCCCCATGTCCACGTTCTTCAGCTACGGCTTCCTCGCCCTGTTCACGGGCGCCACCTTCACCGAGACGATCTTCGGCTGGCACGGCATGGGCGAGTGGTTCGTCTCCTCCATCGGCAAGAACGACGTCAACTCCGTCGTCGCCGTCAATGTCTTCGCCGCCGTGGTCGTGCTGCTGTCCGGCTTCCTCGCCGACGCCCTGCACGCCGCACTCGACCCGCGCGTCCGGCGCGCCTGACGCCCGAGGACGTCCCCTGCCATGACCACCACCAGCGCCGTGCTCGACCCGGTGCCCTCGGCCGTACGCCCCCGGGGCCGGTCCGGCGTCGTCGCACGCCGCTTCCTGAGCCACCGTGGAGCCCTCGCCGGGGCGACGGTCCTGCTGCTGCTCGTCGCCCTCGCCGTGCTCGGCCCGTACCTCGCCCAGTGGACGTACAGCAAGGTCGACTACACGGCGCTGCGCGAGGGCCCGTCGGCCGACCACTGGTGGGGCACCAACCGCATCGGTCAGGACGTCTTCGCGCAGACCGTGCGCGGGCTCCAGAAGTCCCTGGTGATCGGGGTTCTGGTGGCCCTGTTCTCGACAGGGCTCGCGGCGCTCGTGGGCGCGTGCGCCGGGTACTTCGGCGGCTGGGCGGACCGGGCGCTGATGTTCGTCGTCGACCTGCTCCTCGTCTTCCCCTCGTTCCTCATCATCGCGATCGTCTCGCCGCGGCTGCGGGGAGGCGGCTGGTTCGCGTTCGTGGGACTGCTGGCCGTCTTCGGCTGGATGATCACCGCGCGGGTGGTGCGCTCGATGGCCGTGTCCCTCAAGGAACGCGAATTCGTGCGCGCCGCCCGCTACATGGGCGTCGGACCCTTCCGGATCATCTGGCGGCATGTCCTGCCCAACGTGGTGTCGTTCCTGATCATCGACGCCACGATCGCGGTCGGCGGCGCGGTGATGAGCGAGACCGCGCTGTCGTACTTCGGGTTCGGCGTGCAGGCGCCCGACGTCTCGTTGGGGACCCTGATCGCCTCGTCGACGGGCGCGGCCATCACCTACCCCTGGATGTTCTTCTTCCCCGCCGGGCTCCTGATCGTCTTCGTGCTCGCGGTGAACCTGGTGGGGGACGGGCTGCGCGACGCGTTCGATCCGACGAGCCCGACCAATACGAGGAAGGGTGCGCGCCGTGCTGCTTGAGGTGTCCGGGCTCCAGGTCGACTTCGACGGGAAGCCCGCGGTACGCGGCGTGGACCTGGCGCTGGAGCGGGGAGAGGTCCTCGGTCTGGTGGGCGAGTCGGGGTCGGGGAAATCCGCGACCGCGCTGGCCCTCCTCGGCCTGCTGCCTGCAGGCGCCGCCGTCCGTGGATCGGTGCGGCTCGACGGGCAGGAGCTTGTCGGCGCGTCCGACCGGGCCCTCTCGCGGGTGCGCGGCAGCCGGATCGGGATGGTGTTCCAGGATCCCCTGTCGGCCTTCACGCCCGTGTACCGGATCGGGGACCAGATAGCCGAGGCCGTGCGGGCCCACCAGAACGTGTCCAGGGAAGCGGCGCGCGCACGCGCCGTCGAGCTGCTCGACCTCGTAGGGATCCCGGAACCGGCCGCGCGCGCCGACGCCTTCCCGCACGAGTTCTCCGGGGGCATGCGCCAGCGGGCCATGATCGCGATGGCCATGGCCAACGACCCCGACGTCATCGTGGCCGACGAGCCGACGACGGCGCTCGACGTGACGATCCAGGCGCAGGTGCTCGACGTACTGCGTACGGCTCAGCGGGAGACGGGTGCGGCCGTCGTGCTGGTCAGCCATGACCTGGGGGTCATCGCGGGGATGGCCGACCGGGTGGCTGTCATGTACGCGGGCCGTGTGGTCGAGAGCGGGCCCGTGGACGATGTGTTCCGGGAGGCCCGGATGCCCTACACGCTGGGGCTGATGGGGGCGGTGCCGCGGCTCGACGGGGCGGCGGATGTGCTGGTGCCCGTGCCGGGGGCTCCGCCAGGGGCCGGGGAGTTGGGCGGAGGGTGTGCGTTTGCGCCCAGGTGCCCCTTGGCGGTGGAGGCGTGTCTGAGCGAGGTGCCTTCCCTGCGGACCCCTGTGGGTTCGACGGCGCCTCACCGTGCCGCCTGTGTGCGCGCCGACGAGATCGGTGGGCTCACCCCACAGGACGTCTTCCCCGTGCCCGGGATGGCCGATCGCGGTGAACGCCCGGTGGGGGAAACCGTGTTGAAGGTGCGCGGGCTTGGGAAGACGTTTCCCGTGTTCAAGGGGAGCGCCTTCAGGCGGCGGGTCGGGAGCGTCTACGCCGTCGACGGGGTGGACCTCGACATCCGCGGCGGAGAGACCCTCGCGCTCGTCGGCGAGTCCGGGTCGGGGAAGTCCACCACCCTCTTCGAACTCCTCGAACTGGCACGGCCCGAGGCCGGGGACGTCGAGCTGTTCGGGCAGTCCGTGGGCGGGCTCGGGAAGGCGGAGCGGGCGGCGTTGCGGCGGCGCGTGCAGATCGTCTTCCAGGACCCGATGGCCTCCCTGGATCCCAGGATGCCGGTCGGCGACATCATCACCGAACCGCTGCGTGCCCAGGGCGCGGACCGGGCGGCGATCGCGCGCCGGATCCCCGCGCTCCTGGAACAGGTCGGCCTCGACCCCGCCCACGCGGAGCGCTTTCCGCACGAGTTCTCCGGCGGCCAGCGGCAGCGCGTCGGGATCGCTCGGGCCCTGTCCGTCGAGCCGGAGCTGCTCGTCCTGGACGAACCCGTCTCCGCGCTCGACGTCTCCGTACAGGCAGGCGTCCTCAACCTGCTCCAGCGGCTCAAGGCGGAACTGGGCCTCGCCTACCTCTTCGTCTCGCACGACCTGTCCGTCGTACGGCACATCGCGGACCGTGTGAGCGTCGTGTACCTGGGGCGGACCGTCGAGTCCGGGCCCGTGGCCGACGTCTTCGAGAGGCCTCTGCACCCTTACACCCAGGCCCTGTTGTCCGCGGTGCCGCTGCCCGACCCCGAGCGGGAGCGGGCGCGGCAGAGGGACCGGATCCTGCTCGCCGGGGATCCGCCGAGCCCGACGCAGCGCTACGAAGGATGCCGTTTCCGGGCGCGCTGTCCCGTCTACGCGGACCTCCACGGGGTCGACAAGGAACGCTGCGAGCGCGAGGTGCCCGCGAGCCCGGTGGCCGGGAAGCAGAGCGCTGCCTGTCACTTCCCGCGCGTACGGGACGTCGTGTGAGCGTGGCGGCTCAGTGCGCCGATCCCGACAGCTGAAGCCCGATCACACCGACGATCACGAACGAGATCGAGACGAGCTTGAGGGTGGAGACCAGGTCGTCGAGGAAGACCATGCCGTAGATCGCGGTGCCCGCAGCGCCGATGCCCGTCCACACCGCGTACGCGGGACCCACGTCGAGCTTGCGCAGGGCGAGCGTGAGGAGGCCGAAGCTGCCGAGGGCGAAGCACGAGAACGCGATCGTCGGCCAGAGCCGGGTGAAGCCGTGCGAGAGCTTCAGGCAGACCGCGAAGCCGGTCTCGAGAATCCCCGCCACGATGACCAGCAGCCACGCCATGTGCTTGCCTCCAGCATCTTCGACTTCCGTGACCGCTTCGTACGGTTTCGATCTTGCGTCCGGCTTGGTGCGATTATGCACTTACCGTCGCGGGGCGGTCGCAAACAACGCTGAGGTCAGTCGCCCTCGCGTCGCTCCCTCGTGGCGAGCAGCCGCCGCAGTGAGTACAGACGCGCGGGATCGGCGTGTCCCTGAGCGACCCACTCGTCGAGCGCGCAGTCCGGCTCGTCGTGGCTGCACGCACGCGGACAGTTCTCCGTGCCCGGCTCCAGGTCGGGGAAGGCGTGGATGACGCGGGACGGGTCGACGTAGTGCAGTCCGAAGGAGCGCACGCCCGGGGTGTCGATCACCCAGCCGTTGTCGTCGGGCAGCGGCAGCGCGAGCGCGGACGTCGTGGTGTGCCGGCCGCGGCCCGTGACCGCGTTGACATGGCCCGTCGTACGCCGGCTGCCCTTCGGCACCAGCGCGTTCACCAGCGTCGTCTTGCCGACGCCGGAGTGGCCGACGAACACGGTGATCTTGCCGTCGAGCTGCTCGCGCACCCGGGCGACCGCCGCCCCGCTCTCCAGCTCGTCCCGGCTGGTGACGACATAGGGGACGCCCAACGCCCCGTACATCTTCAGGAGTTCGTCCGGCGGGTCGAGGTCCGACTTGGTCAGCACGAGGAGCGGGTCGAGGCCGCTGTCGTACGCGGCGACGAGGCAGCGGTCGATCATGCGCGGGCGCGGCTCGGGGTCCGCGAGGGCGGTGACGATGGCGAGCTGGTCGGCGTTCGCGACGACCACGCGCTCGTACGGGTCGTCGTCGTCGGCCGTGCGGCGCAGCACGGAGGTGCGCTGCCCGATGCGGACGATGCGCGCGAGGGTGTCCTTCTTGCCGGACAGATCCCCGACGACGGAGACCTGGTCGCCGACCACGGCCGCCTTGCGGCCCAGCTCGCGGGCCTTCATCGCGGTGACGGGGATGTCGTCGATGAGGACGGTGAGGCGGCCCCGGTCCACGGTCAGGACCATGCCGTCAGCGGCGTCCTCGTGCTTCGGACGGATGTTCGTGCGCGGGCGGTTGCCCTTGCGGTTGGGGCGGACGCGGATGTCGTCCTCGTCGGGGTTCTTGCCGTAGCGGCGCATGATCTCGATCCGCCCGTCAGTTCCCCAGCATCCCGGCCCACAGGTCGGGGAAGTCGGGCAGGGTCTTGGCGGTCGTCCCCACGTTCTCGATCTCCACGCCCGGCACGGCGAGGCCGATGATCGCGCCCGCGGTGGCCATGCGGTGGTCGTCGTACGTGTGGAAGATCCCGCCGTGCAGGCGGCGCGGCCGGATGTGCAGGCCGTCGGCGGTCTCGGTGACGTCGCCGCCGAGCTCGTTGATCTCCTTGGTGAGCGCGGCCAGGCGGTCCGTCTCGTGCAGACGCAGGTGCGCCACGCCCCGCAGCGTGGAGGGGGAGTCGGCGAGGGCCGCGACGGCCGCGATGCCGGGCGTCAGTTCCCCGACCTCGCTCAGGTCCACGTCGATGCCGTGGACAGAGCCGGAACCGGTGAACTCGAGCCCCTGCTCGGTCAGTTCGCAGGAGCCGCCCATGAGCGTGAAGATCTCGCGCAGCCGGTCGCCGGGCTGCGTCGTGCGCTCCGGCCAGTCGGGGACGATGACCTTGCCGCCGGTGACGAGGGCCGCGGCCAGGAACGGCTGGGCGTTCGACAGGTCGGGCTCCACCGTCAGATCGCGGCCGAGCAGGGCGCCCGACGTGACCCGCCAGACGTTCGGCTCGCCGCCGGACTCCGGGGTGTCGACCTGGGCGCCGACCGTGCGCAGCATGTCGACGGTCATCCGGATGTGCGGCATCGAGGGCAGCGGGCCGCCGACGTGGCGCACCTCCACCCCCTGGTTGAAGCGCGGCGCGGACAGCAGGAGGGCGCTCACGAACTGTGACGAGGAGGACGCGTCGATCTCGACCCGGCCGCCGTCGAGGGCGCCGCTGCCGTGCACGGTCATCGGGAGCGAGCCGCGGCTGTCGTCGTCGATCCGGGCGCCGAGCACGCGCAGCGCGTCGATCACGCCGTTCAGCGGCCGCTCGTACGAACGGGGGTCGCCGTCGAAGCGCACCGGGCCGTCGGCGAGCGCCGCGACCGGGGGCAGGAAGCGCATCACCGTACCGGCGTTGCCCACGTCCACCGTGGCCGGGCCGCGCAGCCCCGAGGGGATCACGCGCCAGGCCTCGCCGGAACCGTCCGGGCCCACGCCCTCCTCGATGCCGACGCCCATGGCGCGCAGGGCGGCCGCCATCAGGAGCGTGTCGCGCGAGCGCAGCGGGCGGCGAAGCCAGCCGGGCTCGGCGGCGAGCGCGGCCAGGACGAGCGCGCGGTTGGTGACCGACTTCGACCCCGGCACATGAACCGTCGCGAAGACGGGGCCGCTCGCGTGGGGGGCGGGCCAGAGGGAGGTGTGCGCGGGGATTTCGGTCATGCCTTTACTTTAGTGGGCTCAGGCGATCGGGCCGGATCACGAGCCCCCGCCCCGCCGAGCAGGGGGTCACAGTCCGAGCAGCCAGCGGCCCCCGCCGAGCAGTGAGCACAGTGAGACGGCGTGGAAGAAGAACAGCCACATCCCGGCCGGCACGTGCGTGAGCCGCGACAGCTGGTCCGCGTCAGAGTCACCGGTCCCGCCCCGCCTGCGCTTGCTCTGCAGCTCGAACGCGGGCCGTACGCCGCCCAGGAGCAGGAACCACACGACGACGTACGCGAACGCGGCCTGCACCTGTGGTCCCGCCAGCCAGGACACGAGCACGAAGGTGCCGCCGGTCAGGATCACGGTCAGCGCGCCGTACGCGTTCCTGATCATCACGAGCAGCGCCACGAGCAGGGCAGTGGCCAGCCACAGGAGGGCCGTGATGTGTCCCGCGGCGAGCAGCGCGGCCCCGCCGAGCCCGAGGAGCGGGGGAGCGGTGTATCCCGCGGCCGCTGTCAGGATCATGCCGAGGCCCGACGGCTTGCCGCGGCTGACGGTGAGGCCGCTGGTGTCGGAGTGCAGCCTGATGCCGTCGAGACGGCGCCCGCTGACGAGGGCCACGACGCCGTGCCCGCCCTCGTGGGCGATGGTGATCGCGTTGCGGGAGAGGCGCCATATGTTGTGCGGGACGACCGCGGCGAGCGCGAGTGCCGCTGTGGCGAACACCACCCACTGGTCGGGGTCGGACTGGCTGCCGAAGACCCGGTCCCACAGGTCGGCGGCGCCGGTACTCGCGGTGACGTACATGGTTGGGGAGGCTCCCTCTGGCGGGCCAGTATCTGGCACTGTGGCACGTATGTGCGGACGGTATGCATCGAGTCGTAGGCCCGAGGATCTCGCAGGAATCTTTGAGATCGAGAAGTGGGAGCCCGAGGAGACCCTCGCGCCCGACTTCAATGTGGCCCCGACCAAGGAGGTCTACGCGGTACTCGACCGCTCTGTGAAGGACGCCGCCGACCCGAATCCGGTTCGCCAGCTGCGCACTCTCAAGTGGGGCCTCGTGCCGTCGTGGTCGAAGACCCCCGAGGGCGGCGCCCGGATGATCAACGCCCGCGCCGAGACGGTGTCCGAGAAGCCCTCGTTCCGCCGCGCCTTCTCGAGCCGCCGCTGCATCCTGCCCGCGGACGGCTACTACGAGTGGGTCACCGGGGTCGGCGAGCGTGACCTGGAGGTCGAGGGCAAGAAGAAGCGGCCGCGCAAGCAGCCCTACTTCGTCACGCCCGCCGACGGCTCCGTCTTCGCGATGGCGGGCCTGTACGAGTTCTGGCGCGACCGCACCCTGCCCGACGAGCACCCCCTCGCCTGGTGGGTGACCTGCACCGTCATCACCACCGAGGCGGAGACCGCGCCGCTCGCCGTCGCGCCCGACGAGGGGCCCCGCTCGCTCTTCGACATCCACCCCCGGATGCCGCTCATGCTCACGCCGGACCGGTGGGACGCCTGGCTCGACCCGGCCCGCACCGACGACCTGAAGTCCCTGCTCGCGCCGCCGCCGGAGGGCCTGATGCGGGCGTACCCCGTGTCGACGTCGGTCAGCAACGTGCGCAACAACGGGCCGGAGCTGCTCAAGGAGCTGGAGGGGCCCGAGGAGGGCACACTCTTCTGACGTGACCAAGAACACGACCGCGCACGCCGCCGAGCCCACCGCCAGGACCGAGACCGTCGGGACCGGCGCCGGTGAAGCGCGCATCACCTGGCATCCGGCCCCCGCGAAGAAGGCCCGGCTCGTCCTGGCCCTCAGCCATGGCGCCGGTGGCGGCATCGAGGCGCGTGACCTGAAGGCCGTCGCCGCCGCGCTGCCCGCCCACGGTGTGACCGTCGCCCTCGTCGAGCAGCCGTGGCGGGTGGCCGGCAAGAAGGTGGCACCCGCACCGAAGACCCTGGACGTCGGCTGGCGCGGGGTGTGGCCCGCTCTGGAGAAGCCGGGGCTGCCGGTCGTCTCGGGCGGGCGCAGCGCGGGCGCGCGCGTGGCGTGCCGCACGGCGCAGGAGCTCGGCGCGGCCGCCGTCCTCGCCCTGAGCTTCCCGCTCCACCCGCCGGGCCGCCCCGAGAAGTCCCGCGCCGACGAACTGCTCGGCGCCGGGGTCCCCACGCTCGTAGTCCAGGGCGGCAACGACCCCTTCGGGAAGCCCGCCGAATTCCCCGGCTCCACCGCGTACCAGCTCGTCGAAATCCCTTACGGGGACCATGGATTCGCGGTGCCGAAGCGGGCGGACATCGGCCAGGACGAGGCCCTCGCGCTCATCGTGGACGCGGTCGTGAAGTGGGCCGGATCACTCGCGTAGCCCCCGGGAATGTTGCGGCCCGGACGTCTGTTGTCCGGAACAGACGGTACGAGAGTGCTGTCGAAGACTTGCGAGAAGTCAAGTCACGAGTTGTGACGAGTGCTGACGAGAGGAAGTCCGCCGCATGGGTTCGACCATCTGCCCGAGCCGCAGCAGCGCCGCTGACCTGGAGTGGAGCGTGTTGCACGCGGCGAAGAGCGCCCCCATTCGGACGGCGGGCGGACAGGATCGCCAGGCCGCTCCGACCGAGGGTCGTCTATTCTCCGATTCGAGTGGGGTCTCCTTCGGCCCCGCCACGTCGTTGGAGGAGGTGGGTCCGGTCACTGGCACCGACGCAGGGACCGAACACGGGCAGGCGGAAGAGCCCGAGGAGACCGCCGCGGAGCGCAGTCTGCGCTTCGAGCGTGACGCGCTCACGTTCCTCGACCAGATGTACTCGGCGGCGCTGCGCATGACGCGCAATCCGGCCGACGCCGAGGACCTGGTGCAGGAGACCTACGCGAAGGCGTACGCGTCGTTCCACCAGTTCCGCGAGGGCACGAACCTCAAGGCGTGGCTGTACCGCATCCTCACGAACACCTTCATCAACTCGTACCGCAAGAAGCAGCGCGAGCCCCAGCGCAGTGCCGCCGAGGAGATCGAGGACTGGCAGCTGGCGCGCGCCGAGTCGCACATGTCGACCGGCCTGCGTTCCGCCGAGTCGCAGGCGCTCGACCACCTGCCCGACTCGGACGTGAAGTCGGCGCTCCAGGCGATCCCCGAGGAGTTCCGCATCGCGGTCTATCTCGCCGACGTAGAGGGCTTTGCGTACAAGGAGATCGCGGACATCATGGGGACACCCATCGGGACGGTGATGTCCCGCCTCCACCGGGGCCGTCGCCAGCTGCGCGGCATGCTCGAGGACTACGCCCGCGACCGCGGTCTGGTCCCGGCCGGCGCCGGAGAGTCGAACGAAGCGAAAGGCTCGGGCTCATGAGCTGCGGAGAGCCGCACGAGACGGATTGCAGTGAAGTCCTCGACCATCTCTACGAGTTCCTCGATCACGAGATGCCGGACAGCGACTGCACGAAGTTCGAGACGCACTTCGAGGAGTGCAGTCCGTGCCTGGAGAAGTACGGCCTCGAGCAGGCCGTGAAGAAGCTGGTCAAGCGGTGCTGCGGGCAGGACGACGTACCGAGCGACCTCCGGTCGAAGGTCATGGGCCGCATCGACCTGATCCGGTCGGGGCAGGCCGTGCCCGACCAGGACGTGACGGCGTCGGCTCCCAAGCTGCGCGAAGCCTGAGACTGCGGCCGCGAGGCCGAGCGGTGACGAGCGGGACGTGACGGCGATACGTCACGTCCCGCCGCCGTTCCCCGCCCCGTCACCCGAATGTGCTAATCCGCCGTCGGGTGGCCCGGGGAATCCTCGCGATGCCGCCCGCGCGCCCTTCCGACCGCTCTATCCTCCGGAACCTGAAGCGGGATCACGGGGAGGGGGGTCGGTATGCGCACGGTTCCGCCAGTGGCTCTCGGCTATGTCCTGTGCGCGGCCGGCGGCGCCCTCGCGTGCCTGGCACCCGCCGCGGGGCCGGCCACACCGTGGCCCGCCGTCGGACTCCTCGTCGTCCTCTACACGGGATGCGAACACGCGGGCCAGTGCCGCGTGATCGGGCGGCGCGTCCCCAAGGGCATGGGCACCTTCTTCCCCGTCCTGCTCGCCGGAGCGTTCCTCCTGCCGCCCGCGGCGGCCGCACTCGTCGCCGTGCCCGGAGCGCTCGTCGCGAGGACGGACCGGCGCCCGGCCGGCCTGCGCCGCGTCTGGCGCGCCGCGCAGCTCGCCCTGGCCACCTGGGCCGCCGCCCGCGTCCACGGAGCGCTCGGCGGCGCCGCGGCCGTGTCCGCGCCCCACTTCCCGTACGCGCTGGTGCCCGCAGGAGCGGCCGTCCTGGTCTTCTGCGCCGCCCTCGCCCTGCTCGACGGCGGCATCCTCGCCACCGCCGAACGCGTCCCGCTGCGCGCCGCCTGGCGCGGCCTCTTCCCGCGCGCCCTCGGGCCCGTCGCCGTGCACGGCCTCGCGGGCCTCATGATGGCCGTCCTGTGGCGCAGCCCGTACGGCCCCTTCGCCGCGCTCCTCGTGCTGCTGCCGATGTACATCTCCTGCTGGGTGTTCGGCCAGTACCACCGCGAGCGCGCCGCCCACCAGGAGACGATCCGGGCCCTCGTGCAGGCCGTCGACATCAAGGACGGGTACACGCGCGGCCACAGCGAGCGGGTCGGCCAGGCGTCCATGATGATCGCCCGCGAACTCGGCATGGCGGACGAGCGCGCCGAGGTCCTGCGGTTCGCCGGGATCCTGCACGACGTCGGCAAACTCGGCGTACCGACCCGCCTGTTGCGCAAGGACGGCCCGCTGACCCCCGAGGAGCGGCGCATCATCGAACTGCACCCCGAGTACGGGCACGAGATGGTGCGCGGGATCGGGTTCCTGGGGGAGGCGCGGGCGGCGATCCTGCATCACCACGAGCGGATGGACGGCAGCGGGTACCCCTACGGGCTCACGGGGCCGCAGATCCCGGAGTTCGCGCGGGTCGTGGCGGTGGCGGACGCGTTCGACGCGATGACGTCCACGCGGTCCTACTCGCGGGCCCGGCCCGTCGACGTCGCGCTCGCCGAGCTGTCCCGCTGTGCGGGCGCGCAGTTCGACCCGCAGATGGTCGGGGCGCTGGTGCGGGCGCTCGGGCGGCACGGGTGGCACCCCGCCGTGACCGCGGACGAGGCCGCCGCACAGGTGCCCGGGTCCCGCGTCGCGCGGCGCGGGGCCCCGCGGTGACGTGGACGCGGTCCCCGGGTCCGGGAAGTGGCCGGGCGCGCACCACGGTCGCGGCCGTCCAGGGCCTCGCCGTCGCGCTCACCGCCGTCTCCCTCGGCAGCACTCTCTGGGACGGCGTCCAGGAACCCGGGACGGCGCTCGCCTTCGGTGTGCTCATCGCCGTCGGTGAACTCGCCCGCTGGGGATCACCCGGAGGGGACAGAGAGCGCGCACCCCTGGGGGCCGCCGGCGCTCTCGCGTACGCGCTCCTCGGGGAGACGGCGGGACAGGCGACGCATCACGGAGCGCTCCAGGTCGTCGCCGTCTGCGTCGCGGCCGCGCTCGTCGGCTCCGTACCGCACCTCGCGCTCGGGCACGGCCCGTCCGCCGACCACATGGCGCGGCGCGTCCTGACCGTCGCCTTCGCCGCCGTCTGCTTCCAGCCTCTCTACAACCAGGGCAGGTTCGGCGCCTGGCTCGGTGACGGCGCGGCCTACGCGCTGCTGCTCGTCGGGCTGCTCGTCCTGACCGCGCTGTGCGACGCCGTCCTCGCCGCGGCCATGGCGCACGCCCGTACCGGCTGGCCGTTCGGGCCGCTGCTCAGGGACGAGCTGCGGGCCATGATCGGCATCGGCTCCGCGGTGTGCGCCACCGGCGCCGTCATCGCCCTCGCCGTGGCCGTCGCCGGGCTGTGGGCGCTGCCCGTCTTCTGCCTGCCCCTCCTCCTGACCCAGCTCGCGTTCCGCCGGTACGCCGCCGTGCGGACCACGTACCGGCAGACGATCACCTCGCTGGCCCGCGCGACCGAGATCGCCGGCTACACGCCTCAGGGTCACGCCCTGCGCGTCGCGGCGCTCAGCCGCGCCGTGGGCCGTGAACTGGGACTCTCCGAGCCCGACCTCACCGTCCTGGAGTACGCGGCCCTCATGCACGACATCGGGCAGCTGTCCCTCGTCGACCCGGTCGCCGACGGCGCCACCGCCGCCCTGCCCGCCCAGGAGCAGCGCCGCATCGCGCTGCTCGGCGGGGCCGTCGTGCGCCAGACGGGGGTGGACGCGGAGGTCGCCGTCGTCGTCGAGCGCCAGGCCGACCCCTACCGTGAGCAGCCTCTCACCGCGCGCATCGTCCGCACCGCCAACGCATACGACGAGATGGCCCGGGGAGAAGGCCCTCAGGGCCCCCTCACCGCCCTGGAGCGACTGCGTCTGGCCACGGGGCGCGACTACCAGCCCGATGTGGTGGAATCCCTGGCCAGGGTCGTGTCGAGGGGCGGGGTGACCCTGCCCCCGGCTGGGTAACCCATGGGTAATGAGCGGCTGTCCGGCCGTACGTGGTTGGATGCGAAGAAGAGGATGTCCGGGGGCTGGGGCCCCGGCCGTGCTCCTTGGGGGAAGGCCCCCCGAGGGCACTGTCCCCCGGACCGACAGGCGGGAATGCAGGCGGGAATCGTGAGGATCTTCGGCAAGGGACGGCACCGGCCCTCCGCCTCATGGCGGCAGGCCACCGATCGGGCGTTCACGCTCATCGGCGACGGCCGCTACGAGGACGCCGGGGCCCTGCTCACCCGAGCCGCCGACCTCGAGCCTTGGCTGTCGGAGTCCTGGTTCAACCTCGCGCTGCTGCACAAGTTCCGGCACGACTGGGAGCAGGCGCGGGCCGCGGGCCTGCGCGCGGTGGCCCTCCTCGACCGTGAGAGCGGCGCCCCCGACTGGTGGAACGTGGGCATCGCTGCCACCGCCCTGCAGGACTGGCCGCTCGCGCGGCGTGCCTGGCAGGCGTACGGCCTGAAGGTGCCGGGCGGTGCGACCGCCGCCGGTGAGCCGACCGGCATGGACCTGGGCAGTGCCGCGGTGCGTCTTTCGCCGGAGGGCGAGGCCGAGGTGGTGTGGGGGCGCAGGCTCGACCCCGCCCGTGTGGAGGTCCTGTCCATCCCGCTGCCGTCCTCCGGGCGCCGCTGGGGCGAGGTCGTACTGCACGACGGCGTGCCCCACGGGGAGCGGACGACGGCCGCCGGGCACTCGTACCCCGTCTTCGACGAGATCGAGCTGTGGGCCCCCTCGCCCGTCCCCACCTGGGTCGTCCTGCTGGAAGCCGCGACCGAGGCCGACCGGGACGCCCTGGAGCAGCTCGCCTCCGACGCCGGTTACGCCGCCGAGGACTGGTCGTCCTCCGTGCGGCTGCTGTGCCGGATGTGCTCCGAGTCGCGGATGCCGTCCGACGAGGGCGACGGCGAGCACCTGGACCCGCACGACCACAGCGAGCCTGGACATCCCGGGCCGCTCGGCCACCGCACGGACGGCCAGCTGTGGGCGCCCGAGCGCGAGTGCGGTGTCGCTGCGCCCGCGTCGCTCGTGCGGGGGCTGCTCGACGGCTGGGTCGCCGACAGCCCGGACTCCAGGGACTGGCGGGACCTTGAAGAGGTCTGCTGACCGGTCCCCGTAGGCTGTACCCCGGAAAATTTGTCGCAGCAGGTACCGGAAGGCGTACGTCGGACATGGCGCAGCAGGACATCGAGCACGAGCACGCCGGAGTGCTCCCCGTGGACGACGAGGGCTTCGTCCTCGACACCGAGGACAACGCCGCCCGCGAGGAGGCCGCCGTCGCGCGCGGCACGTCGCGGCCGATCACCGTCGTCGGGAACCCCGTCCTGCACAAGGAGTGCAAGGACGTCACCGAGTTCGGCGACGAGCTCGCGCAGCTGGTCGACGACATGTTCGCCAGCCAGCGCGCCGCGGAGGGCGTGGGCCTCGCCGCCAACCAGATCGGCGTCGACCTGAAGGTCTTCGTCTACGACTGCCCGGACGACGACGGTGCGCGCCACACCGGCGTGGTCTGCAACCCCGTGCTCCAGGAGCTGCCCGCGGACCAGCGCCGCCTCGACGACTCGAACGAGGGCTGCCTGTCCGTGCCGACGGCGTACGCGCCGCTCGCGCGCCCCGACTACGCGGTGGTGACCGGGCAGGACGAGAAGGGCAACCCGGTCAAGGTCCGCGGCACGGGCTACTTCGCGCGCTGCCTCCAGCACGAGACGGACCACCTGTACGGGTACCTGTACATCGACCGCCTCTCCAAGCGCGAGCGCAAGGACGCCCTGAAGCAGATGGCCGAGGGAACCCCGCGCTACGAGGTCGTCCCCAACGACTGAGCGGGAAGGGCCTGTTGGGTCCCGAGTGCACCAAGTGACACGTGAGCGGCGTCCGGCCGGATTTCAACTGACCGGGCGCCGCTCGCGCGTTCGGGGCCCGGACCGCCCCGGCGGTCAGGTGTGCGAACTGGCCCGGCCGCAGATGATCCGGAATCAGTCACCTAAGCGGACTTTTCCGGCGCGTGGGGGTAGTGAGGGGAGCAAATCCGTTCCCAGAACGGTCAGTTGTAGTGCTGAATAGAAAGTGCGGGGATACGCAACGGCGCGCGCCCGGCACAGCACAGGGGCGCACGCCATCAGGCGGCTGAGAGGGGTTTGTTCGTGCCTGCTTTCTCACACGGCACTTCACGGACTCGGGTGCAGACACAGACACAGACGCAGACAGTGGTCCCACCGGCGCTGGCACTACCGGCGATCGAGGAGGCGTTTCCTCGCAACCTGCATCCGTATTGGCCAAAGCTTCAGGAGAAGACGCGGTCCTGGCTGCTCCACAAGCGACTCATGCCGGCCGACAAGGTGGAGAAATATGCCGATGGCCTTTGCTACACCGACCTCATGGCGGGCTACTACATAGGAGCCCCCGACGACCTCCTCTCCGCGATTTGCGACTACAGCGCGTGGTTCTTCGTCTGGGACGACCGCCACGACCGCGACGTGATCCACGGCCGGGCCGGTGCCTGGCGACGCCTCGCCGTCCAGCTCCACGCGGCACTCGAGGCACCCCAGCTCCATCTGCAACACAAGGACCCGCTGGTGGCCGCGTTCGCCGACAGCATCGTCCGGCTGAACGGCTCCCTCACCCGTTCTTGGAACGCCCGGTTCGCCCGCCACTTCCACGTGGTGATCGACGCGTACGACCAGGAATTCCGGAACCGGACCTCGGGAACGGTGCCCACGGTCGAGGAGTACATCGAACTCCGAAGGAACACCTTCGCGCACTGGATATGGCTCGATCTCCTCGAGCCGACCGCGCAGTACGAGCTCCCGAAATGGGTGCTCGAAAGCCCCGCGTACCGGCGGGCCGCGCTCGCGTGCCAGGATTTCGCAGCCTGGTACAACGACCTCTGCTCACTACCCAAGGAACTCGCGGGCGATGAACTCCACAACCTAGGGATAAGCCTCATCCAGCATGAGGGGCTTTCCCTCGAAGAGGCCGTGGAAGAAGTCCGCCTAAGGGTCCGCGGATGCATTTCCGAATTCCTGGTCGCCGAGCCCGAAGTTCTGCGGATGGCGGACGAGGCGGCCGACGGGACTTTAGCGGGCGAGAGCCTCGCGGTGGCACTCAGGTCGTGCGTCTCCAATATGCGGAACTGGTTCAGTTCCGTGTACTGGTTCCACCACGAGTCGGGCCGCTATCAGGTGGACAGCTGGGACGACCGCGCCACTCCTCCGTACATCAGCGACCAGGCAGGTGACGAATGACCGTCGAATCGGCAGAATCCTCGGTTCCGGCTGTCGCGGAGCCCGGTGAGCGGCGCACACCGCCGTACGCCGGCGGCGGCGCGCCCCTCCTCGGGCACGCCTGGAACCTCGTGCGCGACCCCCTCGCCTTCGTCGCGGGACTGCGCGGCCACGGCGACCTGGTCCGCATCAGGCTCGGCCCGAAGACGGCGTACGCGGTCTGCGACCCCGACCTCGTGGCCGCGCTCCTCAAAAGCCCCGACTACATGGTCGGCGGCCCCCTGTGGGAGACCCTCGGAGTCCTCCTCGGCAAGGGCGTGGCGACCAGCAACGGCCCCATGCACCGGCGCCAGCGGCGCACCATCCAGCCCGCGTTCCGGACCGACCGCATCGCCGACCACGCGACCGTGATGGAGGAGGAGGCGCGCGCCATGGCGGCGCGCTGGAAGCACGGCGACACCGTCGACATCGGCGCCGAGGTGTTCCGCACCGCGGTCCGCATCGTCGCCCGCTCCGTCCTGCACGTCGACTCGGTCGACGAGCGCGCCGACCGGCTCAGCTCCTCGCTGCACACGGTCTTCAGCGGCCTGTACCGGCGCATGGTCCTGTCCGTCGGACCCTTCTACCGGCTGCCACTTCCGGCCAATCGCCGTTTCGAGCGGGCGTTGGCCGATTTGCATCGGCTGGTGGACGAGATCATTGCCGAGCGTCGCGCATCCGGCGTCAATCCGGGTGACCTGCTCGCGGCATTGCTCGGCGCCGAGGACGAGAATGGCGAAACGGTCGGCGAGCAGGAGGTGCACGACCAGGTCGTCTCCCTCGTCGTGGCCGGCGCGGAGAATGTCGCGTCGACCCTCACGTGGACGTTCCAGCTCCTCGCGGAACACCCCGAGCAGGAAAGCCGGTTGCACGAGGAGGTTGAATGCGTGGCGGATGGCCGCCCCGTCGCATTCGCCGACCTCAAGGGCCTAATCCACACGCGCAATGTCATCACGGAGGCGATGCGTATACGGCCCGCCGTATGGATTTTGACGCGGCAGGCCGCCGTCGATACCGAGCTCGGCGGCTATCACATTCCGGCCGGTGCGGACATCGTCTACAGCCCGTATGCGATGCAGCGTGATCCGCGGTCCTTCCGTGACCATCTGGAGTTCGACCCCGACCGCTGGCTTCCGGAACGCGCCGCGGAAAGCCGGCAGAGCGCGATGATGCCGTTCAGTGTCGGCAACCGGAAGTGCCCGGGCGATCACTTCAGCATGGCCGAACTGGCCATCATCCTGGCCACGGTGACGCCCCGCTGGCGGCTGGTTCCGGTCGCGGAGACGGACAGCACGGCCCGCATCGGGATCACGCTCCAGCCCAAGCGGGCGCTGTTGCGGGTGGAGGAGCGCGGCTAGCGGTCAACGCGCCGGTGCGCGGGGCCGGTCGGCCCCGCGCGCCTAGGCCGCGGACCGTACGCGGAACGTGCGGCGGAAGGCGTTGGGCGTCGTGCCCAGCGCCTTCATGAACTGATGCCGCATCGCCGCAGCGTTGCCGAACCCGGCCCGCCCGGCGATCGACTCCACCGTCTCGTCCGTCTGCTCCAGCAACTCCTGGGCCAGTAGCACCCGTTGGCGAAGCAGCCAGCGGTACGGCGTCGTGCCCGTCTCCTGCTGGAAGCGGCGCGCGAAGGTGCGCGGCGACATGAGGGCGCGCGCCGCGAGCTCCTCGACCGTGAGCGTCTCGTCCAGATGTGCCTCCATCCACGCCAGTACGGCCCCCACGGTGTCGCAGGGAGTGACGGGCAGCGGGCGGTCCACGTACTGGGCCTGCCCGCCGTCGCGGTGCGGCGGGACCACCATGCGGCGGGCGATGGCGTTGGCGACCTCGGAGCCGTGCTCCGTGCGGACGATGTGCAGACAGGCGTCGATGCCGGCGGCGGTGCCCGCCGAGGTGATGACCGGCCCCTCGTCGACGTACAGGACGTCGGGGTCGACGCGGGTGCGCGGGAACGCGACGGCGAGCTCGTGCGCGTACCGCCAGTGCACCGCGCACCTGCGGCCGTCGAGCAGTCCGGCCTCGCCGAGCACGAACACCCCCGAGCAGACGCTGAGGACGCGCGCGCCCCGGTCGACGGCCCGGCGCAGCGCGTCGAGCAGCTCGGGAGGGTAGCCCTCGCGGATGCGGCCCGCCGCGGGGACGGCGATGAGGTCGGCCTCCTCGAGCCGCTCCAGGCCGAACGGGGTGGAGATCGTCATGCCCGGTACATGGGTGGTCAGGTCGGGCCCCTCGGCGGACACGGCCGCGAAGTCGTACACGGGCAGCCCGGCATCGCTGCGGTCGAGGCCGAACACCTCGCAGATGACGCCGAGTTCGAAGGGATGCACACCGTCGAGCAGCACTGCGGCCACGTTCTTCAGCATGCCGTCCAGTGTGCCGCAGGCTTGGCAGTAATTCGAGGGTCAGTGACAGTCCTGCCACTGCCGGATGCGTCCGCGGGGGACGAGAGTGGAGGACATGAACACAGCGATGAACTACCTCACCGTCCTCTTCGTCTTCGCCCTCCTGGCCGCCCCGTCCCTGTACGGGATCGCCCACGACCGCCGGATCGACCGGCAGCTCCGGCAAGCCCGGCAGGCGGGGCGGGGCACCGAACGCCCCTCCCGCCGCGCCGAGTTCACGACCGTCGCCTAGAGGTCCCGGCCTGAGATCTCGGCCTGAGATCTCGGCCTGAGATCCGGCCTGAGATCCGGCCTGAGATCTCGGCCAGAGGTCCCGGCCTAGAAGTCCTCGTCGAACCCGACCGAGCCCTCGACCGCGACCTGGTACGCCGACGGCCTGCGCTCGAAGAAGTTCGTCAGTTCCTGGACGCCCTGGAGCTCCATGAAGGAGAAAGGGTTCTCCGAGCCGTAGACCGGCGCGAAGCCGAGGCGCTGGAGGCGCTGGTCGGCGACGCACTCCAGGTACTGGCGCATCGAGTCGGTGTTCATGCCGGGAAGGCCGTCACCGCACAGGTCGCGGGCGAACTGGAGCTCGGCCTCGACCGCCTCGCGCAGCATCGCGACGACCTGCTCCTGGAGCCGGTCGTCGAACAGGTCCGGCTCCTCCTTGCGGACGGTGTCGACGACCTCGAACGCGAACGACATGTGCATCGTCTCGTCGCGGAACACCCAGTTGGTGCCGGTCGCGAGGCCGTGCAGCAGGCCGCGGCTGCGGAACCAGTACACGTAGGCGAACGCCCCGTAGAAGAACAGGCCCTCGATGCACGCGGCGAAGCAGATCAGGTTGAGGAGGAAGCGGCGGCGGTCCGCCTTCGTCTCCAGGCGGTCCAGCTTCTCGACCGAATCCATCCACTTGAAGCAGAACTCGGCCTTCTCGCGGATGGAGGGGATCTCCTCGACCGCGTCGAACGCGGCCGCGCGGTCCTCCGGGTCGGGGAGGTAGGTGTCCAGGAGGGTCAGGTAGAACTGGACGTGCACGGCCTCCTCGAACAGCTGGCGCGACAGGTACAGGCGCGCCTCGGGGGAGTTGATGTGCTTGTACAGCGTCAGGACCAGGTTGTTCGAGACGATCGAGTCACCCGTCGCGAAGAACGCGACAAGGCGGCCGATCATGTGCTGCTCGCCCGGCGACAGCTTCGCGAGGTCGGCGACGTCCGAGTGGAGATCGACCTCCTCGACGGTCCAGGTGTTCTTGATCGCGTCCCGGTAGCGCTCGTAGAAGTCCGGGTAGCGCATGGGACGCAGGGTCAGCTCGAAGCCCGGGTCGAGCAGGTTCTTGTTCGTGCTGGTCATTACTGGCAGGCCTCGCAGGACTCGGGGTTTTCGAGGGAGCAGGCGATGGCCTCGGGGTCGGCGGCCTGCTGTGCGGGAATGGGAGCGGCGGATGCCGCGCGGGCGATCCGCGTCGCCGGGCGCGAGCGCAGGTAGTACGTCGTCTTCAGACCCGACTTCCAGGCGTACGCGTACATCGACGAGAGCTTGCCGATGGTGGGCGTCTCCAGGAACAGGTTCAGTGACTGCGCCTGGTCGAGGAACGGCGTACGGGCCGCCGCCATGTCGATGAGGCCGCGCTGCGGGATCTCCCACGCCGTGCGGTACAGCTCGCGCACCTCGGCCGGGATCCAGCCGAAGCCCTGCACGGAGCCGCTGGACTCGCGCAGCGCCTCGCGGGTCTGCGCGTCCCACACGCCGAGCCGCTTGAGCTCCTGGACCAGATAGGAGTTGACCTGGAGGAACTCGCCGGACAGCGTCTCGCGCTTGAACAGGTTGGAGACCTGCGGCTCGATGCACTCGTAGACGCCCGCGATGGAGGCGATCGTGGCCGTGGGCGCGATGGCGAGGAGCAGGGAGTTGCGCATGCCCGTGGCGGCGATGCGCTCGCGCAGCGCGGCCCAGCGCTCCGGCCAGGTCAGCTCGACGCCGTAGTGGTCGGGGTGCAGCACACCGCGCGCGGTGCGCGTCTTCTCCCAGGCGGGGAGCGGGCCGTTGCGCTCGGCGAGGCCGGCGGACGCCTCGTACGCGGCGAGCATGATGCGCTCGGCGATCCGCGTGGACAGGGCCTTCGCCTCGGGGGAGTCGAAGGGCAGCTTCAGCTGGAAGAAGACGTCCTGGAGGCCCATCGCGCCGAGGCCCACCGGGCGCCACTTGGCGTTGGAGCGGCCGGCCTGCTCGCTCGGGTAGAAGTTGATGTCGACGACGCGGTCGAGGAACGTGACGGCCGTGCGGACGGTCTCGTCGAGGCGCTCCCAGTCGATCTCCCCGCCGTCGGCTCCCTGCCGCACGAAGGCGCCGAGGTTGACCGAGCCCAGGTTGCAGACCGCGGTCTCGCCGTCGTCCGTGACCTCCAGGATCTCGGTGCACAGGTTCGAGGAGTGGACGACGTTGCCGCGCTCCGCCGTCTGGTTGGCGGTGCGGTTGGCGGCGTCCTTGAAGGTCAGCCAGCCGTTGCCGGTCTGCGCCAGCGTGCGCATCATGCGGCCGTACAGCTCGCGGGCCGGCATCGTCTTCTGCGCGAGCCCGGCGGCCTCCGCCGCGCGGTACGCGGTGTCGAACTCCTCGCCCCACAGGTCGACGAGGTCGGGCACGTCGGACGGCGAGAAGAGCGACCACGTGCCGTCATCGGCGACGCGGCGCATGAACTCGTCGGGGATCCAGTGCGCGAGGTTGAGGTTGTGGGTGCGCCGGGCGTCCTCGCCGGTGTTGTCCCGCAGCTCCAGGAACTCCTCGATGTCGGAGTGCCATGTCTCCAGGTAGACGGCCGCGGCGCCCTTGCGCCGGCCGCCCTGGTTCACCGCGGCGACGGACGCGTCGAGGGTCTTCAGGAACGGCACGATGCCGTTGGAGTGCCCGTTCGTGCCGCGGATCAGCGAACCGCGCGAGCGGATCCGCGAGTACGAGAGTCCGATGCCGCCCGCGTGCTTGGAGAGCCGCGCGACCTGGTGGTAGCGGTCGTAGATGGAGTCCAGCTCGTCGAGGGGCGAGTCGAGGAGGTAGCAGGACGACATCTGCGGGTGGCGGGTGCCGGAGTTGAAGAGCGTCGGCGACGACGGCAGATAGTCGAGGCGGCTCATCAGGCGGTACAGGGAGGCGACTTCGTCGAGCGCGCGGACCGAGTCGTCCTCGGCGAGGCCGCACGCGACGCGCAGCATGAAGTGCTGCGGGGTCTCGACGACCTGCCGGGTGATCGGGTGGCGCAGCAGATAGCGGCTGTGCAGGGTGCGCAGTCCGAAGTAGCCGAAGCGGTCGTCGGCGCCCTCGGTGACGGAGGCGGTGACGAGCGCGTCGAGGCGTTCGGCGTGCAGCGTCACGAAGTCGTACGTGCGGTCGGCGATCAGGCCCTCGCGGTGGCCCACCGCGACGGACTCGGAGAACGAGGTGACGCCCTGCGACGCGGCCTCGTCGGCGATGCTGATCGTCAGGAGCCTGGCGGCGAGCCGCGAGTACGCCGGGTCGTCGGAGATGAGGCCCGCGGCGGCTTCGGTGGCGAGGGAGCGCAGTTCGGCGGTGACGCCGGAGTCCGCCACCGCGGACCTGCCGCGCAGCGCGGCGGCGGCGACCTTGCCCGGGTCGGTGTCCGGGAGGTCGGCCGTCAGTTCGGTCAGGGTGCGCAGCAGCGCGGTTCCCGGAGCGTCGTGCTGTTCGGGGTTCCCTGCCAGCTCTGAGGCCGGTTCGGCGGGCGCGATGGTCACGTGGGGCTCTCCCTCGCTCGGCTCTGGGCCTGACGGGGAGGAGGGCACGGGGGCATGGCGGGGCCCGCGTCACCGGCCCACTCCACGAGACCCGGACGTCGTCATCCCGGGCCGGACGGCTCGGGCGGGCTGTCGACAGGTCCTCGGACTCGCGTATGCGTGCATACGTACACCGTTGCGGGACAGTTCCGGAATTGCGCCGGATTCCCCTGCGGCGACAGCGAGCATGAGCATACATCTTGTGTCGGCCTTGGATGGCAGCCCCACATCTTGTGTCGACTAGGGTTGCGGCCGAACTGGTGGCCTAGCAGGGGGAGGCGCGGGTGCGGGTGCGGGGAGCGGGCTGTGCCGCGGTACTGCTGATGCTGGTCGCCGGGTGCGGGAACGGCGGGATCGCCGGGGACGGCGGGTCCGGGCAGCGGGGCGAGGGCGGGAGCGAGCAGCCGTCGGCGTCCGGCGTCGACGGTACGGAGGATCCCGCGAAGGTCTTCACGGGCGCCGAGTTGGGCGCCGCCCTCCTTCCGGCCGAGACCGTGGGCAAGGGCGCGAAGGCGTTAGAGGTCTACCTGGGACTCTTCGACCAGGGTTCCGGGGGAGGCGACTGGAGCACCTGCGTCGCGGGCCGGGACGCGCACGGGGAACTGTGGCGCATGCGGGGCGCCAGCGCCGAGCGGACGTTCCGTCCGGACCCCGCGGCGGTGGACGACGACGACCCCTTCGTCTACGAGCGCCTGGTCTCGATGCCGGCCGGGCGGGCCGGGCGCTATCTCGAACTGCGCCGCGAGCTCCACGAGGCGTGTGGCCGCGTCACCGTCGACACCGACGGCGCGCTCGCCGAGGAGCACCACGAGGTCCGGCCGCTGCCGGACCTGGGCGACGAGGCGGTCCTGGAGACCACGAGGACCACGGGCGGCGACGAGTACGACGGGAGTGCGCACTACGTGGTCGAACTGCGGGTCGGCGGCGTCCTGGTGATCGTGGGGGCGGGCACGGACCGGGCCCTGACGCTCTCCTCGGCCGCCGAGGCGGCGCGGCGGGTCGGGAAGGACCTCTACGGAGCTTCGTGAACCCCGGGTACGCCAACGGGCCGCCGGAGGGATCCGGCGGCCCGTTGCCGTACTCGAGGGAAGTCGGGTCAGTGCCCGCCGGTTCCCGCCGTCGCCTCCGGCAGCTTCTTCAGGACGCCCGGGTCGCCGGCGTCCGCCGTGTAGTCCGCCGCGGACGTCTCGTCGACGCCCTCAGGGGCCTTCAGCGCCTTCAGGACGAAGGTGAGGACCACAGTGACCACCACGTTCATGACGAACGCCGTGAGGCCGATGTAGCCGATCTCGCCGATGCCCGGGATCTCCTTGGCGCTGCCGCCGAAGTGCTTCTGGGTCGGCGACGCGACCCCGTACGCGGCGAGCGTGCCGTAGACCATGCCGACCGCCCAGCCGGCGAGCAGCGCCCAGCGGTGGAACCAGCGAGTGAACAGGCCGCCGACGAGGGCCGGCATGGTCTGGAGGATCCAGATGCCGCCCAGGAGCTGGAAGTTGATCGCGACGGTCTTGTCCATGGTGAGGACGAAGGCGAGCGCGCCGACCTTCACGAGCAGCGACACCCGCTTGGAGACCTTGGTCTCCTGCTCGGGCGTCGCGTCCGGCTTGATGAAGTCCTTGTAGATGTTGCGCGTGAACAGGTTCGCCGCGGCGATGGACATGATCGCGGCGGGCACGAGCGCGCCGATGCCGATGGCCGCGAACGCGACGCCCGTGAACCAGTCGGGGAACATGTCCTCGAAGAGCTGCGGGATCGCCAGCTGCCCGTTCTGCACCTTGATCCCGGCCGCGATCGCCATGAAGCCGAGCAGCGCGAGCAGGCCCAGCATCAGGGAGTACAGGGGCAGGATGGTGGTGTTGCGGCGGATCACGTTGCGGCTGCGCGAGGACAGCGTCGCCGTGATCGAGTGCGGGTACATGAAGAGCGCCAGCGCCGAGCCGAGGGCCAGCGTCGCGTATGTCCACTGCCCGGCCGGTGCCGGGGCGAGCGATCCGACCGGCTTGCCCGTCGCCGGGTTGGGCGTCGCGAACTTCTCGTTCGCCGCGTGGAAGATGGCGTCGAAGCCGCCCAGCTTGATCGGGATGTAGATGATCGCGACGGCGATGACGAGGTAGATCAGGCCGTCCTTGACGAACGCGATCAGGGCGGGGGCCCGCAGACCCGACGAGTACGTGTACGCGGCGAGCACCGCGAACGCGATGAGCAGCGGCAGGTCCTTGATGAACCAGTTGGTCGACTCGTCGCCGCCGACGCCCATGACGTCCAGGACGGCCTGGATGCCGACGAGTTGGAGCGCGATGTACGGCATCGTGGCGAGGATGCCGGTGACGGCGACGGCGAGGGACAGGCCCTTGGAGCCGAAGCGGCCGCGCACGAAGTCGGAGGTCGTCACATAGCCGTGCTTGTGCGACACCGACCACAGACGCGGCAGGAAGGTGAAGATCAGCGGGTAGACGAGGATCGTGTAGGGCACGGCGAAGAAGCCGGACGCGCCGGCCGCGTAGATCGCCGCCGGGACGGCCACGAAGGTGTACGCGGTGTAGAGGTCGCCGCCGAGCAGGAACCAGGTGACCCAGGTTCCGAACGACCGTCCGCCCAGGCCCCATTCGTCGAGGCTCTGCTCGCTGTCGGACCTGCGCCAGCGCGCGGCCAGGAAGCCCATGACCGTGACGGCGATGAAGAAGAAGATGAAGACGCCGAGTGCGACGCCGTTGACTCCGCCGTTCATGCCTGCCCACCCGTCTTCCGGGCGCGCTGGTCACGCTGCCACAGCTTGTACGCGATCATCGTCAGCGCCGTGGAGATGAGCACCCACAGCATCTGGTACCAGTAGAAGAACGGAATACCGATGAAGGTCGGGTCGACCTTCGCGTAGGAGCCGACCCAGAGCATCGCCACGAACGGCGCGACGAGGCACAGGGCAATGACCACTCGCACCGGTGTGACCACCGGCCGTTTCACTTCAGGCACATCCGACATACGGCGGTCCGTCCCCTCGCTGATCCCGCTTATCTCATGCTTAACGTGGCGGAAATCTAGGCGACGATCTCGTCGTATGGAACCCCCGTCCGGATAACGGACAATGCGTGGCCGACATGCCGTTCATGTGCCGACTCTTCGGTCGGCACAAGCGGGTCCGCGTACGGCGTCCGTCAGTCCGTCGGACGCTTGAGGCGGGCCACGAACTTGTAGCGGTCGCCCCGGTACACCGAGCGCACCCACTCGACGGGCTGCCCCGTGCCGTCCAAGGAGTGCCGCGACAGCATCAGCATGGGCAGGCCCACGTCCGTGCCGAGCAGGCCCGCCTCGCGCGGGGTGGCAAGGGACGTCTCGATGGTCTCCTCGGCCTCGGCCAGGCGCACGCCGTAGACCTCGGCGAGCGCCGTGTACAGGGACGTGTACTTGACCAGGGAGCGGCGCAGTGCGGGGAAGCGCTTGGCCGACAGATGCGTCGTCTCGATGGCCATCGGCTCGCCGCTCGCGAGGCGGAGCCGCTCGATGCGCAGGACGCGGCCGCCCGCCGTGATGTCGAGGAGCCCGGCGAGGGTGTCGTCGGCGGTGACGTAGCCGATGTCCAGGAGCTGTGACGTGGGTTCCAGGCCCTGGGCGCGCATGTCCTCGGTGTACGAGGTCAGTTGCAGCGCCTGCGAGACCTTGGGCTTGGCGACGAACGTCCCCTTGCCCTGGATGCGCTCGAGCCGGCCCTCGACGACCAGTTCCTGAAGAGCCTGGCGCACGGTCGTGCGGGAGGTGTCGAACTCGGCGGCGAGGGTGCGCTCGGGCGGGACCGGGGTGCCCGGGGGCAGCGTCTCGGTCATGTCCAGCAAGTGCCGCTTCAGGCGGTAGTACTTGGGCACGCGCGCGGTGCGGCCCGCTGCGGGTGCCTCCGCCGTCGTGGCGCCGCCCGCATCGGTTCCGCTGCTGCCCGCATGGGTGCCCATGGTCCGCCTTCCCGGCTCCTGTGGTGCTGCCGTCACCGGCTCCTCCGTCTGTCGCGGCTCACATCGTGGCACGGCCCTCCCCGGGGGTGCCGTGCTCCCTCAGGTGTCGGTCCGATAACGGACGTGACAGCCCTTCTTATACACCCTTGACACCCCTAAAGGTCTAGGCCAAGCTCCGGGTACTGGTCTACACCATTAAAGACCAGGTCCCAGTCCCACGTGCAGTACCACGTCGAGTTTGTTGTGTTCGTCGTATCCGTCGTCGTGGGCGGGGGGGTTGCTGGCATCCCTGAGGAGGGTGACGTGAAGCGCAGGCTCATTGCGGCTATCGGTGTCGCGGGCATGTTGGTTTCGATCGCGGCTTGTGGCAGTGGTGATGACGGCGGCAAGGACAAGAAGGCCGGCGCCGACGGCTACAAGGGCCAGACGCTGACCGTGTGGGCCATGGACGGCTCGACGCCGGACACCTGGCAGAAGGACGTCACGGCGGCCTTCGAGAAGAAGACCGGCGCGAAGCTGAAGATCGAGATCCAGCAGTGGAACGGCATCCAGCAGAAGCTGACCACCGCCCTGTCCGAGGAGAACCCGCCCGACGTCTTCGAGGTCGGCAACACGCAGACCCCCGCCTACGCCAAGACCGGCGGCCTCGCCGACCTCTCCGACCTCAAGTCCTCGGTCGGCGCCGACTGGGCCGAGTCGATGAACAAGTCCGCGGTCTCGGACGGCAAGCAGTACGCCGCCCCGTGGTTCGTCGTGAACCGCGTCGTCATCTACAACAAGAAGATCTGGGCCGACGCCGGCATCAAGGACACCCCCAAGACGCGCGACGAGTTCTACAAGGACCTCGAGGCCATCGGCAAGAAGACGGACGCCGAGCCGATCTACCTGCCCGGCCAGAACTGGTACCACTTCGTCGGCCTGACCATCGGTGAGGGCGCCGAACTCGTCAAGAAGGACGGCGACAAGTACGTCTCCAACCTGGGTGACCCCAAGGTCGCCGCCGCCATGGAGACGTACAAGAAGTTCCAGGCCCTGTCCAAGGCCCCCAAGGACAAGGACGAGGCCACCCCGCAGCAGGCCGAGGTCTTCGCCAAGGGCAAGACCGGCTCCTTCATCGGCATGGGCTGGGAGTCCGCCCTCGCCATCAAGGCCAACCCGAAGATCGAGAAGGAGATCGGCTACTTCACCGTCCCCGGTGTCACGGCCGACAAGCCCGAGGGTGTCTTCCTCGGCGGCTCCAACCTCGCCGTCGCAGCGGGCAGCAAGAAGCAGGACCTCGCCAAGGAGTTCCTGAAGCTCGCGCTCTCCGACAAGTTCGAGGGCCAGCTCGCCAAGGAAGGCGGCGTGATCCCCAACAAGGAGGCGCTGCAGTCCAACCTCAAGGGCAACGCGGCCGCCGAGGCCGCCGCTCCCGCCGCGGCCGGCGGCGGCACCACCCCGCTGATCCCGGAGTGGGCCCCGGTCGAGAACGCGCCCAACCCGATCAAGACCTACATGACCGCGGTGCTGAAGGGTAAGTCCCCGGCCGCCGCCGCCAAGCAGGTCGAGGCCGAGTTCAACAAGCGCCTCTCGCAGAAGCAGTAAGGCAGCAACAGGCCCCGCGGGGACGGAGAGTGCCGGCAGGCCCTCCGCCCCCCGCGGGGTCCACGGTGTCCCGGCAGGCCCAGAAAAGAGATGGCGAGCATGACCGTGCAGACCGAACGGCCGCCCTCCGGTCCGGCGGAGGTCCTGAAAGCGGACGGCGGGGGATCCGGCGGACCGAGAAAGCAGGCCCGCGCACGGGCCGGGGCGTTCGCGCCCTATCTGCTGCTGCTTCCCGCGGTCGCGGCCACCGTGCTGCTCCTCGGCTGGCCGCTGCTCAAGGACGGGCTCCTGTCGTTCCAGAACCTCAACATGGGGCAGCTGATCCAGCATGTCACCGAGTGGAACGGCTTCGACAACTACCAAGAGGTGCTGACCAGTTCGGACTTCTGGCGGGTGACCGGACGCTCCATCGTCTTCACCCTCGTCAACGCCGTCCTGATCATGCTGATCGGCACCCTCGTCGGCCTGCTCCTCGCCCGGCTCGGCAAGCGCATGCGCGTCCTGCTCCTCGTCGGGCTCGTGCTCGCCTGGGCGATGCCCGTCGTCGCCGCGACCACCGTCTACCAGTGGCTGTTCGCGGAACGCTTCGGCGTCGTCAACTGGGTCCTCGACAAGCTCGGCTGGCACTCCATGGCCGACTACAGCTGGACCGGCAGCCAGATGTCGACGTTCTTCGTCGTCACCGTGCTGATCGTCTGGATGTCGATCCCGTTCGTCGCGATCAACCTCTACGCCGCGACGACCACCATCCCCAAGGAGCTCTACGAAGCCGCGTCCCTCGACGGCGCCGGCCCCTGGAAGAGCTTCCTCTCGGTCACCCTGCCGTATCTGCGGCCCTTCCTCTACGCGACGACGTTCCTCGAGATCATCTGGGTCTTCAAGGCGTTCGTCCAGGTCTTCACGATCAACGGCGGCGGCCCCGACCGGCTCACCGAGATCCTGCCCGTGTACGCGTACATCGAGGGCGTCGGCAACCAGCACTTCGGCATGGGCGCGGCGATCGCCGTCCTGACGATCCTGATCCTGCTCGTGCTGACCGCCTACTACCTCCGGATCGTGCTCAAGCAAGAGGAGGACGAGCTGTGAAGCGCTCTGCTTCGTCGACGTTCCGCCGCGCCTGGCCCAACGTGACGGCCGTGATCCTGTTCATCGGCTTCGTCTTCCCCGTCTACTGGATGTTCGCCACGGCGCTCAAGCCGACCGGCGACATCATCAGCGAGAACCCCGTCTGGTTCCCGACCGACATCACCTTCGAGCACTTCAGGACGGCGTTCGGCGCCGACAACTTCTGGACGCTGGTACGCAACTCGGTCACCGTCACCGTGCTCGCCGTCGTCTTCTCGCTGGTCATCGGCCTGGCCGCGTCGTTCGCCCTCGCGCGGATGCGGTTCAAGGGCCGCCGCGGTTTCATCATCGGTTTCATGCTGGCCCAGATGGCGCCGTGGGAAGTCATGGTCATCGCGATCTACATGATCGTGCGCGACGCGTCGATGCTGAACAGCCTCGTCCCGCTGACCCTCTTCTACATGGTGATGATCCTGCCCTTCACCCTCCTCACGCTGCGCGGATTCGTCGCCGCCGTGCCCAGGGAGCTGGAGGAGTCCGCGATGGTCGACGGCTGCACCCGCATGCAGGCCTTCCGCAGGGTGATCCTGCCGCTGCTCGCGCCCGGCCTGATGTCGACCTCGATGTTCGGCTTCATCACCGCCTGGAACGAGTTCCCGATGGTCCTCGTCCTCAACAAGTCGCCCGAGGCACAGACGCTGCCGCTGTGGCTCTCCAGTTTCCAGACCGCCTTCGGCGACGACTGGGGTGCGACCATGGCCGCGTCCTCGCTCTTCGCGATCCCGATCCTGATCCTCTTCGTCTTCCTGCAGCGCAGGGCCGTCAGCGGCCTCACCGACGGCGCCGTGAAGGGATAACACCGCCAGATGACGACACTCACCGCACGCGGCACCGACACCCTCACCCGTGACGCGCTCACCGTCCTCCAGCCCGGCTTCACCGGCACCAGCGCCCCCGACTGGGTGCTGCGCCGGCTCGGCGAAGGCCTCGCCTCCGTCGGCCTGTTCGGCCGCAACATCGTCTCGCCCGAGCAACTCGCCGCCCTGACCGCCCAGTTGCGCGCCGAGCGCGACGACGTCCTGGTCGCCATCGACGAGGAGGGCGGTGACGTCACCCGCCTGGAGGTGCGCTCCGGCTCCTCGTTCCCCGGCAACCACGCCCTGGGCGCGGTGGACGACGTGGAGCTCACCCGGTCCGTCGCCGCCGAACTCGGCCGCCGCCTCGCCGCCTGCGGCGTCAACCTCAACTGGGCCCCGTCCGCGGACGTCAACTCCAACCCGGCCAACCCCGTCATCGGCGTACGGTCCTTCGGCGCCGACACCGGCCTCGTCTCCCGCCACACCGCCGCCTACGTCACCGGGCTCCAGTCCGCGGGCGTCGCCGCCTGCACCAAGCACTTCCCGGGCCACGGCGACACCGCCGTCGACTCGCACCACGACATGCCCCGCATCGACGTGGGCCTCGACGTGCTCCACGAGCGTGAACTCGCGCCGTTCCGCGCGGCGATCGCGGCCGGCACGCGCGCGGTGATGAGCGCCCACATCCTCGTCCCCGCCCTGGACCCGGACCGCCCCGCCACCCTCTCGCGCCGCATCCTGACCGGCCTGCTCCGCGAGGAACTGGGTTACGAGGGGCTGATCGTCACCGACGGCATGGAGATGCAGGCCATCTCCGCCACGTACGGCATCGAGCGCGGCAGCGTCCTCGCCATCGCGGCCGGCGCCGACGCCATCTGTGTCGGCGGCGGGCTCGCCGACGACGACACGGTCCTGCGGCTGCGCGACGCCCTCGTCGCCGCGGTGCACGCGGGCGACCTGCCCGAGGAGCGGCTCGCCGACGCCGCGGCCAGGGTGCGTTCGCTCGCCCGATGGACCTCGGGGCCGGGCGCGGCCGAGCACTCGGGGGGCGCGCCCGACTCCGGGATCGGACTGGTCGCGGCGCGGCGGGCGGTGACCGTCACGCGCGGTGAGCACGCGGCCCCCGTCGCCGAGGCGCCGTACGTCGCCGCCTTCACGCCCGTCGCCAACATCGCGGTCGGCGACGAGACGCCGTGGGGTGTCGCCGCCGAACTGGAGCGGCTCCTGCCCGGCACGGAGACCGGCAGCTTCTCCGGCGCGGACGCGGGCGCAGCCGCCCTGGCCGCGGCGGGGGACCGCCGCATCGTCGCCGTGGTCCGCGACGCCCACCGCCACGCGTGGATGGCTCAGTCGCTGGACACGCTCCTCGCGGCCCGCCCCGACACGGTCGTGGTCGAGATGGGGGTACCGCAGGCACCGCCGCAGGGAGCCCTGCACGTGGCGACACACGGCGCGGCCCGGGTGTGCGGTCTGGCTGCCGCCGAGGCCATCACCAGTAAGTGACCTGCCGCCCTGGGCACAAACCACCGACGGCCCGCAGACGCACGAAAACGCCGGCCACCCCAACACGGGGCGGCCGGCGCGTGGGTTCAGGTCGCCCCTACAGCCCCTGCCAAGCGGGCTTGTTCGCGTACGTGTGCCGGAAGTACTCGGAGAGCTTGAGCTTCGACGCCGCCCCCTCGTCGACGACAACCGTCGCGTGCGGGTGCAGCTGAAGCGCCGACGCCGGCACCACGGAGGCCACCGGCCCCTCGACGGTCGCCGCCACGGCGTCCGCCTTGCCCTCGCCGGTGGCGAGCAGCACCAGATGCCGCGCCTCCAGGATCGTGCCGATGCCCTGCGTGATGACGTGGCGCGGCACCTGGCCGAGGTCGCCGTCGAAGAAGCGCGCGTTGTCCGCGATGGTCTGCTGCGTCAGCGTCTTGATCCGCGTACGGGAGGCGATCGACGAGCACGGCTCGTTGAACCCGATGTGTCCGTCGGTGCCGATGCCGAGCAGCTGGAGGTCCACACCGCCGGCGGCAGCGAGCGCCTTGTCGTACGCCTCGCAGGCCGCCTGCACGTCCTCGGCGCTGCCGTCCGGGCCCATGAAGGAGCCTTCGCTCAGGCCGAGTGGCTCGACGACCTCGCGCAGCACGGTCGCCCGGTAGGACTCGGGGTGTCCGGTCGGCAGTCCCACGTACTCGTCGAGCTGGGCGATACGGGCCTTCGACGCGTCGACCTCGCCGCCGCCGACCTTGGCCGCCAGCGCCTCGTAGATGGGCAGCGGGGTCGAGCCGGTGGCCACACCGAGCAGGGCGTCGGGCTTGCGGCGCAGCAGCTGGGCCATCGCCTCGGCGATGAGCTCGCCGCCTGCCTTGGCGTCCGGGACGATCACAACTTCCACGCTGGGCCTGCCGATCTGGTCGAGGGTGTGATGCTGCGCATGTGGTATAGACCAATCTAGCAGAGGTGGCCCGCCCGGTCACGGGGCGTACGCCCGCCGTCCGACCATGCTCGGCGCTCCCCGCGCCGACGGCACCTCGAAGCCGTCGCGCCCGAACCGACTCGGCCAGGCGCGCGCCCGCGTCAGCCGCCAGAGTGGAAGGAAGCGTGCACAGGAGGAGCCCCGGCCGGCCCCGCCCGCCGCACCCGCGACCGCCCCTCCGGAGGAGTCCGCATGACCGCCACCCCATCGGCCCCGAAGAGCGAGCAGCCGGGCCGGATCATGGCCCGCGAGATGGCCGAGCAGCCCGCGGTGCTGCGTCGCCTCCTGGACGCCGGCGCTCCGCGCATCCACGAGGTGGCCCGGCTGGTCGTGGCGCAGGCACCCCGCTTCGTCCTGCTCACCGCCCGCGGCACCTCCGACAACGCCGCCCTCTACGCGAAGTACCTGCTGGAGATCCAGCTCGGGATGCCCTGCGGCCTGGCCTCCATGTCCACCACGACGGCGTACGGCGCCCGGCCCGACCTGCGCGACGTCCTGGCCGTCACCGTCAGTCAGTCGGGCGGCTCGCCCGACCTGGTCGCCTCCACGAAGGCGGCCCGCGCGGCCGGCGCGATCACCCTCGCGGTGACCAACAACCCGGACTCGCCGCTCGCCGCCGTCTCCGAGCACCACATCGACATCATGGCGGGCCCCGAGAAGGCGCTCCCGGCCACGAAGACCTACACCGCGTCCCTGCTCGCGCTCTACCTCTTCGTCGAGGGCCTGCGCGGCGGCGACGGCTCGCCGGCCAGAGTGCTGCCCGGCCTCGCCCAGCAGCTCCTGGACCGCCAGGACGAGGTGCGCACCCTCGCCTCCCGCTACCGCTTCGCGGACCGCATGGTGATCACCTCGCGCGGCTACGGCTATCCGACCGCCAAGGAGGCCGCCCTCAAACTCATGGAGACCAGCTACATCCCGGCCCTGTCCTACTCGGGCGCCGACCTGCTGCACGGCCCGCTCGCCATGGTCGACAACATCTCGCCGGTCATCGCCGTCGTCACGGACGGCAAGGGCGGCAGCATGCTCCAGCCTGTGCTCGACCGGCTGCGCGGCCGCGGCGCCGACCTCGTCGTCATCGGACCCAAGGCCCAGGTGGACCAGGCGTCGGCCGGGTTCGTCCTACCGACCGAGGGCGTCGCGGAGGAGGTCCAGCCGGTCCTGGAGATCATCCCGCTCCAGCTCCTCGCGTACGAGGTCACCATCGCCCGCGGCCAGGACCCGGACGCCCCGAGGGCGCTGGCGAAGGTGACGGAGACGCACTGACTCCCACCGTCTTCTCCAGCGCCCGCTCCTCCGCGGCGCCCGCTCTTCTCTAGCGCCCGCTATAGAATTCGCGGATGGCGACCAAGCAGCGCGGACGGCCCCGCTCCTTCGACCGGGACGCCGCCCTGGAGAAGGCGACGCGCGCCTTCTGGGAACACGGCTACGAGGCGACGACGGTCGCCGACCTCACCCGGGCCATGGACATCGGCGCCCCCAGCCTCTACGCGGCCTTCGGCGACAAGAAGACGCTGTTCGACGAGGTCGTCAGGTTCTACAGCGCCGCGCACGCCTCGTTCGGGGAGCGCGCCTGCGCCGAGGAACCCACGGCCCGCGCCGCGCTGGCCCGCCTGCTCCACGAGGCCGCGGCCGCGTTCACGCGCCCCGGCCTGCCGCACGGCTGCCTGGTCGTCCACGCGGCGACCAACTGCACCACACCCGGGATCGAGGACGCCCTGCGCGGCCGGCGGCAGGCGGATATCGCCGCTTTCGAGACCCGAATCCGGGCGGGTATCGCGGAAGGGGAGCTTCCATCCGACACGGACGCGGCGGCTCTGGCACGCTATGTGGGGGCGGTCTTCCAGGGGATGTCCCAGCAGGCCCGCGACGGTGCGAGCCGGAGCGATCTCGAGTCACTCGCCGGCCTGGCGATGGCGGCCTGGCCCGCGGCCGTGAAAGCGGATACGAAGACACAACAACAAACATCGTCCAACGCGTAGACATGACAGAATGGTCTAGTCCACAATGGGATGGTAAAGCCTCCGCCCTCCCCGCACAGGAGGACGGACCGAGGAGCCGGCGCTCTCTGCCCTGACTGCGGCGGGTCCTCACACGGCCGACGGGACCGCACACCCGACGGCTGTTGCAACTCCGGGCTGCGGTGCCGGGAGGGCTGAGGGTCCCTCCCAGGCGCCGCGGCCCGCGGGTGTCTTCGGGGCCGAACGCGCCAGGTACCCTCGGCTCCGTGCCCTCCATGAACGACCTCGTACGCCAGCACACGGCCCTCGGCGACACCGACCTCGAGTGGCTGCATCTGCTGGTCTCGGAGTGGCAGCTGCTCTCCGACCTCTCCTTCGCCGACCTCGTGCTGTGGGTCCCCACGCTCGACGGCACCCGCTACGTCTCCGTGGCGCAGATGCGGCCCAACACCGGCCCCACCTCGTACCAGGACGACATGGTCGGCCATCTCGTCCCGCGCGGCCGCCGCCCCCTCCTGGACGCCGCCCTCGACGAGGGCCGCATCGTCCGCGAGGGCGACCCCGAGTGGCGCGAGGAGGTCCCGGTACGGGTCGAGTCCATCCCCGTACGCAGGGAAGGGCGCGTCCTCGGCGTGATCGCCCGCAACACGAACCTGCTCACGGTCCGTACCCCCTCCCGCCTCGAACTGACCTATCTCCAGTCGGCCTCCGACCTCGCCCAGATGATCGCGGCCGGGTCCTTCCCGTTCCCGGGGCAGCAGGTCGACATGGACGCCTCCCCGCGTGTCGGCGACGGTCTCATCCGCCTCGACGCGGACGGCGTCGTCCAGTACGCGTCGCCGAACGCGCTCTCCGCGTATCACCGGCTCGGCTTCTCCGCCGACCTGGTCGGGCACCACCTCGGCCGGACGACGGCCGAACTCGCCCCGTCGCGCGGCCCGGTGGACGAGGCGCTCGCCAAGGTGGCCAGCGGCTGGGCGCCGCGCGAGTTCGAGATCGAGGGGGAGGAGGGGTCGATCCAGCTCCGCGCGATCCCCCTCAAGCCCAAGGGCACCCGCATCGGTTCCCTCGTCCTCCTGCGCGACGTCACCGAACTGCGCCGCAGAGAGCGGGAGTTGATCACCAAGGACGCGACCATCCGGGAGATCCACCACCGGGTGAAGAACAACCTCCAGACCGTCGCCGCGCTGCTGCGCCTCCAGGCCCGCCGCATCGACTCCGACAGCGGCCGCGAGGCCCTGGAGGAAGCGGTACGCCGCGTCGGGTCCATCGCCATCGTCCACGAGACGCTCTCCCAGAACCTGGACGAGCGCGTGGAGTTCGACGAGATCGCCGACCGGGTGCTCGCCATGGTCGCGGAGATCTCACCGGGCGTGGTCACGGGTCGGCGCACCGGCCGCTTCGGCATTCTGGACGCCGAGGTCGCCACCCCGCTGTCGATGGTCCTCACCGAGGTCCTGCAGAACGCCCTGGAACACGGATTCCGTCAGGGCGACACCGGCACGGTCGAGGTCTCCGCAGTACGCGGCGGCACCACCAAGGACGCTCGCCTGCTGATCACCGTCACCGACGACGGCGTGGGCCTGCCCGAGGGCTTCGACCCGAAGCGGGCAGGCAACCTGGGCCTGCAGATCGTACGCACACTGGTCGAGGGCGAGTTGAGCGGATCGTTCGACATGGTCCCGGCGCCCGGCGGCGGCACACGGGTCGTCCTCGACATCCCGGTGACCGCCGACAAGTAGCCGGCCCGGCGCCGGGGGCGCCGCGCCGGCAAACCGACACAGCCGCAAACGCCAGTGAGCCCCGGACCGTTGGGTCCGGGGCTCACTGTTCGCGTTGCCCGGTCTACATCCCGGGCGGAGCCTGGGTGGAGCATCGGGGGTACTGCGCGCTGCGGCTCGGGGGCGGGAGTTGCGTACTCGCTGTACGCGCCGCCGGGCTCAGGCTCGTGGGGGGCGTGGGCGTCAGGCGCTGGCCTGGCGAGCACGGTTGCGGGCGGCGCGACGCTTCATTGCGCGGCGCTCGTCCTCGCTGAGGCCACCCCAGACGCCGGAGTCCTGGCCGGACTCGAGCGCCCACTGCAAGCACTGCTCCATGACGGGGCAGCGGCGGCAGACGGCCTTGGCTTCCTCGATCTGCAGCAGCGCAGGACCGGTGTTGCCGATGGGGAAGAAGAGCTCGGGGTCTTCCTCGCGGCAAACGGCGTTGTGACGCCAGTCCATGGCTGCTACCTCTCCTTGGTATTACGTGCGGGTTGCTTGTGAATGTGAACGCTTTCACGAATCCCCTGACAACGGAAGGGACTTTCGTCACATCTGCGACGATGTCCTGTGTGTTGAGGAGGGGGTTCGGGCTCTCTGTGGGGGCCGATGTTGCGGGCCGTCCCGAGCGCCATGTAGAGATTCGCAAACCTCGGCGGCGGATACAACCCCTTCAGGAAAGTTTTTTTTGATTCCTCGGTGTCGGCTAGGTCACAGCCGTACTTCCATGGGGTGGATCCTGGCCCAAACGTTCGAGATAAAGGACTTTGGGCTCTTCCACTCACACAATCACACGCAGTGCACGGCGTACGCCTGTGAACGTCACGCTCGTTCGCAGCCCCAGGTGGTCACCGTCCATCTGGAGGGGCAGGGGGACCTTCGATTGCAAGGTGAAGTCGGTCAGGTCGTGCAGGGTCACGGCGTTCTTCCCGTGGGGCCCCCGGTCGGGTGACGAGGTGAGCAGCTGGGTGCCGTAACGGGCCACCGAAGGGGCGGACAATTTCTTGAGTCCCAGCACGTCAAGGCCGGTGTCGAAGGACGCTTGAGGGGACGCGTAGAGCGGCCTGTTCCCCAGATATGACCATGGGGAGGTATTGCAGACTATGGACAGGACCAGATCGGTGACGGGGTCCTCACCCGGCCGGTCCAGTGTGATCGCGCCGTGCCGGCGGTCGTGCTCGCCGAGGAACTGGCGTACGACCTGGCGCAAATAGAGCGCGTGTGTCGATCGCTTTCCGCGTTCGCGTTGCTGTTCGACCCGGCCGATGACGCCTCCGTCGAACCCGAGACCGGCACAGAACGTGAACCACCGGGACGGGGCCGCCTCGTCCGCCGTGCCCGGCGTGCCGCCCGCGCGGCCGAGACCCACCGTGCGCTCCCGGCCCTCGCGCAGAGCGTCGAGCAGGGCGCCCGTCGCCTCCACCGCGTCGTTCGGCAGGCCGAGGGCGCGGGCGAAGACATTGGTGGAGCCGCCGGGGACGACGGCGAGGCGGGGGTGGCGGTCCGGGTTGGGGCCGTGGTGCAGCAGGCCGTTCACGACCTCGTTGACCGTGCCGTCGCCGCCGAGGGCCACGACCAGTTCGATGTCCTTGCTCTCCGCGGCCTGCCGGCCGAGGTCCCTGGCGTGCCCGCGGTACTCCGTGGTGATCGCCTCGAGCTTCATCTCGCTCGCGAGCGCGTGGATCAGTACGTCACGCGTGCGCGCACTGGTGGTGGTTGCCGCCGGATTGACCACAAGAAGTGCACGCATGCGAAGCAGGGTACCTACCGGGTGGTACTCGGCCCAGACCGAGGTAGGAGTCGGGTAAGAAACCGGGGTCCCGCGGGCCCCACCCGGGGCGGCCGGGAGGTACGGGCCGAGGGCTACCCTGCTTGGGTGACCTCAGAGCAGAACCCCAGCCCAGAAGACGCCGCGACCATCGACGACGGCCCGCGCCCCGGGCGGCTGACCGCGGCCGCCGCGCTGGCCGGTCTCGAGGGGGCCGCCCTGCTCGTCGGCGGCGTCGCCATGCTCGTCATGGGCCTCGCGGGTCACCCCGACAACCCCGAGCAGGCCGTGACCGGCGGTGTCACGCTCGCCGTCCTCGCGCTGCTGCCGCTGATCGCGGCGCGCGGGCTGCTGAAGCGGCGCAGCTGGAGCCGGGGGCCCGCGATCATCACGCAGATCATGGCGCTGCCGGTCGCCTACACGCTGCTCCAGGCCGAAAGCGTGATGATCCCGGGCGGGATCGCGCTCGCCGTCGTCGCGGTGACGGCGCTGGTGCTCCTGGTGAACCCGGCCACGACCCGGGCGCTCGGCATCACGACCCCGGGCGCCGCGGGCGACGTACCGGGCCAGAAGTAGCCGGCCCGTACGTCTCGGGTCTCACTCCTCGGGGCTCACTCCTCGACGAGGAGCTTCTCGCGCAGCTGGGCCAGGGTGCGGGCCAGCAGGCGCGAGACGTGCATCTGGGAGATGCCGACCTCCTGCGCGATCTGCGACTGCGTCATGTTCCCGAAGAAGCGAAGAAGCAGGATCCGCTTCTCGCGCGGCGGCAGGTCCTCCAGGAGCGGCTTGAGGGACTCGCGGTACTCGACGCCCTCCAGCGCCTCGTCCTCGGATCCCAGTGTGTCCGCCACGGCAGGCGACTCGTCGTCCGTGTCCGGGACGTCCAGGGACAGCGTGGAGTACGCGTTGGCCGACTCCAGGCCTTCCAGGACCTCCTCCTCCGAGATCGCCAGCTTCTCGGCGAGCTCGTGGACCGTGGGGGAGCGGCCGTGCAGCTGGGACAGCTCGGCCGTCGCCGTCGTCAGCGCGAGACGCAGCTCCTGAAGACGCCGCGGGACGCGCACCGCCCAGCCCTTGTCGCGGAAGTGCCGCTTGATCTCACCGACGACCGTCGGCGTCGCGTACGTGGAGAACTCCACGCCGCGCTCCGGGTCGAAGCGGTCCACCGACTTGATCAGGCCGATCGTGGCGACCTGGGTCAGGTCGTCGAGCGGTTCGCCGCGGTTGCGGAAGCGGCGGGCCAGGTGCTCGACGAGCGGCAGATGCATGCGGACCAGCTGATTGCGCAGGTCCGCGTACTCCGGGCTGCCGTCCTTCAGGGTGCGCAGCTCGATGAACATCAGCCGTGCGCCGCTGCGGTCCCGAGGATCGTGCGTGCGCTGCTGGTCACCGTGTCGCTCGTGCTCGCTCATCCATCCCGCCCGTCGCGCGTCCGGTCCTGCGGAGATCTTCTCCCCGCCGGCCGGCTCTGCCTGCTCCGACGCATCGGCCACCGCCTGCGAACCCGGCCGTTCGAGGTCCGTTGGGTCCTCCGGGTGCGGCCGGGCCTGCTGTTCGGGGATGCCGTCGGCAAGCCGCCGCATCCCGTCCCCGCCGTCGGCCGGGAGGTCCTGTGTGCCGTGCTTCTCGTCCCGCACCGGCCCGTCCCCGTTCGTCACGCCGGCCCGGGACCCGCGCCGCGCTGTTTGTAGAGGCTGATCGAGACGGTGTTGTCGTCGGCGACCGTGGAGTCCACCTTGCCCGCGAGGGCCGACAGCACAGTCCAGGCGAAGGTGTCGCGCTCCGGGGCTCGGCCGTCGGTGGTGGGCGCCGAGACCGTCACCTCCAGCGAGTCGTCGACGAGCCGGAAGACGCAGCTGAGCACCGAGCCGGGCACGGCCTGCTGGAGCAGGATCGCGCACGCCTCGTCGACCGCGATGCGGAGGTCCTCGATCTCGTCGAGGGTGAAGTCCAAACGCGCCGCGAGGCCGGCCGTGGCCGTCCGCAGCACCGACAGGTAGGCACCCGCAGCCGGCAGCCGGACTTCTACGAAGTCCTGATTCCCGGGCTCGCCTGCGATCTGGGACACCCTCACCTCCATGGTGGTACAAGCACTTTCGGGCTCCGGAGGGTACGTCCCCCGGGTGACGCGCTATGTGTTCAGCGGTGACGCTACCGCGCGCCCAAGTCTTCTGTCCCAGGGACCCCCGGCCCGTTGGTGTCACTCATAGTAAGCCTATGAGTACGGACAGTGGCTAGAGGGTGTGCGGACTCAATTGGAAAGAGCGGGCGCCGGGTTGACGTACCCAGGCCTCGCACGGTCGAACCGCAAACCGGCGCGGTCCTCAGACGAGCAGGCTGTCCACGAAGCACCAGCGCCAGCTCTCGCCGGGCTCGAACGTCCGGATCACCGCGTGGCCCGACTCCTTGAAGTGCTGCGTCGCGTGCTTCATGGGCGAGGAGTCGCAGCAGCCCACATGCCCGCATTCCAGACAGAGCCGCAGCTGCACCGGGTGGCTGCCGGCCGCGAGGCACTCCAGGCAGGTGTCGCTCAGGGGCGCGGGTTCGGGCTGAGGCAGCGCGTCGACGTGCGGGCACTCGTTCATGATGGCCAGGTTACGACGGGCGGCGGCGTGGCGGACGGCGGAGGGACGGGCTGATGGACGTATTGCCCCTGGTGGCACTGATCGCGGCGAGCGCGGCGGTCGCGGGGGCCGCGCGCCGGACCCCGGTCCCCGCGCCGCTGCTGCTCGTCGCGGTCGGACTCGTGGCGTCGTACCTGCCCGGAGTGCCGCACTACACGCTCGACCCGCACATCGTGCTGCCGCTCATCCTGCCGCCGCTGCTGCACACCGCGGCCCTGGAGAGCTCGTACCTCGACCTGCGGGCCAATGTCAGGCCGGTCGCGCTGCTCTCCGTCGGGTACGTGCTGTTCGCGACCGTCGCCGTCGGCTGGCTCGCGTACGAGCTGATCCCCGATCTGCCGCTGACGGCCGCGCTGGTCCTGGGTGCGGTGATCGCCCCGCCGGACGCGGTCGCCGCGACGGCCATCGCGCGCAAGGTGGGGCTGCCCGCGCGGATCACGACGATCCTCCAGGGCGAGTCCCTGGTGAACGACGCCACCGCGATCACCGCCTACAAGGTGGCGCTCGCCGCCGCGGTCGGGGAGGGCGCGAGCTGGGCGGGCGGGATCAGGGAGTTCCTGGTGGCGTCGGTCGGCGGCGTCGCCGTCGGCCTCGTCCTGATGGTGCCGCTGCACTGGCTGCGGACGCACCTGAAGGAGGCGATCCTCCAGAACACGCTCTCCCTGCTCATCCCGTTCGTCGCCTACGCGGCCGCCGAGCAGGTCGGCGCCTCCGGAGTGCTCGCCGTGGTCACGGTCGCCCTCTACCTGGGGCATCGCTCCTGGCAGGTCGACTTCGAGACACGGCTCCAGGAGGCGGCAGTGTGGAAGGTGGTCGCCTTCATCCTGGAGTCGGCGGTCTTCGCGCTCATCGGACTCCAGCTGCCCTTCGTCCTCAAGGACCTCGGCGAGTACAGCGTCGGGGAGGCCCTCGGGTACGCCGTCGCGGTCTTCGTGCTCGTCGTGGTGATGCGGTTCGTGTGGTCGTATCCGGCGACCTATCTGCCCTGGTGGCTGTCGGCGCGGATCAGGGAGCGGGAACGGGACACCGACTGGCGGCGGCCGCTCGTGGTGAGCTGGGCCGGGATGCGCGGTGTCGTGTCGCTCGCGATCGCCTTCTCGATCCCGCTGTTCGCCGACGACGGGAGCCCTTTCCCCGCTCGCAACCTGGTCCTGTTCCTGACGTTCACGACCGTGATCGGAACCCTCGTCGTGCAGGGGCTCTCGCTGCCCTGGCTGATCAGGATCCTGAAGCTTCCGGGACGCGACACGCAGGCCGAGACGCTCGCCGAGGCGCAGGCGCAGAACGCCGCCTCGCAGGCCGCCGAGGAGCGCGTGGACGAGCTGATGGAGGACGAGCGCAACTGTCTGCCGGAGCCTCTGGAGGACCGGCTGCGGACCGTCCTGGAGCGCCGCCGCAACTCCGTGTGGGAGCGGCTCGGCCACGCCAATCCGGTGACGGGGGAGTCCGCCGACGACACCTATCGCAGGCTCACGCGGGAGGCCATCGCGGCCGAGCGCGAGGTCTTCGTACGGATGCGGGACGAGCGGCGGATCGACGACGAGATGATGCGCACGCTGCTGCGCAAGCTCGACCTGGAGGAGGCGGCGGCCTACCGGGAGGTCGGCGACTGACCGGCCGCTACGGAGAGGGCGTTCCCGTGACGACGGCCATGAGCCGGGTGCCCGGCGCGAACGCGCCCTCCCCGGTGAGAGTGAGCAGCCCGTACAGGAGTTTGGCCACATAGAGGCGCTCGACGGGCAGGCCGTGACGCTGCTCGAAGTCCTCGGCGAAGGCGAGGAGGGCGGGGGTGGTGCGGCCGTAGCCGCCGCAGTGGAAGCGCTCGTCCAGGGACCAGTCGCCCCGCGGACCGCCGAACGCCGCTTCCTGGAGGGTGCGTATCTCGTCGCCGAGGAATCCGCCCTTCAGGACGGGTATGCCGAGCGCTCGCTGCCCCTCGCCGAGCCCGGCGGCGAGTCCGGCGAGCGTGCCGCCCGTGCCGCAGGCGACGCCCACCACGCCGGCGGCGCCTTGCAGTTCCTGCCCGAGCTCCGCGCAGCCGCGGACGGCCTCGGCGTTGCTGCCGCCCTCCGGGACGACGTAGGGCGTGTCCCTGCCACCGTCGGGCGGCGCCACCTCGCGCAGGATGCGCGCGAGCGTGGCCGGATCCCGCTTCTCCCGGTACGTCGTCCGGTCGACGAAGTGCAGGCGCATACCGTCGTCCGCGCAGCGCGCGAGAGAGGCATTCAGGGGCTGCCCCGCGAGCTCCTGGCCCCGGACGACACCGATGGTCCGCAGGCCCAGGAGGCGGCCCGCGGCGGCCGTGGCGCGCAGGTGGTTCGAGTAGGCGCCGCCGAACGTGAGCAGCGTGCCATGGCCCGCGGCGGTCGCCGCTGCCAGGTTCGGGGCCAGCTTGCGCCACTTGTTGCCGGGCAGGTCGGGGTGGATGAGGTCGTCGCGCTTGAGCAGGAGCCGCACGCCGTGACGGTGGAACCGGTCGTCGGCGACCGGCTCCACCGGCGAGGGCAGCCGGGGGTGCAGGGGCGGGCACGGGAGGTGCGGGGTCACCTGCTCATTGTGCAAGCGGGAGGGCGCGGGCCGCGCGGCCGTGTGCGGAGGGCGGCTACTTGAGCCGGTCGCGGATGCGCCCTCGCATGGAGGCCATCGTGAAGCCGCGCGGGTCGACCTTGCCCGGCTGCCACTCCAGGTGGCCGATCACCGAGCGCTCCGTCCAGCCGTGATGGCGGCACACCGCGGCCGCCGCCCTCTCGATGGCCTCCAGCTGCGCGGTGGGCCAGGGGTCCTCGCCGTCGCCGAGGTTCTCGCATTCGAAGCCGTAGAAGTGGCGGTTGCCGTCCGTGTTCGCCTCGTTGTCGTGGGGCAGCGCCTTCTCCGCGATGACCGCCCGCAGCACGTCGTCGTCGCCGAGACCCGCGTGGTTGGCCCGGCCGTAGCCGACGAGGTGGACGCGGCCGTCCTTCGTGATGAGGCCGTGGCACAGCGGCCCCGGCAGGTCCGCGCGCCCCTTCCGGCAGAGGTCGACGGTCTGCTTGCTGCCCGACGTCACGGTGTGGTGGATCATCACGCCGTTCACCGGGCCCCAGGGTCCCTTGTGGTTGCGGTTGTGGTGTCTCCAGTCGCCGACCTCGACCACCGTCAGGCCTTCGCGCCTGAGGGCGTCCAGGAAGCTGCTCGCGGACATGGGTGGGGCCATGCCGCCTCCTTCGCGGGGCGCGACGGAAGCGGGGCGCGTCCGTCTCGTACGCCGCTTGTACCCGAACCGGCCCACCGGAACTACTTGTTCGCATCGCGTGCGAGCCGTTCCGGTCATCGCGGGCTGTTCCGGTCAGGGGGAGCGCAGGCGTACACGCGTACGTGCCTACGTGCGGTCGGATGGGAGGCGGTGCGGCGGCCTCAGCTCCGCAGGAAGCCGTCCCCGTGTTCCGCGATGTGGTGCTCCAGGGCTCCGAGCGCGGCCTGGGTCGCCTCGGGGGTGCCGGTGCCCTTCCGCTCCGCGTAGTAGGTCGCGCCCAGCTTCTTCAGGAGGTCGCCGCCCGCCCGCTGCGCCTGCACCTCGTCCAGCTTCTGCTTGCCCTGCGTGAGTCCTCGCTGCGCCTGCTCCTTGGCGCGGTCCAGGAAGCCTGTCATTGCTGTCTCCCGTCATCAGTGCCTCGGTGTACCGGTTGAACGCCCGCCGGGATCTTGAAGTTCCGCCGTCCTGAAGTTCCCTACCCGGAAAAACGGGCATCGTGCCCCGTCCACTCTCACCCAACCCCGCTCGTTTGTGTAATGGCGCGGCCACAATGCGTGCTGGAAGTCTTGTCGCCGCAGGTCAGTTCTTGATCGGGAGGCATAGCCCATGTCGGTAGGCGAAGAAGTCCGCACGGAGCAGGCCGGGCCGCAGCAGAGTCTCGGCACATCCGCCGCGCGGAATCTGGCCACCACCACCAAGTCCGCGCCACAGATGCAGGAGATCAGCTCCCGGTGGCTGCTGCGGATGCTGCCCTGGGTGAACGTGCAGGGCGGCACGTACCGGGTGAACCGGCGGCTCAGCTACTCGGTCGGCGACGGACGCGTGACGTTCGTGAAGACCGGAGACCAGGTGCGGGTCATCCCCGCGGAGCTCGGCGAACTGCCGGTGCTGCGGGACTACGGGGACCAGGAGGTGCTCGAGGAGCTCGCGGTGCGGTGCCGGCAGCGGGAGTACGCGCCGGGTGAGCTGCTCGCCTCGTTCGGCAGCCCCGCGGACGAGGTCTTCCTGCTGGCCCACGGCAAGGTCGAGAAGGTCGGCACCGGCCCCTACGGGGACGACGCGGTCCTCGGGGTCCTGGCCGACGGGGCGTACTTCGGCGAGCAGGCGCTGCTCGACCCGGAGGCCATCTGGGAGTACACGGCGCGCGCCGTGACCGCGTGCACCGTGCTCGCGCTGCCCCGCCAGGACCTGGAGCAGGTCTCGGAGCGCTCCGAGAGCCTCGCCGGGCACCTGGGAGCGCTGCGGTCCATCCCGGCGCAGCGGGCGAACAAGTTCGGCGAGAAGCAGATCGACGTCTCCGCCGGCCACGTCGGCGAGGCGGTGCTCCCGGGTACGTACGTCGACTACGACGCGGCGCCCCGCGAGTACGAGCTGAGCGTCGCCCAGACCGTCCTGCGCATCCACTCGCGCGTGGCGGACCTGTACAACCAGCCGATGAACCAGACGGAGCATCAGCTCCGGCTCACTGTCGAGGCGTTGAAGGAGCGCCAGGAGCACGAGCTCATCAACAACCGGGAGTTCGGCCTGCTCAACAACTGCGAGTACGAGCAGCGGCTCCAGCCGCACGACGGCGTGCCCAGCCCGGACGACATGGACGAGCTGCTCAGCCGCCGCCGGGGATCGAAGCTGTTCCTCGCCCACCCGCGTGCCATCGCGGCGTTCGGGCGCGAGTGCAACAAGCGGGGGCTCGTTCCGGAGTCCATCGACATGGGAGGCAACCGCATCCCGACCTGGCGCGGGGTGCCGATCTTCCCGAGCAACAAGATCCCCGTGTCCGACGCGCGCACGACGTCGATCATCTGCATGCGTACCGGCGAGGAGGAGCAGGGCGTCATCGGCCTCCAGCAGGCGGGTATCCCGGACGAGATCGAGCCGAGCCTGTCGGTGCGGTTCATGGGCATCAGCGAGCAGGCGATCATCTCGTACCTGGTGACGACGTACTACTCGGCGGCGGTGCTCGTGCCGGACGCGCTCGGCGTCCTGGAGAACGTCGAGATCGGCAGGTGGCGTTGAAGCTCAAGACGCAGACGAAGCAGTCCATAGCGCCGCAGCAGCAAGGGGGACCGGGCGGACGGGACGCAGAGGTGGCCGCGGTCGGCCAGGAAGCGGCGGTGATCCTGGCGCAGGCCAGGGCGCAGGTCGACCCGGAGCTGCGCGGGGCCGTGGAGACCCTGCCCGCGTCGCTGCGCCGCATCGCGCGCTACCACTTCGGGTGGGAGCAGGCGGACGGCACCGCGGCCGCGGGGCACGCGGGCAAGGCCATCAGGCCGGCGCTCGTCCTCGCCGCGGTACGGGCGCTGGGGGGCGCTCCGGAGCTCGCGGTACGGGCGGCGGCGGCCGTGGAACTCGTCCACAACTTCACGCTCCTGCACGACGACGTCATGGACCGGGACACCACGCGCAGGCACCGGCCGACCGCGTGGACCGTCTTCGGGGACGCCGACGCGATCCTGGCGGGCGACGCGCTCCAGGCGCTCGCGCAGCGGCTGCTCGCCGAGGACCCGCACCCGGCGGCCCGGCCGGCGGCGGTCCGGATCGCGGCCTGTGTGATGGAGCTGTGCGAGGGCCAGGTCGCCGATGTCGCCCTGGAGAGGCGTGAACCGGACCAGGTCACGCTGGACGAGTGCCTCGTCATGGCGGAGGCGAAGACGGGCGCGCTGCTCGGCTGCGCCTGCGCGGTCGGGGGGCTGTACGCGGGGGCCGGAGAGGAGGAGGTCGCTGCCCTCGACGGGTTCGGCAGACAGGCCGGGCTCGCGTTCCAGCTGATCGACGACGTCATAGGGATCTGGGGGGATCCGGCCCGTACGGGCAAGGCGGCGGGCGCCGATCTCGCGGTGCGCAAGAAGTCGCTGCCGGTGGTGGCGGCGCTGGCCTCGGGTACGCCCGAAGCCGGTGAACTGGCCGCGCTCTACGGGGTGGTGGGACCGGAGGACGGCCCGCCGAAGGAGGGGGAGCTGGAGGCCATGGCGCTGGTCGTCGAGCGCGCCGGGGGGCGCGACTGGGCGCAGCTGCACGCGGCGGACCGGATGTCCCGGGCCGTGCACCAGCTGTCCAGGGCGGTCCCGGCACCGGAGGCCGCGGACGGACTGCTGTCGCTGGCGGAGTTCGTGACGCGGCGTAGTCACTAGGGGTAATCCATCAGCAGGGGAGGGGAAGGGAGTTGAGATGACGACGGGCCCCGCACTCCGGGAGGAGCGCGGGGCCCGTACACGCGTGCGGAACCGATCGCCTAGGCTGCAGCGGGCCGGCGCGAGGCGGCCGACCGGCGCAGGGACACGGCCCGTTGAGGCGGGCCGCGACGTGAGGGGGCGGGGCCATGGGCGTGGCGATCAGGAGGGCCACGGAGGGCGATCGGGCGGACCTTGTGCGCCTGCTCGACGAGGCGTTCATGGACGACCCGGTGAGCGGCTGGGTCTTCCCCGGCCTTGCGCACCGGCGCCGCAGGCACGCCGGACTCATGGCGGCGTTCACCGACATCTCGCTGAGCGAGGGATATGTCGACATCACCGAGGACGGCGCCGCGGCCGCGCTCTGGCTGTCGGTGCCCTCCCGGCCGCACGGGACGGGCGGCCCGGACGAGGGCGACGACGGCCCTGCGCAGCTGCGCGCCGCCGTGGACCCGGACAACGAACGGGTCGAGGAGATTGGCCGGTTGACCGCCGGGATCCACCCGCGCGACCGCGCGCACGAATACCTGTGGATGATCGCCGTGGACCCGGCGCGACAGGGCCAGGGCCTCGGCACCGCGCTGATGGAGCCCGTCCTCGACCGCTGCGACCGCGAGGGCGTGGCGTCGTATCTGGAGGCGAGCAGCGACCGTAGCCGTGTGCTGTACGAGCGGCTCGGCTTCGCGTGCACCGGCAGCGGGATCGCGCTGCCGGACGGGCCGACGATGTGGCCCATGTGGCGGGACCCGCAGGTGAGTTGAGCCCCGGCAGCCATCAGGGTGGCGGCGGCTACTCCTGCGGCACGATCGTGCGGACGATCCGGTCCATGAGCCCCTCGGGGACGCTCACGCCGGGCACGGCGCCGTCCAGCATCCCCGGCATCGTCAGGTGTTCCAGGATGAGCCCCAGCGCGGCGAGGTAGAGCACGGTCACCGTCTCCGCGCCGCCGGGGAGCCCGGACTCGGTGTGGAACGAGATCCCGAAGTCCAGGTCGCCGCGGAGCGACTTCATGAGGGACGTCCGCAGTTCGGGTCTGCGCCCCGCCTCGAGACGCATCTCCATCATGGCCAGATAGCCCGTGCGGTCGCGCTGGGCGCGGCCCAGCAGATCGTGCATGAACGCGGCGACCAGCTCGCGGTCCCGCGGCCGCCGAAGGAGTTCCGCGACCACCGCCGGGTCCGGGGCCAGCCGCTCGTGCAGCCATGCGTCGATCTGGTGCAGCAGGTCGTCCCGGCTGGTGAAGTAGTTCGACGACGTGCCCGTGGGGACGGCCGCCGCCGCGTCCACCGCGCGGAAGGTCAGGCCGCGCGCGCCCTCGGCCGCGAGCACCTCCACCGCGGCGTTCACCAGGGCCACCCTGCGCTCCGCGTTCCGTGCCATCTGTGTGCTCCTTCTGACCGGAGATCCGGAAGCCCGCCGAACCGGATTCCTGAATCCTCTTGCAACCACTACAGATGAAGCACTATAACTGCAGTTGTTCGAGCGGGGTCACGGCTTCGGGGCACGGCTTCGGAGTCACGGCTTCGAGTCGCGGCCTCGAGTGGAGCGACCGGCACGGAAGCCCGTACAGCGGCCCACCCGAACCCCCCTGTCACCTGCGGAAAGAGACCCACTTGCGAAAGCTCACGTACTTCGTCGCCGTGTCGATCGACGGATTCATCGGCGGTCCCGACGGAGACGCGAACGCCTTCATGCCCTTCGTGGACAAAGGGTTCCTCGAGTTCCTCAAGGCCGAGTACCCCGAGACCATCTCGGCTGAGGGACGGCGGATCCTCGGTCTCGAGCACCTGGCCAACAGGCGCTTCGACACCGTCATCCAGGGCCGGGCCAGCTACCAGGTCGGCCTCGACGCAGGCCTGACCAGCCCGTACGGGCACCTGCGCGAGTACGTCGCGGCGCGCTCGATCGAGAAGTCCCCCGACCCGAACGTGGAGATCGTCGCCGATGACGTCGTCGGCAAGGTCCGCGAACTGAAGGCGGAGGACAGCGAGTTCGGCATCTGGCTGTGCGGCGGCGCGACGCTCGCCGGTGTGCTCGCCGACGAGGTGGACGAGCTGGTGATCAAGACGTACCCGCTGGTGTTCGGCTCGGGTATGCCGATGTTCGGATCCGGGTTCGCGATCGGCGAGTTCGCCCTGGAGGAGAACCGGACGTTCGGCAACGGCGTGATCGTGCGGACGTACAGCAGGAAGAGGCAGGGGCTCCCCGGCTAGAATTTTTCTCCGGGCGGTGTCGAGAACGCTGCTGCCGCTCCGACGTCTCCAGTGAAGCCGCCCGCGCCCGGCGGGCGGCTTGGCCGAAGGAGCGCACAGCCATGAAGTACCTGATGATGGTGACGGGCACCCAGCTCGACTACGAAGCCATGGCGGGCAAGGCGTCCGAGGGCAATCCGGCCTGGGGCGAGAAGGACATCCAGACGATGTTCGCCCACATGCAGAAGATCAACGACGACCTCGCCGAGACCGGCGAGATGCTCGCCGGCGAAGGTCTGGCGGAGCCCGCGAAGACCCGGTTCGTCACGCCGGACGCGGAGGGGCGACCCGTCATCAGTGACGGCCCCTACGGGGAGACGAAGGAACTGCTCGCCGGTTTCTGGATCCTCGAGTGCGAGAACCTCGACCGCGTCACCGAGATCGCCAAGCGCGTGGCCGAGTGTCCCGCCCCCGCGGGCGCACCCGTCCGCCCCGTCGTGATCCGCCCCATCCTGGACAGTGGTGGCGACCTTTGCTGACCACGCCGACCGAGGACCTGCTGCGCCGCCAGGCGCCGCAGGTCCTCGGCGCGCTGGTCCGCCGCTACGGACACTTCGACGCCGCCGAGGACGCCGTGCAGGAGGCCCTGCTCGCCGCCGCACGCCAGTGGCCCGACGCCGGGGTGCCCGACAACCCGCGCGGCTGGCTCATCAAGGTCGCGTCCCGCCGCCTCGTCGACACCCTGCGCAGTGACGACGCGCGGCGCAGGCGCGAGGAGGCGGACGCCGCGCTCACCCCGCGCGACGCGTTCACGGCCCCGCCGCCCGGCGAGAGCCGCGCGCCCTCCGAGGACGACACCCTCACCCTGCTCTACCTGTGCTGCCACCCGGAGCTGACCCCCGCCGCCCAGGTCGCCCTCACCCTGCGCGCCGTCGGTGGCCTCACGACCGCCGAGATCGCCCGCGCCCACCTGGTCCCCGAGCCGACGATGGCGCAGCGCATCAGCCGCGCCAAGCAGCGCGTACGAGGCGTACGGTTCCGCCTGCCCGAGGACTGGCGCGAGCGGCTGCCCGCCGTGCTCCAGATCCTCTACCTGATCTTCAACGAGGGGTATACGGCCACGTCCGGGCCCCAGTTGCAGCGCGCCGACCTGGCCCGCGAGGCGATCCGGCTGACCCGGGCCGTGCGGGAGCTGCTGCCCGGCGACGGCGAGGTCGCGGGGCTGCTCGCCCTCATGCTGCTGACCGACGCCCGCCGCGCCGCCCGCACCGACGCGGCGGGCGAACTGGTCCGACTCGACGAACAGGACCGCACCCTGTGGGATCGCGCCGAGATCGACGAAGGCGTCGCGCTGGTCGCCCTCGTCCTCCCGCGCGGACCGGTCGGCCCGTATCAACTCCAGGCGGCCATCGCCGCGTTGCACGACGAGGCGGCCGACGCCGCGGAGACCGACTGGCCGCAGATTCTCGCCCTCTACGACCTGCTCGTGCGGGTCGTGCCCGAGGGGGAGGCGATGGCCGCGCTCGGCCGGGCCGTCGCCGTCGCCATGGTGCACGGCCCCGAGGCGGGCCTGACGGAGACGGACAAGCTGGTGGACGCCCTCGGCGGGCACCACCGGCTCGCCGCCGTCCGGGGCCACCTCCTGGAGCTGGCCGGGGACCGCGACGCCGCGCGGGCGGCCTATCAGGAGGCGGCGGGCGGCACGCTCAGCCGCCCGGAGCAGCGCTACCTCCAGCTGCGGGCGGCCCGGCTCGGCTGAGGCGGCCGCGTCGGCAGAGGGGCGACACAGGCCCGAGCGATCAGCTCGTAGGTTGGTGGGCATGACCGAACTCCTGCACATCACCGAGCGCTCCCTGTGGGACGCGGCCCGCGCGTCCGGCGCCTACGAGATGTCCACGCGCGGCAAGACCCTCGCCGAGGAGGGCTTCATCCACTGCTCGCTGGCGCACCAGCTGCGGGGGGTCGCCGACTTCCTGTACGGCGGGTACGACGGGCCCGACGAGCTGGTGGTGCTGGTCATCGACAGCGAGCGGGTGTCCGCGCCGGTCAGGTTCGAGGCGCCGGAGCCGGGTGCCGACGAATTCCCGCACATCTACGGGCCGTTGCCGGTCGAGGCCGTCACCGAGGTGCGGGTCTGGGGCGGCGGGCCGGTCCGCTAAGGTCCCTTCGGTTCGCCCTTCAGTCGGACGGACGTTCGGATCCGGGGGCGGCTCGCCCCCGACGGGGACGGGCCGGCGCGAGCCGGCCGAGGGGGTTCGGTGCGCGTACGGCGAGGGGGCGGCCCCGTGGGGGTCGCGGCGGCGATGGCGGTGGTCCTGCTGGCGGGGTGCGACGGTGCGCCGTCCGGCGGGCGGCGGACGGCGGACGGAGTCCCGATCGTCCGCGAGGCGAAGGACCTGCCCGAACTGCCTCTGCACCGCTACCAGTTCACCGCCGAGGACGACGAGGCGTACGGCACGCTCCAGCGCGCCCGGACCCTCCTCGCACAGCGGTGCATGCGCGACTTCGGCTTCGCCGACTTCCCGCGCGACCCGAAGAGCCCGAATCCCGGCGCGTTGGCCATCGTGGCCGTGAACCGGGATCCCGCGGGGGAGTTCGATCTGGGGAAGGCGCGGCGCTGGGGGTACGGCTGGGACCCGGAGCGGGACGTCGATGTCGAGCCCGGGGGCCGTCGTATGACGGTCGACGAGTCGTACGTCTACCGGGGGCACCGGACGGGCGGGAGGCCGACGATCCTCGGCAGGCGTGTTCCAGAGGAGGGCTGCCTGGGCCGCGCGGACAAGCGCCTCTACCGCGGTGTGCGAGACCTGCGCCGCACGTGGGCGTACGTCTCGCGGCGGGAGGTCGTCCTGGAGACGGCGGCTATGAAGGACAAGCGGATGCGGCGCGTGCTCAAGGCCTGGTCGCAGTGCGTCGTGGACAAGGGGCTCAAGCGGTACGCCACCCCCGACGACGCCTTCCGTGACAAGGCGTGGAAGCGCGACGACGGTGGCAACACCTCGCATTCGCGACCGGAGCTGAACACGGCCGTCGCCGACATCGAGTGCAAGCGCGAGCACAACACGGCCGGGGTGTGGTGGTCCGTGCTGTCCGAGGAGCAGCGGGCCGACCTCGCGCGCCACAGGTCCGCGTACGAGTCGGTGCGGCGGGGCCAGGAGACGGTGCGGGACAACATGCGCGAGGTACTCACCACCACGTAACGGTACTGCAGTTCCCTTTAGGCTCTCCGCTCTGCTACGTTTGGCATGCCTTAACGGGAACGTAGAACCATTTAAGGAGTGCCCCATGTCGGCGCCCACGCAGACCGCCCCCGCCCCGGCCGTCGCACCCTCCCCGCGTATGACGGCCCGCCAGAAGCTCGTCCTCACCCTCCTCCTCGGCGCCCAGTTCATGATCGCCGTGGACTTCTCGATCCTGAACGTCGCGCTGCCCGTCGTCGGCGAGGGGCTCGGCTTCTCGCTCTCCCGTCTCCAGTGGATCGCCACGGCGTTCGCGCTCGCCGCCGCCGGGTTCACGCTCCTCTTCGGCCGCGTGGCCGACCTCGTGGGCCGCAAGCGGCTGTTCCTCGCCGGCATGGCGGTCCTCGGCGCCTCGTCCTTCCTGGGCGGCCTCGCCACCTCGCCCGAAGTCCTGCTCGTGGCGCGGGTGTTGCAGGGACTCGCGACCGCGGCCGTCACCCCGGCCGGACTCGCCCTCCTGACCACCGCCTTCAAGGAGGGGCCGCTGCGCGAACGCGCCCTCGGCCTCAACGGCGCCCTGATGTCCGCCGGGTTCACCGCGGGTGCCATCCTCGGCGGGCTCCTCACCGACCTGCTCTCCTGGCGCTGGGCCTTCTTCGTCAACGTCCCCGTCGCCGCCCTCGTCCTCGCCCTCGCCCCGTCCGTCATCACCGACTCGCGCCCGGACCGCCGCCCGCGCCTCGACGTACCGGGCGCCGCGACCGTCACCGGCGGACTCCTGCTCCTCGTCTACGGGCTCACGCAGGCCGGCGAGACCGGCTGGGGCGCCCCCGCGACCCTGGCCGCGCTCCTTTCCGGAGCCGCGCTCCTCGTCGCCTTCCGGTTCGTCGAGAAGCGGGCCGCCGCGCCCCTCGTCCCGCTCCACGTCCTCAAGCGACGCACCGTGATCTGGGGCAACGCGGCCGGGCTCATCGCCTTCGTCACCGAGACGTCCCTCGTCTTCCTGCTCACGCTCTACCTCCAGGAAGTCCTCGGCTACTCGCCGCTCGCGACCGGGCTCGCCTTCGGCGTCCTCGGGCTCGGCACCGTGATCGGCGGCACGCTCGGCGGCCGCGCCGTCGGACGCCTCGGCAACCGGACCACGATCGTCGTCGGCGGCGCCGTCCAGGCCGTCGCGACGCTCGCCCTGGTGGCGCTCGGCACGTCGGGGGCCTGGATCTGGCTGCTCCTCGCGGCCACGTTCGTCGGGGGCGTCGGCAACATGCTGGTGATCGTCGGCTTCATGGTGACGGCCACGTCCGGGCTGCCCGACGAGGAGCAGGGCCTCGCCACCGGCCTCGCGACCATGACCCAGCAGGTCGGTATCACCCTGGGCATCCCGGTGATGAGCGCGATCGCCACGGCCCGCATGGGCGGGGCGATCGGTCCGGACGCGGTGCTGTCCGGAGTCTCCACGGCCGTACTCGTCAACTCCCTCCTGGTGGCCGCGGGTTCGGCGCTCGCCGCGCTGTTCCTCGCGCCCCGGCGACCGCGTGACAGGGCGGACGCCTGAGCCCTCGGCCCTGCATGATGGGGCCATGTCCGACCACACGGAGAACACAGCCGCAGCACCGGCCCTCCCGGTGGCCGTCGACCAGGACGCGCTCCTCGCCCTCGCCGACGGCCACCACGCGCGCGCCGTACGCCCGTTGGGCAGCGGTGAGCACGGCGGTCACCTCGTCAAGACGTACGCCATCGAGGCGCCGGGGCGCGCGGTGACGGAGCGGGACGTCGCCGCGGTCATGCCGCTCGTCGGCGCCCACCTGACGCTCGGCGCCGTCCGGGGCTCGTTGGGCCTCGCCATGGTCCTGCTGCACGCCGGGGGAGACGGCGACTACGTCCTCGTCCACACCTGGATCGAGGGCCACATGTCCGACCTCGCGGTCTTCACCGGACCCGCGGGCCACCCGGAACTGCTACGGCCCGGCCGCACCGGCCTCGCCCCCTGCGTCCGGGAGGCGGCCGTACTCGCCCATGAGCGCACCGCGTTCACCCGCCACGTCCTCGACGGCCCAGGCCCCCTCGCGGACCGCCTCGCCGACTGGTCCGCGGACGTCACGAAGGAGGACGCCCGGTGACCGACGCACAGGTGAGCGTGCGGCACGCCCGACCCGGCGACCTGCCCCAAGTGGCCCGGCTCGCCGCGGAGCACGCCGCATACGAGAAGGCGGACCCCCCGGCGCCCGGCCTCGCCGACCGCCTGCACACGCTCCTGTTCACCACCGCCACGCCCCGCCTGCGCTGCCTGGTCGCGGAGCCCGCCGACGGCACGCTCGTCGGCTACGCGACCTGCGAGCCCGCGATCTCCACCTGGGACGGGTGCGAGTACCTCCACATGGACTGTCTGTACCTCCGCCCCGGCCACCGCGGACTCGGCCTCGGACCGCTCCTCATGGACGCCGTGGCGGCGGAGGCCCGAGCACTCGGGATCGCCGAGATCCAGTGGCAGACGCCGGTCTGGAACGACGGGGCGATCCGCTTCTACCGGCGCCTGGGCGCCCGCGAGAAGGACAAGCTCCGCTTCAGCCGGCCGTCCTCCTCAGACCCCGTCGGCCAGTAGCCCCCGCAGCGAGTCCGCCATCGCCGCCACGAACGCGTCCCGTGTGCCCGCGTCGACCAGATCCAGGGACAGATACGGATTGAGGTCCTCCAGCTCGACCAGGAGCAGCTCGCCCTCCGGCGTGCGGCACGCGTCCACGCGCTGGATGCCGTGACCGATGGTGTTCCAGTCGACGAACTTCTGCGCGAACTCCCGGTCCGCGTCGGTGGGTTCGTACGGTTCGAGGACCCACCGCTCGTCCGGCCGGGGCGCGTACAGGGCGTACTGGAGCGTGCGGTCGACGAAGTAGAACGACACCTCGTACCGGAAGCGGATCCGCGGCTGGACGAGGACGCCGTCGAACTCCAGGCCGGGCAGCGCCTCGCGGCCGACGAACGCGAGACCGATGGAGTCGGCGCCGAGCAGCGGCTTGACCACGTACTCGTCCGCCTCGGGCAGCAGAGGGAGATCGGCGGCGCGGGCGACGGTCGGGATGACGGGATACCCGGCGGTGGTCAGGTCGAGCAGATACCCCTTACCCGCCATGTCGGCCTTCCCGGACAGCGCGTTGTAGACCCGTACCCCGCGCGCGAGCGCCTGCTCACGGAACGCGTCGTAGGCGGCCTGATAGTGCAGCACGGGCCCGCTGTTACGCACGACGACCGCGTCGAAGCCGTCCATCAGCGCGGCGGCGTCCAGCGGATGGCACAGCGCCACGTCGAAGTCCTCGCGCAGCCGCGCCGAGAGGGCTATGTCCTCGTCGCAGTAGCGGCGGCCACGGGCCGGGTACGCGAGATCGGTGACGTAGAGGATGCGGGGGCGACGCGAGTGGTCCATCCGGGCGACGTTACCCGAGCGGGCCGAAGACGCCGACAGCACCCGGCTCCGCGCGGACGCCGGGTGCTGTCGGACAGGTGACGCGAAGGCGTCAGGCCTTCTTCGTCTCCCAGAAGATCTTGTCGATCTGGGCGATGTAGTCCAGAGCCTTCTGGCCCGTCGCCGGGTCGCTCGACGCCTTGGCGGCCGAGAGGGCCTTCAGGGTGTCGTTGACCAGCTGGCTGAGCTCCGGGTACTTCTCGAAGTGCGGGGGCTTGAAGTAGTCGCTCCACAGCACCGACACGTGGTGCTTGGCGAGCTCGGCGCGCTGCTCCTTGATGATGATGGCGCGCGTCTGGAACTGTGCGTCGTCGTTGGCGGCCATCTTGTCCTGGACGGCCTTGACCGACTCCGCCTCGATGCGGGCCTGGGCCGGGTCGTACACGCCGCAGGGCAGGTCGCAGTGCGCGCTGGCCTTCACCTTGGGGGCAAACAGGCGGGAAAGCATGTAGCTGTCCTTCCTCGTGATCGTCTTCTCAGGTGGGACATTACTCCGTGGCAGAGGGGTTTTCTCGGGTGCCCCCATGGGCTTAGGGCAAAAGTCCAGGGCCGGACCGGGACTGATGGAGGATGGGACCGGAGGTCCGGCGGGCGGAACCGGGGAGGATGTCTGATGCCTGAGACGGCAAAGGAGACGCGGGAGGCCAGGGTGCCGTTTCAAATCATCGAGGTGGACGGGCCGTCCATGGTGCCCACGCTGTATCCCGGCGACTGGATGCTCGTGCAGCACGGCACCCGGGTACGGCCGGGGGACGTGGTCATCCTGCGCCACCCCTTCCAGCAGGATCTGCTCGTGGTGAAGCGGATCTCCGGGCGGCGGGAAGGGGGTTGGTGGGTGCTCGGCGACAACCCCGACGCCGGCGGCGACAGCGAGGTGTACGGGGCGGTGCCCGACGACCTCGTGCTCGCCAAGGTGCGCGGGCGCCTGCGCCGCCGCAAGCCGTGGGTGGAGGGCGAGCGTCAGCGGTCCGTGGTGGCCGTGGCCTCGTGGGCCTTCTCGGCGCTGCGCCCCGTGCTGTCCGACCGGTCCGCCTCGGCGCGCTTGCGGGCGCGGTAGGCGGCGACGTTGGCGCGGGTCGCGCAGCGGTCCGAGCAGTAGCGCCGGGAGCGGTTCGTCGACGTGTCCAGGTAGGCGTTGCGGCACGGCGACGCCTCGCACAGGCCGAGGCGGTCCACGCCGTACTCCGTGAGGTGGAAGGCGAGGCCCATCGCGGCGATGGCCGCGTATCCCGCTGTCGCGTTCGACGGGTGGTCCGCGAGGTGCATGTGCCACAACGGGCGGTCGTCGTCGTCCCGGTGGTCGTGCCCGGAGATCTGCGGGCTCACCGGGAACTCCAGGAGGAGCGAGTTCAGCAGGTCGACCGCGAGCGTCTCGTCGCCGCCGTCCGCCGCCTCGAACACCGAGCGCAGGCGCGCCCGTACGCCGCGGAAGCGGGTCAGGTCGGCGTCCGTGGCGCGCCGGGCCGCCGACTGGTTCGCGCCGAACAGGTCGCGCACGGCTTCGACCGTGGTCAGGGAGTCCTTGCCTCGCCCCGGCTCCTCGCTGTTGACCAGACGTACGGCGTAGTCCGAGTAATAGGCCAGTTCCACTTGTAGTCCTTACCGGGGCGGTCTATCTTCGTCAGTGACGGGAGTAATAGCTGCTCTTGCTTCGAGGGTATTACGTACGGGAGGGTTCTCGATGACGGGATCTACGGAAACCGCCGGAGTCACCGCCGACTGGCGCGCCTGGCAGGACAGCTGGGACCGGCAGCAGGAGTGGTACATGCCCGACCGCGAGGAGCGGCTGCGGGTCATGCTCGACATGGTGGAGGCCTTCGCCGGGCCCACGCCGCGCGTGCTCGACCTCGCGTGCGGTACGGGAAGTATTACGGACCGGCTCCTGAAGAGGTTCCCCGGAGCCACCAGTGTCGGCGTCGACCTCGACCCCGCGCTGCTCGCCATCGCCGAGGGCACCTTCGCGGGCGACGACCGCGTCACCTTCGTGACCGCCGACCTCAAGGACCCGCACTGGGCCGCGCGGCTGCCGCACACCTCGTACGACGCGGTCCTCACCGCCACCGCCCTGCACTGGCTGCACAACGAACCGCTCGCCACCCTCTACGGACAGATCGCCGGCCTCGTCCGCGACGGCGGTGTCTTCATGAACGCCGACCACATGATCGACGACACCACGCCCCGGATCAACGCCGCCGAGCGCGCCCACCGCCACGCGCAGATGGACCGCGCCAAGGCCTCCGGCGCGCTCGACTGGGCCGAGTGGTGGGCCCTCGCCGCCAAGGACCCGGTACTCGCCGGACCCACCGCGAAGCGCTTCGAGATCTACGGGGAGCACGCCGACGGCGAGACCCCGTCGGCCGACTGGCACGCCCGCACCCTGCGCGCCGCCGGGTTCGCCGAGGCCCGCCCGGTGTGGCGCTCGCCCTCGGACGCACTGGTGCTCGCGGTCAAGTAGCCCTGCGCATCCGCGCATACAGGAGGGGGCGGTGCGGACATGGTGTCCGTACCGCCCCCTCCTTCCGCGTACGCGGAGCTACAGCACCTTCGACAGGAAGGACTGCGTGCGCTCGTGCTGCGGGTTCGTCAGGACGTCGCGCGGGTGGCCCGACTCGACGACCACGCCGCCGTCCATGAAGACGAGGCTGTCGCCGACCTCGCGCGCGAAGCCCATCTCGTGCGTCACGACGATCATCGTCATGCCGGACTCGGCGAGGTCACGCATCACGTCGAGGACGTCGCCGACGAGCTCGGGGTCGAGGGCCGATGTCGGCTCGTCGAAGAGCATCAGCTTCGGGTCCATCGCCAGCGCACGGGCGATCGCCACGCGCTGCTGCTGGCCGCCGGAGAGCTGCGAGGGGTAGTTCCCCGCCTTGTCGGCGAGACCCACGCGCTCCAGGAGCTCGCCCGCCCGCTGCCGCGCCTGCGCCCGGGACTGGCGCTTGACCTGGACCGGCGCCTCCATGACGTTCTCGAGAGCCGTCAGGTGCGGGAAGAGGTTGAAGCGCTGGAACACCATGCCGATGTCCCGGCGCTTGAGCGCGACCTCGCTGTCCTTCAGCTCGTAGAGCTTGTCGCCCTTCTGCCGGTAGCCGACCAGTTCGCCGTCGACGTAGAGCCGGCCGGCGTTGATCTTCTCCAGGTGGTTGATGCACCGCAGGAAGGTCGACTTGCCGGAGCCGGAGGGGCCGATGAGGCAGAAGACCTCGCCCTCCTTGACCTCGAGGTCGATGCCCTTGAGGACCTCGACGTGGCCGAAGGACTTGTGGACGCCTTCGGACTTCACCATGGCGGTCATGCCGTGACCCCCTTACGGTTCGAGAGCGACAGCAGGTTCGCCTTGATCTTCTGGAACGGCGTCGGAGGAAGCGAGCGGCTGGAACCGCGGGCGTAGTAGCGCTCCAGGTAGTACTGGCCGACGCTCAGGACCGACGTCATCACCAGGTACCAGGCAGCGGCCAGGAAGTACATCTCCACCGGCGCGCCGGAGGTCTGGCCGATGTCCTGGGCGTAGCGGAAGAGTTCGTAGAACTGCACCGCCGACACCAGCGAGGTCGTCTTCAGCATGTTGATGACCTCGTTGCCCGTGGGCGGCACGATCACTCGCATCGCCTGCGGGATCACGATCCGGCGCAGGGTCTTGGAGTGGCTCATGCCGAGGGCGTGCGAGGCCTCGGTTTGGCCCTCGTCGACCGAGAGCAGGCCGGCGCGGCAGATCTCCGCCATGTACGCGGCCTCGTTCAGGCCGAGTCCGAGCAGCGCCGTCAGGAACGGCGTCATGAACGAGGACCAGTAGTCCTTGTAGATCGGGCCGAGGTTGATGTACTCGAAGACCAGGCCCAGGTTGAACCAGACGAACAGCTGGACCAGGACCGGCGTACCGCGGAAGAACCAGATGTAGAACCAGGCGATCGACGACGTCACCGGGTTGCGCGAGAGGCGCATCACGGCGAGCAGGATGCCGCCGGCCACACCGATGACCATGGAGATCACGGTCAGCAGCAGGGTCTGGCCGACGCCCCTGAGGATGCGGTCGTCGAAGAAGTAGTCCGGGATCGCACCCCAGTTGATCTTGCCCTGGGCGAACGCGTAGATGATCGCCGCGAGCGCGGCGATCGCGACGACGGCGGCCACATAGCGGCCGTAGTGCCGGACCGGGATCGCCTTGATGGCCTCGGGGCCCGCCTTGGGCGGCGGCGGGACGTCCTCGGGCCCGTCCGTCTTGTCGATGTCAACAGACACGGGTGTTGCCTTTCAAACGGCTGGGTGACGAAAGGGACGCGGTCACTTGCCGCCGTTGACGGTGGCTTCCTTGACCGCGCCGGCCTCGACGCCCCACTTGGCGATGATCTTCTCGTACTCGCCGTTCTTGATGACGGCGTCGAGCGCCGCACTCAGGGCGTCCCGCAGCTGGGTGTTGCCCTTGGCGACGGCGATGCCGTACGGGGCGGCCTCGACCTGGTCACCGACGATCTCGAAGTCCTTGCCGCCGCCCGAGGTCTTCACCGCGTACGCGGCGACCGGGAAGTCGGAGGAGCCGGCGTCCGCGCCGCCCGCGCGCAGCCGGGTCTGGGCCTGCTGGTCGTCGTCGAACGACTCGATGGCGAGCTTCTTGCCGGCCGGGCACTTCTTGGCCTGCGCCTTGGCCAGGTCGTGCGAGACCGTGCCGCGCTGGACGACGATCTTCTTGCCGCACAGGTCGTCCCAGGTCTTGATGCCCTGGGTCTTGCCCTTCGGCGTGTAGATCGAGACGCCCGCGTCGAAGTAGTCCACGAAGTCGACGCCCTCGCCGACCTTCTTGCCGGTGTCGGAGTCGACACCGTTCTGCCGGTCCTTGGTGTCCGTCATGGCAGACATCGCGATGTCGTAGCGCTTGGAGCGCAGACCCGTGATGAGGGTGTCGAACGTGCCGTTCTGGAACTCGAACTTCACGCCGAGCTGCTTGCCCATGGCGGCCGCGAGGTCGGGGTCGATGCCCGCCGTGTTGCCGGACTTGTCCTTGAACTCGACCGGCGCGTACGCGATGTCGGAACCGACCGTGATGACGCCCTTGTCGCGGATCTCCTTGGGGAGCTTGTTCGCGAGCGGGGCGCCCTTGGTGGAGTCGGCGGGCGCGCTCTTGTCCTTGGTCTGGTCACCGCAGCCGGACAGCAGCAGAGTGCCGGCGACCGCGATCGCGCCGACCACGGCAATCCGGGACTTCGCGGACTTCGCAGCGGTCGAACGACGGGTGGTGCTTGCGGTCATTTCTGGTTCCTCCGGCAGGGTGAGGGAGTAGCCGATGCAGAGATCCGGCACACACCTTCGAGTGTCGCGACCTCGTGTGATTACGGCATCTTGCCATTCGGATCGGGCCATTCAGGGCCCTTGTTATGTCAAAATCGGATAACGGGTTACCCCCGTACCGCTCCCGGACCCCGACAGGTCGGTACATCGCCCCAACGGGTGAGCGAATATCTGCGGCGACAGCGCCGTCAGGCCGGAAGATCTGCGGCCCCACGGTTCGCGTCTCACCATGTGGGCGACGCCCCATCGGCTTTGAGCTCGACTTGAGGTCCGGCCCCTAATATCCGGATCCTTGGCTATGAGTCATGTCACCGCGCTGTGATCGATCACAAATGGACTCGTCCGGGGTGGCGTCCGTCAGGTAAGAAGGTTCTTTACACCCCTCATCCGGGGCTCAGGGCGCGCGTGCGGCGCGCCCATCGCGTACCGACCCGTACGAGTGCAAGACACCCGACATCTGGGTCATACGCGGTGCCCGCCCGTTCCTCAACCAGGAGCGGACCCACCCTCAACTGATGATTAAGACTTAAGGGGTCATACAAGTGGCAGCGGAGATCGTCAATCCTCGCAGCGACGCCGGTTCCGGCCAGGCCAGTGCGGGCCCGGCGCATACCGGCAACGAAAGCGCCGAAGAGCCCTTCGATCCGGCCTTCGCACTGCACCGCGGCGGCAAGATGGCCGTGCAGGCCACCGTGCCGGTGCGTAACAAGGACGACCTGTCCCTGGCGTACACGCCGGGCGTCGCGAAGGTCTGCTCCGCGATCGCGGAGAATCCCGAGCTCGTCCACGACTACACGTGGAAGTCGTCCGTCGTTGCCGTCGTCACCGACGGCACCGCGGTGCTCGGCCTCGGGGACATCGGTCCCGAGGCGTCCCTCCCGGTGATGGAGGGCAAAGCGATCCTGTTCAAGCAGTTCGGCGGCGTCGACGCGGTGCCGATCGCGCTCGGCACGACCGACACGGACGAGATCATCGAGACCGTCGTCCGCCTCGCTCCCTCGTTCGGCGGTGTGAACCTCGAGGATATCTCGGCGCCGCGCTGCTTCGAGATCGAGCGCAGGCTCCAGGAGCGGCTCGACATCCCGGTCTTCCACGACGACCAGCACGGCACCGCCGTGGTCACGCTGGCGGCGCTGAAGAACGCGGCCAAGCTCAGCGGGCGCACGCTCGGCGAGCTGCGCGCCGTGATCTCGGGCGCCGGTGCGGCCGGTGTCGCCATCGCCAAGTTCCTCCTCGAGGCGGGGCTCGGCGACGTGGCGGTCGCGGACCGCAAGGGCATCGTCAGCCGGGACCGCGAGGACCTCACGGACGTCAAGCGCGAGCTGGCCGAGCTCACCAACAAGGCCAACATCACGGGTTCGCTCGAGACCGCGCTCGCCGGCGCGGACGTCTTCATCGGCGTCTCCGGCGGTACGGTCCCGGAGCCCGCGGTCGCCTCGATGGCGCCCGGCGCCTTCGTCTTCGCGATGGCCAACCCGAACCCCGAGGTTCACCCGGACGTGGCCCACAAGTACGCGGCGGTCGTCGCGACCGGGCGCTCCGACTACCCGAACCAGATCAACAACGTCCTCGCCTTCCCCGGCATCTTCGCCGGTGCGCTCCAGGTGCGGGCGTCGCGGATCACCGAGGGCATGAAGATCGCGGCTGCGGACGCGCTCGCCGACGTGGTCGGTGACGACCTGGACGCCGGGTACGTCATCCCCTCGCCGTTCGACGAGCGGGTCGCTCCCGCGGTGACCGCGGCCGTCGCCGCCGCCGCGCGCGCCGAGGGCGTCGCCCGACGCTGACCACGCCGCAGGCCCCGACCGCGCCCCGTGCGCCACGGATCGACTCCGTGGGACACGGGGCGCGGCGCGTGTCACAGCCCTACGGTGTTCCGCACGGCACCCGGCGGACCTAGGGTCAAGGTCATGTTCGCTGCCTACGCCGCCCGAATCGACCGTGACCAGCCGCTGAACGGCCTTGAGTTGGGGGATCGCCCGGCCCCCGAGGCCCGCCCCGGCTGGACGACCGTGAACGTCAAGGCCGCCTCCCTCAACCACCATGACCTGTGGTCCCTGCGCGGGGTCGGGCTCGGTGAGGACAAGCTCCCGATGATCCTCGGCTGCGACGCCGCCGGGATCGACCAGGACGGCAACGAGGTCGTCCTGCACTCCGTCATCGGCCAGGCCGGTTACGGGGTCGGGCCCCGGGAGGGCCGGTCCATCCTCACCGAGAAGTACCAGGGCACCTTCGCCGAGCAGGTGACCGTGCCCGAGTGGAACGTACTGCCCAAGCCCAAGGAGCTCAGCTTCGAGGAGGCGGCCTGCCTGCCGACCGCGTGGCTGACGGCGTACCGGATGCTGTTCACCAACGCCGGTGTGCGGCCCGGTGACTCCGTGCTCGTGCAGGGCGCCGGCGGCGGGGTCGCCACGGCCGCGATCGTCCTCGGCAAGGCGGCCGGTCTCAAGGTCTTCGCGACCAGCCGCGACGAGGCCAAGCGCAAGCGCGCCCTGGAGCTCGGCGCCGTCGAGGCCGTGGAGTCGGGTGCGCGGCTGCCGCAGCGCGTGGACGCCGTCATCGAGACGGTCGGCGCGGCCACCTGGTCGCACTCCATCAAGTCGCTCAAGCCCGGCGGCACGGTCGTCATCTCCGGCGCCACCAGCGGCGACCGTCCCTCGCACGCTGAGCTGACCCGCGTCTTCTTCCTGGAGCTGAAGATCGTCGGCTCGACGATGGGCTCGAAGGACGAGCTGGAGGACCTGCTGTCGTTCTGCGCGGCCACCGGCGTGCGCCCCGTGATCGACGAGACTCTCCCGCTGGACCGCGCCCGCGAGGGCTTCGAGCGGATGGAGGCCGGCGGTCAGTTCGGCAAGATCGTGCTGACGGTCTGACCCAGCCGCACCTTGTCTGACCTTGTCGGACCTGTGAGGGTCGAGGGGCAGCGCCCCTCGACCCTCCCCGCCCCCGGCCGTCGTGCGGGTCAGCCCTTGGGTGTCCGCAGGGACGCCCCGATGTGCGCCGCCGCCTCCGACAACCAGCGCCGGGCCTCGCGGAATTGATCCTCCGTCACCCCGTGGTCCCTGGCCGTGTCGCGGATGTCGTCGCGGAAGCGGTCGAGGAGGCGGTCCAGATCACGGGCCGGGTCGCCGGTCGAGTCCTCGTGGCTCCACGACGGCAGATACTCCGCGGGGATGTCGTCATGGGTGACCCGCACCTCGGGCCCGGCGGCGTCCGAACGGGCCGCGCCGCCCGTCTCCTTGCCGAAGTACTTGCCGAAGTCGCCGAACTCCTTGGCCAGTTCGGTCAGGCCCTCCCGGACCCCCGTGGGCCAGTCGCCCTGCGCGAAGTGGTCCTGGACCTGGTCCTGCACCCGCTTCGCCAGACGCTCGACCTGCTCCTGCGCCTGCTCGCGAGCCTGCTCCTGCGCCTCCTTGGCCTGCCGGCGCGCCCGCTGGGCCTCCTCGCGGGCCCGGCGGCTCTCGTCCTTCGCGCGCCGCGCCTGCTCCTTCCACTCCTGCCGGGCGCGGCGCAGCTCCTCCTTGGCCGCGCGCCACGCCTCCTTGTCCCCGAAGTCCTGGAGGTCACCGAACGGGCCCGGCCGCTCGCTCTTGCCCGTGGTCGTCCCCGACCCGTTCCTCGCCTCCGAGGCGGCCGCCCGCATCTCGCGGCGCAGATCGCCCGCCGCGCCCCGCACGTCGTCCCGGATCTCGGCGGCGAGCTCCGCGACGGACTCGCGGATCTCCAGCTCCAGGTCGGCCAGTTCACCGCTGCGGTCGGCCAGCTCGGCGCGGCCCGCGTCGGTGATCGAGTAGACCTTTCTGCCGCCCTCCGTGGTGTGCGTGACCAGGCCTTCGGCCTCCAGCTTCGCCAGGCGCGGGTACACCGTGCCCGCCGAGGGCGCGTACAGGCCCTGGAAGCGCTCCTCCAGGAGCCTGATCACCTCGTACCCGTGGCGCGGGGCCTCGTCGAGCAGCTTCAGGAGGTACAGGCGCAGGCGGCCGTGGGCGAAGACGGGGGGCATGTCAGAGCACCTTCTTGTCGGCCGGGCCGCCGGCGGCGGCGTCAGGGGCGGTGGGGGAGTCGGCGGCGGGGGTATGGGCGTCGTCCTCCGCCGGAGGTCGCCGCAGGAGCGCGATCGATCCGGAGACCGTCGTCGCCTTCAGCTTTCCGCGGCCCGTGCCGAGTCTGCCCGTGATGCTCTTGGCGCCCCAGTGGCCGCCGACCCGCAGATCCTCGAAGGCGTTCGACACGGATCCGCTCGCCGTGTTCGCCTCGACCTCCGCGTCGGCGGGGTGCGGGAGGCGGATCGCGATCTCGCCCGAGACGCTCGTCAGGTTCACATCTGTCGCCCGGTCGGCCGGGTCGAGGTCCACGATCATCGAGCCGCTCACCGAGTCGGCCCGCACGGAGGGGCCGGCGCCCTCGACGACGGTCAGGTCCCCGGAGACGGAGTTGAAGCGCAGATCCCCTGTCACAGCCTGGGCCTCGACATTCCCGGAGACGGTGTCCGTACGCACATCGCCCGCGACGCCGACCAGTGTCGTGTCGCCGGTGACGCCCTTGACCTCCGTACGCCCCTGTATCCCGGACACGACCGCGCCGGCGCCGACGACGCCGACCTCGACTCCGGTACGGGCCGGGACCGTCAGGGACACGACCGCGCTGCGGCGCCAGCCCTTGGGGTCGAGCCACTTGAGGAAGCCCTTCCAGGGCAGATCGTCGTACGCGACGGTCAGCACGCCGTCCGTCAGGGTCACCTGCAGCGGTGGGCCCTCGATCCCGGACACCTCCAGGCGGGCGGAACCTTCGTCGGTGCCCACGACGTTCACCGTTCCGTTGACGATGCGTACGTGGAGCGTCGTCACGGGCTCGTCGAAGGCGAGCTTGTGGGGCTCTGCCACGGACCACTCGGGCATGGTGCGACCTCCTCGGCGGGACGGATCGGGAGCGGACGCGTTGTATCGCACCCTTGCGAGACACGATATATCGCGGATACGGAAAGTCAAGACAGTCGCGACTGGATTCCGTCGCACGGGCCACCCCGCACAGGGTATTCATGGGCCAAACCGCACAAACTGACCTAGCGTTGTGTGCATGCCGCCCGACGCCACCGCCGACTCCGCCGGCATCCCCGCCCCGCAGGCCAGGGCCGCGGGAGCGATGCTGCTGTGCCGCGCCGACCCCGCCACGGTCGGGCCCGCCGCCCAGCTCCTGCGCGAACGCGTGCTCCTCGCCCAGGCGGGACCCGACTGGAGCGTCCTGGTCCCCGAGGGCAAGCCCTGGCTGCACGGCGGCGAACGGGTCGACAGTGTCCTCGCGGGCTGGGCCGCGGCCCTCGCCGTCAGCGTCCCCTGGCCGGTGCTCGCCCTGTGGTGGGACGCCGAACACAGCGGCTACACCCTCGCCTCGGGGTTCCGCCGCCCCGTCGGCTACGTATGGCTGGCGAACGGCACACCCGTCGGCGAGGACGAAGCGATGCGCACGTTCGCCGCGCGCCTCGGCCTCGACCCGGTCCTGGACATGCAGTCCCTGGAGGAACTCACACGGTCCGACAGCGGGGCGGACGCCCGTGCCCGTCTGCTCGGCCTGCTCGCCGTCCTCACGCGCGCGGGGCTGGTTCTCCCTACAGGCCTGACCCCCGGCGAGCCCGCCGACCGGCTGCGCGAGGTCGCGCGGGTGCAGCCCGGCGCCGAACACATCGAGTGGTCCGGCTGGCGCGACGCCGTCCGCGCGGAACTCGACGTCGTCGAACGCAGCGCCATCGGACCCTGGCTGCGCGGCCCCAAGGCGCGCACAGCGGCGGCGGGCCAGCTCGCCGTGGGCATCCCGCTCACCGTGTGGGGCCTGCGCCGGCGCGGCACCGGCTGGGCGGTCGCGGGCGCGCTCCTCGTCGTACACGGCGCGCTCGGCCTCGCCTACGACCGGCTGCGCGCCTGGGACTGAGGCCTGCTCCCGGGACGGGACCTGCTACTCGTCGTCATCCTCGTCGTCGAGCCGTGCCAGCCATGTCGCCAGCCGCTCGACCGGCACCTCGAAATCCGGGTTCAGGTCGACGAACGTGCGCAGCTGCTCGGCGAGCCACTCGAGGGTGACCTCCTCCTCGCCGCGCCGCTTCTCCAGTTCCTCGATGCCGCGGTCGGTGAAGTACATGGGCCAGTCGCTCCTGGGGTGATACGGACGTGGGGCCCGGAACGACGTTCCGGGCCCCACAATCGTACGTACGAGGTCAGGCTGCTCAGGCCTCGAAGACCTCGTGCACCAGCTGCTCCTGCTCCGCCTGGTGACGCTTCGCCGAGCCGACCGCCGGGGACGAGCCGTGCGGCCGCGAGATGCGGCGCAGGCGCTCACCGTGCGGGACGTCGGCGCCGACCGCCAGGTCCAGGTGGTCGATCAGGTTGAGGGCGATGAAGGGCCATGCGCCCTGGTTCGCCGGCTCCTCCTGGGCCCACAGGTACTTCTCCGCGTTCGGGTACTTGGAGATCTCCGCCTGGAGCTCGGCACCCGGCAGCGGGTACAGGCGCTCGATGCGGATGACCGCCGTGTCCGTCACGCCGCGCTTCTGACGCTCGGCCTCGATGTCGTAGTAGACCTTGCCCGCGCAGAAGACGACCTTGCGGACCGCGGCCGGGTCCACCGAGCTGTCGCCGATGACGGGACGGAAGCCGCCCGTCGTGAACTCCTCCGCCTTCGACGCGGCGGCCTTGAGGCGCAGCATCGACTTCGGTGTGAAGACCACCAGCGGCTTGTGGTGCGGGTTGTGCACCTGCCACCGCAGGAGGTGGAAGTAGTTCGACGGGAGCGTCGGCATGGCGACCGTCATGTTGTTCTGCGCGCACAGCTGGAGGAAGCGCTCCGGGCGGGCGGACGAGTGGTCCGGGCCCTGGCCCTCGTAGCCGTGCGGCAGGAGCAGCGTGACGCCGGAGGTCTGGCCCCACTTCTGCTCGGCGGCCGAGATGTACTCGTCCACCACCGTCTGCGCGCCGTTGACGAAGTCGCCGAACTGCGCCTCCCACATCACGAGCGACTCGGGACGGGCCAGCGAGTAGCCGTACTCGAAGCCCATGACCGCGTACTCGGAGAGCAGGGAGTCGTAGACGTTGTAACGCGCCTGGTCGTCCGAGAGGTACAGCAGCGGGGTGAAGTCCTCGCCCGTCTCACGGTCGATCAGGACCGCGTGGCGCTGGCCGAACGTGCCGCGGCGCGAGTCCTGGCCCGAGAGGCGCACCGGGGTGCCCTCGAGGAGCAGGGAGCCGATGGCGAGCGTCTCGCCCATGCCCCAGTCGATCGTGCCGTCCTCGATCATCGCCGCGCGGCGCTGCAGCTGCGGCAGCAGACGCGGGTGGACGGTGACGCGGTCGGGGATGTTGACCTGCGACTCGGCGATCCGCTTCACGGTCTCCTGGGAGATCGCGGTGCTGACGGCGACCGGGAACTCGGCCTGCGGGTCGATCGCGGGGGCCTGGGCCGGAAGCGCCGTGGCCTCGCGGACCTCGGCGAACACCTTCTCCAGCTGGCCCTGGAAGTCCTGCAGCGCCTGCTCGGCCTCTTCGAGCGTGATGTCGCCACGGCCGATGAGGGACTCGGTGTAGAGCTTGCGCACCGAGCGCTTCTTGTCGATCAGGTCGTACATCAGCGGCTGCGTGAACGCCGGGTTGTCCGACTCGTTGTGACCGCGGCGGCGGTAGCAGATCAGGTCGATGACGACGTCCTTGTTGAACGCCTGGCGGAACTCGAAGGCCAGTCGGGCAACGCGGACGACGGCCTCGGGGTCGTCGCCGTTCACGTGGAAGATCGGCGCCTCGATCATGCGGGCCACGTCCGTGGCGTACATGGAGGAGCGCGACGACTCCGGGGCGGCGGTGAAGCCGACCTGGTTGTTGATGACGATGTGGACCGTGCCGCCCGTGCGGTAGCCGCGCAGCTGCGACATGTTGAGCGTCTCGGCGACCACACCCTGGCCCGCGAAGGCCGCGTCACCGTGCAGGGCGACCGGCAGGACCGTGAAGTCCGTGCCGCCCTTGTTGATGATGTCCTGCTTGGCGCGGACGATGCCCTCGATGACCGGGTCGACCGTCTCCAGGTGGGACGGGTTCGCGGCCAGCGAGACCTTGATCTGCTCGCCGTCCAGGCCGGTGAAGGTGCCCTGGGCGCCCAGGTGGTACTTCACGTCGCCGGAGCCGTGCATCGACTTCGGGTCGAGGTTGCCCTCGAACTCGCGGAAGATCTGCGCGTACGACTTGCCGACGATGTTCGCCAGGACGTTCAAGCGGCCGCGGTGGGCCATGCCGATGACGACCTCGTCGAGGCGCGACTCGGCGGCGGAGTCGATGACCGCGTCGAGCAGCGGGATGACGGACTCGCCGCCCTCCAGGGAGAAGCGCTTCTGGCCGACGTACTTCGTCTGCAGGAACGTCTCGAACGCCTCGGCCGCGTTCAGCCGGCGCAGGATGCGCAGCTGCTCCTCGCGCTCCGGCTTGGTGTGCGGGCGCTCGACGCGGTCCTGGAGCCACTTGCGCTGCTTCGGGTCCTGGATGTGCATGTACTCGATGCCGGTGGTGCGGCAGTACGAGTCACGCAGGACGCCGAGGATGTCGCGCAGCTTCATCATCGACTTGCCGGCGAAGCCGCCGACCGCGAACTCGCGCTCCAGGTCCCACAGGGTGAGGCCGTGCTCGGCGATGTCCAGGTCGGGGTGCTTGCGCTGGCGGTACTCCAGCGGGTCGGTGTCGGCCATGACGTGGCCGCGGACCCGGAAGGAGTGGATCAGCTCGAAGACGCGGGCGGCCTTCGTGACGTCGTCGTCGTGCGAGGCGTCGATGTCCTTGAACCAGCGGACCGGCTCGTAGGGGATGCGCAGCGCCTTGAAGATCTCGTCGTAGAACTCGCCCTCGCCGAGGAGGAGGTTCGCGACGACGCGCAGGAACTCGCCGGAGGCGGCGCCCTGGATGACCCGGTGGTCGTAGGTCGACGTGAGCGTCATGACCTTCGAGATGCCGAGCTTGTTCAGGGTGTCCTGGGACGTGCCCTGGAACTCCGCGGGGTAGTCCATCGAGCCGACGCCCATGATGACCGACTGTCCGGGCATCAGACGCGGCACGGAGTGGACGGTGCCGAGGCCGCCGGGGTTGGTCAGCGAGACCGTGACACCGGTGAAGTCGTCCATGCCGAGCTTGCCGTCGCGGGCGCGGCGGACGATGTCCTCGTAGGCCTGCCAGAACTCGAAGAAGTTCAGCGTCTCGGCCTTCTTGATGCCCGCGACGACCAGCTGGCGGTCGCCGTTGGGCTTCACCAGGTCGATGGCGAGGCCGAAGTTCACGTGCTCCGGCTTGACCAGCGTCGGCTTGCCGTCCTTCTCCGCGAAGGAGTAGTTCATCGACGGCATGGCCTTGATGGCCTGCACCATCGCGTAGCCGATGAGGTGGGTGAAGGAGATCTTCCCGCCCCGGGCGCGCTTCAGGTGGTTGTTGATGACGATGCGGTTGTCGAACAGCAGCTTCACCGGGACCGCGCGCACGGACGTCGCCGTGGGGACCTCGATGGAGGCGTTCATGTTCTTCGCGACGGCGGCGCTCGGGCCGCGCAGCGTCACGAACTCGGGGCCGCCGGCGGCCCCGGTCGCGGGCTGCGCCTTGGCGGGAGCAGGGGCCTTCACGACAGCGGCGGCCGGCTTTGCGGGCGCCGCGGCGGCGGGCTTGGCCACCGGGGCGGCCGGAGCCGCCTTGGCCGGAGCCGGAGCCGGAGCCGGAGCTGCGGCCGCCGGAGCGGCGGGCGCCGCGGCAGTGCCCGCAGCCCCCGCGGCTGCGGTACCGGCGGTGCCGGGACCGGAACCCTGTGCGGGGGCTCCGGTCGTCGGCTGGGCCGGGGCACCCGGCTTGTAGTCGGCGAAGAAGTCCCACCAGGCTCGGTCAACCGAATTCGGGTCCTGGAGGTACTGCTGATAGATCTCGTCGACGAGCCACTCATTGGGACCGAAAGCGGCTGCAGGGCTCTTGCCCTGCCCCTCTTGGTCGGTCGAGGTGCTCGAGTTACTGGGGGACTGTGGCGACACGGCGGTAACCGCCCTCTTCCGCTTCTCACAAGGTGATGGACAGCGGGAATAAAGGCTACGCCTCCAACACCGGGACTTGCAGACCGGGCGGGTCATCCGTCGCGTAAGTCACACCGGAAGCCGTGTTTCGGCGCTGGAAATGGCGGGAAACAAGCGGGGTTCCGGTTCACCTTGGGTACGTCCTTGTACGAGTGCGGCCCATCGGCCCGCACCCCGTGACGAATGGCACGGCGATCTTGTGCTTCCGGTTCGAACCCTACGTCAACTTTGAGCTCGGGGCAGGCCCGGAAGAGTGACCTGGATCCGGCATCCGCGAGCCGATTCGGCCACGCCGATCCGGCCGCCGTGCAGGTCCACGGCCCACCGGGCGATGGCGAGGCCGAGACCGGTGCCGCCGTCGCTGCCGGGGCCGTGCGCGGCGCCCTTCACATGGCCGCCCCGGTTGAAGCGCTCGAATACGCGGTGCCACTCGGAGCGGGGGATGCCGGGGCCCTCGTCTAGGACCTCCAGATCGAGCGACTCCGGATAGAGGCCGCGCCGTGCGAGCACGGTCACCCGGCCGTGCGGCGGGCTGTGTTTCACGGCGTTGTCGATGAGGTTGGCCACGACCTGGTGGATCCGCTCGGGGTCCGCGTGCGCGGTCAGCTCGGGCGGGGACACGTCCAGGTGCAGATGTACGTCCGTACGCGTGTGGGTGCCGGAGCCCGAGGCGATGCCGGCGCGCTGTGAGGCGACCATGTTGGCCTCCTTCAGGACGCCCGACAGATAGGGCCACACCTCGAAGCGGCGCGCCTTGAGCGGGACCACGCCGTTGTCGAGCCGCGAGAGGTCGAGCAGCGTCTCGACCAGTCGGCCCAGGCGCTCGGTCTGTTTCAGGGCGGTGCGCATGGTCTCGGGGTCGGCGGCCGAGACCCCGTCCACGACGTTCTCCAGGACGGCGCGCAGGCCTGCGATCGGGGTGCGCAGCTCGTGCGAGACGTTCGCCACGAGCTCCTTGCGCTGCTGGTCCTGGGCCTCCAGGTCGTCGGCCATGCGGTTGATGGTCGCGGCCAGGTCGCCCAGCTCGTCGCGCCGGTCGGCGCCACGGACCCGGCGTGTGTAGTCGCCGTGCGAGATGGAGCGGGCGACGGTGTTCATCTCGTCGAGCGGCGCGGTCAGCGAGTGCGCCACGAACTGGGTGATGAGGAGCGTCGCGATGACCGAGAAGACCGTGATGAAACGGAGCTCGGTCTGGGTGCGGACGGCGACCATCAGCAGTCCGGTCGTGATGAACACCGAGACGACGACCAGCGTGCCGAGCTTGGTCTTGATGGAGAACGGCCGCAGACCGCCCTGCACCCAGTGGCCCGCGAGGGGCCGGGCGGCCGGGGGAGCGCCGGGCGGGCGGCCCGGCGGCCCGGGCTCGTACCCGTCCGCGCCCCGTACGTCGGATGCGCCGCCGCTGCCGGTCATGGCGTCGGCGTCTCCAGCGCGTAGCCCACACCGTGGACGGTGCGGATCCGCTCGGCGCCGATCTTCCGGCGCAGCGCCTTGATGTGGCTGTCGACGGTCCGGGTGCCCGACGCGTCCGCCCAGTCCCACACCTCGGCGAGCAGCTGCTCACGCGAGAGGACGGCGCGGGGCGTGTTGGCCAGGCAGACCAGGAGGTCGAACTCCGTGGGCGTCAGATGGACGTCCTCGGAGCGCACCCGCACCCGGCGCTGTGCGTGGTCGATCTCCAGCTCGCCGAGCCGCAGGATGCCGCTCCTGGGCGTGGCCGCCGCGAGCGCCGCGCGCTCGACCCTCCGCAGCAGGACGTGCACGCGCGCCGCGAGCTCCCGCATCGAGAAGGGCTTCGTCATGTAGTCGTCGGCACCCACGCCGAGCCCGACGAGCATGTCCGTCTCGTCGTCGCGCGCCGTGAGCATCATCACCGGCACCGGCCGCTGCGCCTGCACACGGCGGCAGACCTCGAGCCCGTCGAAGCCGGGCAGCATGATGTCGAGGATCAGCAGGTCCGGTTGCCATGCCTCGGCCGTGTCGACCGCCGCCGGACCGTCCTGTGCCGTTTGCACTAGGAATCCCTCGGCACGCAGCCGCGCGGCGATGGCGTCGACGATCGTGGGGTCGTCCTCGACCACCAGGACCCGTCGTTGGGCACCCGGCGTCGCCGTGCTGCCGTTGTGGGAGGTGTGTGTCTGCTCCATCGCCCCGCCCCTGAATGCGCACATCCGTGTGCGCTTGACGCTTGAATGATCTGGGTTTCGGCAGTCAGCGTACGGGGAGTTACCGCGAGTCGGCTACGCAGGCCTGACCCCGAGATGTACGACGTCCGGAACGCCCCGGACAACCGGGATCTCTTCGGTGCGGACCGACCGGAATCCGGCATTCCGCAAGGTTCCTTCAAAATTTGCGGAGGGCTGTGCGGACCACACGGCGAGCACGCCACCGGGAGCGAGCCGCGCCCGACAGGCCGCGAGACCTACCGGTGAGTAGAGATTGTCATTACCCTCCGTCACCGTCCAGTCGGGTCCGTTGTCGATATCGAGGCACAGTGCGTCGTACGTCTCGGTCGATTCCTGGACGTACGAGACAAGGTCCGCCTCCACAATCTCCGTGCGCGGATCGGCGAGCGCGAACCGTGACAGTTCGGACAGTGGGCCCTCGCGATGCCAGTCGACGATCGCCGGCTCGCGCTCGACGACGGTGATGCGGCCCCAGCGGGAATTCGCAGCCGCGTGTGTGAGGGAGAATCCGACACCGAGCCCGCCGATGAGAATTCCGGGCGCCGGGCGGTCGTCGAGAGCGTCCAGCGCCGCGTCGACCAGGAGGCGCTCGGAGCGGCCGTCGGACGTGTCCATCAGGAAGCATCCGTTGGCGATGATCTGGAGCAGCGCGCCGTGGCGCCGCAGTACGACCTCTCCGAACGGCCCCTCGCGCCGGTCGAGGACGACGGGGGCGGTGTGGTCGGTGTCGTACGGGATGGGGTACGAGGTGGACATGGCGTCCATCCTGCCGCAACCGGTGTGACGCCCGGCCGTCCCTGGAACCGGAGTTGGGGGCGCTCGTGCGCGGGTCCTGGGGATCGTGTCCCACGTGACGTCGGTCATGGACAGCGCGGTGCGGGTCGCGAAGTGTGGGCCGGGCCGGAATGGGAAGGGTGCCGCAGGTGGAGCGTGGCGTGACGGTCGAGGCAGACGGGGCGGACGTTACTTCGAGGACTGTTTCTTCGAGGACGTCTTCTTCGGGGACGCTGCCTGCGGCTTCGCGGCCCCTGCTCGACGCCGTTCCGGCTCAGTCGGCGGCCTGTGACATGGCGCCAGCCGCTCCCGGATCCGTGACCGGCGAGCACGCCCCGCCCGAGACCGCCGGCCCCCGGCGCCGGATGCGCCCCTGGCGGTTGCTGCCGACGCCCACGGGGACGCCGTTCACCTTCGCCTACGCCGCCGTGCTCGTCGGCACGTCCCTCTTCGTGATGTTCGCCGATCCCGGCGTCGTCGCGTCCGCGCTGCGGGGTTCCAGCACCGACGTGGCGCACCTCGCGCACACGCCCGTGTTCGTGCTGGTGGCCAGTGCGCTGTGGATCGCCGGCGGGATCACGTCCCCGTTCGCGATCGGCTTCCTGGTCGTTCTCACGGCGCTGGAGCGCCGGATCGGCGGCCGGCGCACCGCCGGTGTCTTCGTCCTCGGCCACACCGTGGCGACGCTCGCCACCGAGGTGCCCGTCGGGCTCTCCGTGATGGCCGGGCGGCTGCCCGAGAGCTCGCTGCACCGCCTCGACTACGGGATCAGCTTCGGTGTGGCCGCGAGTATCGGGGCGCTCGCCGGTCTCCTCACGCCCTGGCTGCGCTGGACCGTGCTCGCCGTCGTCGGCGCAATGCTGGTCGAGGACCTCATCGAGTTCGCGGACCCGATGACGAACTGGGGTCACCTCATGGCGCTGGCCATCGGCGTCGGGACCTGGCCGCTGGTGCGCCGGTGGCGCCGCGCGCCGGGACCGTCCACAGCCTGACGCGTCACCCATCCCCCGGCCGGCCCATGGTCACACACGTCACACACTCCCTCTGAGCTGCGGCTTTCCCATGCCTATCCACTGATCGCCGAGAGCGAACAGTGCCGGGGGAACATTCGGAGGCTCACGTGCATTGAGTCTCCATAGCTCAACTTGACTGCTTAAGGGGAGATCATGGCATCGACGTCCACACCGCTCACCCTGCCCGTGCTGCCGCTCGACGACGAGGTCGTGCTGCCCGGAATGGTGGTGCCCCTCGACCTCAACGACAACGACGTACGCGCCGCGGTGGAGGCCGCCCAGGCGGTGGCCCGTTCCAGCGGATCTGTGGGCGGCAGCAAGCCGAAGGTGCTTCTTGTTCCCCGGATCGACGGCACGTACGCGAACACCGGCGTACTCGGCACCGTCGAGCAGGTGGGCCGGCTCGCCGACGGCGACCCCGGCGCCCTGATCCGCGGCCGCAGCCGCGTACGGATCGGCGCGGGCACGACCGGCCCCGGCGCCGCCCTGTGGGTGGAGGGCCTCGCGGTCGAGGAGACCGTGCCGGAGCCGCTGCCCGGCTCCGTGACCGAGCTGGTCACCGAATACAAGGCACTCGCCACGAACTGGCTGAAGAAGCGCGGCGCCTGGCAGGTCGTGGACCGCGTCCAGCAGATCGACGACGTCTCCGCGCTCGCCGACAACTCCGGCTACTCGCCCTTCCTGAGCACCCCGCAGAAGGTGGAGCTCCTGGAGACGGCCGACCCGGTCGCCCGGCTCAAGCTGGCCACCGAGCAGCTGCGCGAGCACCTCGCCGAGCAGGACGTGGCCGAGTCCATCGCCAAGGACGTGCAGGAGGGCGTCGACAAGCAGCAGCGCGAGTTCCTGCTGCGGCGCCAGCTGGACGCCGTACGCAAGGAGCTGCGCGAGCTGAACGGCGAGAGCGGCAAGGACGCTGCCGAGGAGTCCGACGACTACCGCACGCGGGTCGAGGCCGCCGACCTTCCCGAGAAGGTCCGTGAGGCCGCGCTCAAGGAGGTCGAGAAGCTGGAGCGGTCCAGCGACCAGTCCCCCGAGGGCTCGTGGATCCGCACCTGGCTCGACACCGTCCTCGAACTGCCGTGGAGTGAGCGCACCGAGGACGAGTACGACATCCAGGGCGCCCAGCGCGTTCTTGACGCCGAGCACTCGGGCCTCGAGGACGTGAAGGAGCGCATCACCGAGTACCTGGCCGTGCGCAAGCGGCGTTCCGAGCGCGGGCTCGGCGTCGTCGGCGGACGCAGGGGCGGCGCGGTGCTCGCGCTCGTCGGCCCGCCCGGCGTCGGCAAGACCTCGCTCGGCGAGTCCGTGGCGCACGCCATGGGCCGCAAGTTCGTCCGCGTCGCCCTCGGCGGCGTACGGGACGAGGCGGAGATCCGCGGACACCGGCGTACGTACGTGGGTGCTCTGCCGGGCCGGATCGTCCGCGCGATCAAGGAGGCCGGGTCGATGAACCCGGTCGTGCTGCTCGACGAGATCGACAAGGTGGGGTCCGACTTCCGGGGTGACCCGGCGGCCGCCCTGCTCGAAGTCCTCGACCCTGCGCAGAACCACACGTTCCGCGACCACTACCTGGAGGTCGAACTCGACCTCAGCGACGTCGTGTTCCTCGCGACGGCCAACGTCCTGGAGGCCATCCCGGAGGCCCTGCTCGACCGTATGGAACTGGTCCGTCTCGACGGCTACACCGAGGACGAGAAGGTCGTCATCGCCCGCGACCACCTGCTCCCGCGCCAGCTGGAGCGGGCCGGTCTGGACAAGGACGAGGTCACCCTCGGCGAGAGCGCGCTGCGCAAGCTCGCCGGGGAGTACACGCGGGAAGCCGGCGTGCGCAACCTGGAGCGGTCCGTCGCACGGCTGCTGAGGAAGGTCGCGGCCCAGCACGAACTGGGCGAGCGCGAGCTGCCGTTCACCGTCGAGGACACCGACCTGCGGAGCCTCATCGGGCGTCCGCACCACGTGCCCGAGGCGGCGCAGGACCCGGCCGAGCGCCGTACGGCGGTGCCGGGCGTGGCCACCGGGCTCGCGGTCACCGGAGCGGGCGGCGACGTCCTCTACGTGGAGGCGTCCCTCGCCGACCCGGAGACCGGCGCGGCCGGCCTGACCCTGACCGGTCAGCTCGGTGACGTGATGAAGGAGTCGGCGCAGATCGCGCTCTCCTTCCTGCGTTCGCACGGCGCCGAACTGGAGCTGCCCGTCGCCGACCTGAAGGACCGGGGCGTGCACATCCACTTCCCGGCGGGCGCGGTGCCGAAGGACGGTCCGAGCGCGGGTGTCACCATGACGACCGCTCTCGCGTCGCTGCTCAGCGGGCGCCAGGTCCGTACGGACGTGGCGATGACCGGTGAGGTGTCGCTGACCGGGCGTGTGCTGCCGATCGGTGGCGTCAAGCAGAAGCTGCTCGCCGCGCACCGGGCCGGCATCACCACGGTCGTCATCCCGAAGCGGAACGAGGCGGACCTGGACGACGTCCCCGCCGAGGTCCTGGAGAAGCTGGACGTGCACCCGGTGACGGATGTGCGGCAGGTGCTCGAACTGGCACTGGCGCCGGCCGCCCTGGAGGTTACGGTCGCGGCGTGACGACTGTCCTTCGGTGGGCTTCGCCCACCGGGGCCGGATGACGAAGGCCCGGGTCCCCTCATGGGGCCCGGGCCTTCCGCATGGTCGACCGACCGGCCCACCAGACCGTCAGCCGGCCGCGTACTCGCTGACGGCCTCGGACGACGCGGTCACCGTCACCACGCTGCCGCCCGCCACCAGCTGTGGCAACGCGACGCTGCCGAAGCTGTACCGGGTCGCCCCCGACGGCAAGGGTGGTGCCCAGCGCGTGTCCTGCAACCCCGGCGACCAGGTCTACGCGGCCGCCGACACGGGTCGGCGGGTGCTGTGACCGGACGGCACGACCGGCTACACGAACCTCGTGAAGCGGGACCGCCCGGCGGGCGGTTGCCGACCTGCCCCGCACGAGCGGCCGGCCCCCTGGGGGGAGCCCGGCCGCTCTTCGCTCGCTCGCAGGCTCAGCCGTTGGCCAGCGCCTGGAGCCTGTCGTAGGCGCCGTTGAACTTGCTGTGGTCACCGACCGTCGGGCCGGACGACGTGTACTGCCACATCGTGTAGAAGCCCCAGCCGGCCGGGAGCGCGCCCGGGTCGGTGTTGTAGCGCGCGATCCAGAGCGGGTTGGTCGCCCCGAAGGCGCTGGAGTTGCCGGTGCACTCGGTCCACCAGCTCGTCGCCGTGTAGATCACGGCGTCGCGGCCGGTGCGGGCCTTGTACTGGTTCAGGAAGTCACGGATCCAGCTGACCATCCCGGCCGCGGTCTTGCCGTAGCAGGACGCGCCGTACGGGTTCCACTCGATGTCGAGCGCGCCCGGCAGGGTCCTGCCGTCCCGGGACCAGCCGCCCCCGTGGTCCACGAAGTAGTTGGCCTGGGCGGCGCCGGTCGTCGTGTCCGGGGTCGCGAAGTGGTACGCGCCGCGGATCATGCCGACGTCGTAGGAGCCGTTGTACTGCTGGGCGAAGTACGGGTTCGTGTAGTACGTGCCTTCCGTGGCCTTGACGTAGGCCCACTTCACGCCGCTGTTCCAGAGCGTCGACCAGGCCACGTTGCCGTTGTGGCTGCTGGTGTCCACGCCCTCGGTCTGGACGGCCTTGTCGCCGGTGGGCAGACCGCCTTGACCGTCGTGCTCGGCGACGCCCATGCCCATCGTGGCGGAGCCACGGGCGGGGACGTCGGCGGCCTGGGCCGCGGTGGGCAGGGTGAACAGCAGCGAGAGCGCTGCGAGGATGACTCCGGCCGCCGGGAAGCGCTTGAGGCGCGGGCGGCGGACGGTTCCGGATCTGTGCACGGGCATTGCGTGCCTCCGAAGGCCTCGTTGAGCTTCTGTGAGCTCGGTGGGGGGACCTTTCGACATGTCACTGGTGTGGACATGTCACTAATGAAGCTACGCACGTAGACCGCCGGGAGGGAAGGGGGCCCGGATGCTGCCGTTGGTCTACTCCTGCGAAATACTGGCGGAGCTGCGGCAATGGCCGCGAATGGCGGAAACTTTCAGAAACGGGAAACCCTGGCATGGGTGCTGACGTGCACGAGGACGGGAACGGTGAGCGGCCGGGCGCCGAATTCGACGCGACGGAGAGTGGTGTGGACCACGAATTCTTGTCCCTGGAAAGGGAGTTGACGGTCTTCCTCAGGCGAGCCCGCGCGTCCTCCGGCGAGATGGCGCGCGCCGTCCACCCGGACCTCGAACCCGCCGCCTACGGACTCCTCGCGCGCCTGGAGGAGTGCGGCCGGCAGCGGGCCACCGAACTGGCCGCGTACGTCGGCGTCGGCAAGGCCACCATGAGCCGGCAGCTGCGCGCCCTGGAGGACCTCGGTCTCGTCGCGCGCGAGCCCGACCCCGCCGACGGCCGCGCCTGGCTCGTCCACCTCACCGACGAGGGCCGCGCCAACTTCCGGCAGGTGCGCGACGCCCGCCGCGCCACGTACGTACGCCAGCTCGCGGGCTGGGACCGCAGCGAGGTGGCGGAACTGGCGCGGCTGCTCCACCAGTTGAACGCGGGCGCCGAGAGCTAGGGCCTTTCGTTCGGATCAGGCCGGACTCGCGGGGCCCGGCACCGCACCTCGCGGCGTCGTCGTCAGTCGCCTACTCCCCCGAGCGCTCGGCTGCGCTCGAGCAGGGGGACCCCCATCGCGTGGGCTCCTTCCTCCGCCTTGCGATGCACGGCACCAAGCCTCGCTCCCTGATCCGGCCTGATCCGAACGAAAGGCCCTAGGCCCTACAGCTCCACGTACACCGCCGTCGCGTCGTCGTGGGTCTTGCTGCGCCGCAGGAAGACCCGGTCCCGCTCGTCCGCGTCCTCCAGGGCCCGTACGCGCGCGACCACCGCCTCGGCGCCCTCCTTGCGTACGAGCGCGAACAGGTCCGCCCAGTCGCCCTCGCGGAACTTCTCGACCCAGCGCGTGACTCCGTCGGTCAGCGCCACGAGCGTGCGCGCCCGGGTGCGGGGGAGTTCGCCCGTGACCGCTCGGGCGGCGACCGAGGGATCGGCGGCGGCCGTGAAGAAGCCGCCCTCCTTGTTGCGTACGGTCGCGTCGGCCACCTCGTCCGAGACGAGGGAGGAGCGCGGCACGCGGTCGAGCCGGTCGTCCACCAGCGCCGTGACCGATCCGGACATGTCCTCGACCAGCAACACCGAGTCGGACAGCACCAGATACTCGACCCGCTCCGCGTCCCACCGCGCCAGGACCACGGTTGCCTGAGGCGTGCGCGGGTGAGAAAGGTCACAGGTTTGCCGATGGGTGTCAGTGGTGCGGCGGATTGCCTCGGCGAGGACGGCGGCCAACGTCATATCTCGCCGTGAAACGGACAGTTCACCCAAGGCGCCGCCGAGGCGGGCCGTGAACCAGGGGACGGAATGCAGACAGCCGGTCTCGCCCCGGGGTGGCGTGACCCCGTCCAGGACCACGAGCGTTCCCCCCTGTCCGGAGGCGGGTACGGCCGCCGAGGCGAAGTCCTCGTTGGGCCGGTCGGGGTTTCCGGGCTCCGTCGCGAGTTCGATGCGCATCCGGCCAGTCTGCACGAGGCCTTCACAAGAGGCCCGTTGAGCCGGGAGTTGAGCCACATCGGCAGGTCAGACGCCTGGTTTCGCCCGGAATGATCGACTCCGCCGGGGAGTGGCGGGGCATCTTGCCAAAGCCTGTGAGAGACGTCCAACCGGCGCCCCGTTCGGGCTCCGTGCCCATGCCACCGGGACTTGCTCCCCAACTCCCGCTCGATGTTCACTCCTTCGGGTGGCTGGCTAGGTGATGCGCGACCACTGCTCACCGGCACTGGAATGGTCTGGAGCCATACCAGGGGGCGCGCGTGTTGACAGATCGTCACCCGGGCCCATGGGTAGACGAGTCAGGAATGCGAGCACCGGTGCGGAAGATGCGGCCTCGACGCAAGGGCAAGCAAGCGGCCTCCGAAGCGGACGAGGGGCGCACGACGGGTCCCGCAGGATCCGCCGCGCACGCCCCGGCGGGCACCCCCGCCGACCCCGGAGGACGACGCACCGCGCGGGTGCGCAACCGGCTCATCATCGCCGTAGCGGTCGTCGCCGCGGCGATCGCCGGTTCTGCCGCACCCGCCCTCATGACCGCGTCCGGGCAGGTCGGCGACTCGCAGGAGCTCGTCGACCTCGCGGCGCGGACCCAGCAGACCGTCACGCTCTCCCACTCCCTGGCCGACGAGCGCGACGAGGTCACCGCCTTCATCGCCGCCGGGCGGCCCAAGGGACAGGGGCTCTCCGAGAGCCGCAGCGCCCGCGTCGACCGGCAGCTCGAAGAGCTCCGCACCGACGCCCCGGCCCCCCTGCAACGCGACCTCGCCGGCATCGCGGCCGTCCGCCGGGCCGCTCTCACCGGCAAGGGAAGCGCCCTCGAGGCGCACAGGGCGTACTCCGGCGCGATCAACGAGCTGCACGGCACCGCCGAGCAGCTCGCCGAGAGCACCCCGCCCCGCGCGGGCTCCGGGGCGCACGCCTTCGCCGACCTCGACCGGGCCGTCGAGCAGGCCTCCGCCGCGCGCGGGCTCCTGCTCGCCGCGTTCGCCGTGCCCCGCACCGACCAGACGTCCACGGTCATCGACCCGGTCACCGGACTCCCGAAGACGGTCGTCTCCCAGGACTCCGCCGACGGCAAGCAGCGCGACGCCCTGAGCGCTGCCGCCCAGCAGGCCCACGTACGCGAACAGGCCGCGCTCGCCGACTTCGAGGACGCCGGCCCGGCCGCTTCCGTCGCCTCCTACGACGCGACGGTCACCGGGCCCGACGTCACCAAGGCCGACAAGTACCTGGCCGCCCTCACGGACGAGCCCACGCTGTCCGCCGGAGACCTCGCCGCCAACCCCAAGAGCATCGACGCCGCGCTCTCGGCCCGTATCGACCTGATGCGCGGCGCCGAGTCGTCCCTCTACGACCGGCGCACCAAGGACCTCGCCCTGCTGCGCGACGACGACGTCACCGCGCTCGAGGTCCGTATCGCGCTGGCCGGGCTGTGCCTGCTCGTCGCCGTCGGCGTCTCGATGGCGATGGCCCGCTCGCTGACCAGGCCGCTCGCGGTGCTCCGCCTCGGCTCGGCGCGCCTCGCCGCGGATCCGGCGAGCGAGGAGCCGGTCAAGTTCACCGGCCGCAACGACGAGTTCGCCCAGGTCGTACGGTCCGTCAACGCACTGCACGCGCACGCACTCGGCCTCCATGAGCGCCTCACCACGCTCGAGGCCGACCGCAAGCATCTGATCGGCCAGCGCGCGACCATGGCCGACGAGCGCGAGAAGCTGCGCGCCGAACTCGCCTCGGCCGCCGGTCACCTGGACCGGGTCCGGCACAGCATCCACGGCACGTTCGTGAACCTCGCCCTGCGCACCCTCGGCCTCGTGGAGCGCCAGCTCGGCGTCATCGAGAACCTGGAGGAGCGCGAGCAGGACCCCGAGCGCCTCGCGACCCTCTTCAAGCTCGACCACTTCGCCACCGTCATGCGGCGGCACAGCGAGAACCTCCTCGTCCTCGCCGGCGCCGAGCACGGCCACGGAAACCCCGGCGCCGTCCCGCTGGTCGACGTCGTGCGCGCCGCGGTCAGCGAGATCGAGCGCTACGAACGGGTCCGGATCTCCGCGCTCCCGCCGCACGCGCACCTCGCCGGGTTCGCCGCCGACGACCTCAGCCACCTCGTCGCCGAAGTCCTGGAGAACGCCACCTCGTTCTCGCCGCCCGACGCCTCCGTCGAGGTGTCCGGCTGGCTCCTGGAGAGCGGCGAGGTCATGCTCTCCGTCCAGGACGAGGGCATCGGCATGACCGACGAGCGGATGAAGGAGCTCAACGCCCGCCTCGCGGCCTTCGCGGACGACGAGATGTTCGACCCCGAGGACGGTGACGGCCTCGGCCTCGGCCTGTACGTCGTGGCCCGCCTCGCCGCGCGCCACGGCGTGCGGGTCCAGCTGCGCGAGCAGAAGCAGGGCGGGATCGCCGTCGTCATCGTGCTGCCCAGGGCGCTCCTCGCGGCGGCCCGCGCGGCAGCCGCGCCCCCGCGGGTCCCGGTGGCGGGCGCTGCGCCCGCCGTGCACCTGCCGGGCTCCGAGGCCGAGGCCAACTCCAATGTCCTGAGCAGCCGTTCCAAGGACGGCCACGACCCGCTGATCGCCGCGGCCGAGCACGCCGTACGGGAAGCGGGGACGGACGCCGAAGCGCCGCGGGAGCCCGTGGCGCATCCCGAACCGGAGCCCACGGTCCCGGTCGAGTCGCCCGCCGAGACGACCATGACCCTGACCGCGCCGATCCCGGCCGTCGACCCGGAGCCGGTACGCGCCGTCGCCCCGGAACCCGGACCGGCGGCGGCCCCCGAGCCCGCGCCGCAGCCCTTGCACCTCGACGACGAGCCCGCGCACGAGCGGGTCGCCGACGAGACGGGCACCGCGGAGACCAGCGGCACCCCGGGCCTGCCCACCCGGCCCAAGGCCGACACGCCTCCCGCCCCCGAGGCGGCGGGCGAGCCCGTGATCCCCGCGGCCCGCACCCCCGAGTGGGAGCGCGTCACGGACAAGGGCCTGCCCAAGAGGACCCCCAAGATCTCGGCCCCCGCGCCCGCCGCGGCGCCGCGCACCGGATCCGTCGACGCCGACGCCCTGCGCCGCCGCCTCGGCGGATTCCACCAGGGGGCCAGCAAAGGCCGGCGGGACGTCGAGGCCGAGATCGGCGGAACGGATCCGACCGCAGAACCCAAGGGGGACACAGTCGAGGAGGCAAGCAGTTGACTGCGCCCAGTCGCACGCCGAGTGCGTCCACCCCTGGATTCGGACTCAGCACCGAAGCCCGCAACCTGCACTGGCTGCTGACCAATCTGGTGGAGGAGGTGCCAGGGCTCCTCTCGGTCGCGGTCGTCTCCTCCGACGGGCTGCTCCTGCTCTCCTCCGACCCCGGCAGGAACAGTGAGCGCCCTGCCGACCACAGCGGCGGACCCAAGGGTTCCAGCGCCGACCTGGCCACGATCGTGTCCGGCGTCGGCAGCCTCACCATCGGCGCCGCCAAGCTGATGGACGGCGGCAGCGTCAAGCAGACCATGGTCGCGATGGAGGAAGGCAGCCTCTTCGTCATGTCCATCAGCGACGGCTCACTGCTCGGCGTGCACGCCACCCCGGACTGCGACATGAGCGTCGTCGCCTATCACATGGCGCTCTTCGTCGGCCGTGCCGGGCACGTCCTCACGCCCGAACTCCGCAGTGAACTGCGCCAGTCGATGGAGAACGCCAAGTGAGCAGCAGCATCACGAATCTCAGTACCGGCGGCCCGAAACTTCCCACCCGGGGCGGCGACCGCAAGCCGGCCCGGGTGCGCCCCTACTCGCTCACCGGCGGCCGCACCCGCTTCGGCCATGTGCTGCTCGTCGAGACGTTCGTCGCCGCGCTCGAAGCGCCCGAGGAACGCCTCGAGATAGGCCAGGGCACACTCTCGACGCGGATCATGCCGGAGATGCGGGCGATCGTGGAGCTGTGCCGCCGTATGCGCACGGTCGCCGAGATCGCCGCGCTCCTGAAGATGCCCCTCGGTGTGGTCCGCGTACTGCTCAGCGACCTCGCCGACCAGGGAAAGATCCGCGTTTACGGAACCGGCCACGGCCCGGGCCAGCCGGACCGCGCACTGCTTGAAAGGGTGCTGAGTGGACTCCGTCGTCTCTGAAGGCGTCACCGAGGGCGTCACGCCCGCCTTCGTACCTGCCCAGCCGCCGTCCGGCCGTGCTGCCATCGCCTTCGAGCCCCAGGAGGAGCTCCAGGCCTGGCAGACGGACCGCACCCGCGCCCCGATCGCCACGAAGATAGTGGTGGCCGGCGGCTTCGGCGTCGGCAAGACCACACTCGTCACCGCCGTCTCGGAGATCCAGCCCCTCCAGACGGAGGCACTGATGACCCAGGCGAGCGAGGACACCGACGACCTCACCGCCACCCCCGACAAGACCACGACCACGGTCGCCATGGACTTCGGGCGGATCACGCTCGACGACGACCTGGTGCTCTACCTCTTCGGCACGCCGGGGCAGCAGCGCTTCTGGTTCATGTGGGACGACCTGGTGCGCGGCGCGATCGGGGCGGTCGTACTCGCCGACACCCGGCGGCTGCCCGACTGCTTCCCGGCCCTCGACTACTTCGAGAGCTGCGGGCTCCCGTACGTCGTCGCCGTCAACCACTTCGACGGGTCGGACGAGTTCGACGCCGCCGATGTGCGCGAGGCGCTGACGGTGCCGCCGCACATCCCTGTCCTCATCATGGACGCGCGGCAGCGCATCTCGGTCGTCGAGACCCTCCTGGCCCTCGTCGGCCACGCGCTCGACGCCACCCCCGAATAGCCACCACCCCTCAGCAGTAGAAGAGGCACCCGCATGCGGAAGATACTCGTCGTCGGAGCCGGCCAGTCCGGTCTCCAGCTCGCCCTCGGCCTCCAGTCGAACGGGTACGAGGTCACCCTGATGTCCAACCGCACCGCGGACGAGATCCGGTCCGGCCGGGTCATGTCCACGCAGTGCATGTTCGACACGGCGCTCCAGCACGAGCGCGACCTCCAGGTGAACTTCTGGGAGTCCCAGGCCCCGAAGATCGAGGGCCTCGGCGTCTCCGTCGCCGCCCCCGGCTCCTTCGACCCGGGCCCCTCCCAGCGCGCCATCGACTGGGTGGGCAAGCTCGACGGCTACGCGCAGTCCGTCGACCAGCGCGTGAAGATGGCCGGCTGGATGGAGACGTTCGCGCAGCGCGGCGGGCAGCTCGTCATCCACGGCGCCGCGGTCTCCGACCTCGACTACTTCGCCCGTACCTACGACCTGGTGCTCGTCTCCGCCGGCAAGGGCGAGCTGGTCTCGATGTTCGGCCGCGACGCCTCACGCTCCCCGTACGCCGAGCCGCAGCGCGCGCTGGCCGTCGCGTACGTGCACGGCATGGGCCCCCGCCCCGAGCACCCGGACTTCGACGCGGTGCGCTGCAACCTGGTGCCCGGCGTCGGCGAGCTGTTCGTGATGCCGACCCTCACCACCTCGGGCCGCGCGGACATCCTGTTCTGGGAGGGCATCCCCGGTGGTCCGCTGGACGCCTTCAAGGGCGTCAAGGACCCCTCGGAGCACCTGGCCCTCACCCTGGAGCTGATGGAGAAGTTCACGCCCTGGGAGTACGCGCGCGCCACGAAGGTCGAGCTGACCGACGCCAACGCGACCCTCGCGGGCCGTTACGCGCCGACCGTCCGCAACCCGATCGGGCGGCTGCCCGGCGGCGGCTCGGTCCTCGGTGTCGCCGACGTCGTCGTCGCCAACGACCCGATCACGGGCCAGGGTTCGAACTCGGCGTCCAAGTGCGCCGCCTCGTACCTCGACTCCATCGTCGAGCACGGCGACAAGCCGTTCGACGAGGAGTGGATGCAGTCCACCTTCGACCGCTACTGGGACACCGCGCAGCACGTCGTGAAGTGGACCAACGCGATGCTGGGCGTCCCGCCGGAGCACGTCCTCAACCTGATCGGCGCCGCCGGCCAGCTCCAGCCGGTCGCCGACCGCTTCGCGAACGGCTTCAACAACCCGGCCGACTTCGAGAACTTCTTCTACGAGCCCGAGAAGACGAACGCCTACCTGGCCTCCGTCTCCGGGGCCTGATAGGGCTTTGACCAGTAACGATGTCATCGTTATTGGTCGTTGCCGGCCGTCGTGGGCCGTTGCTTCACGGCCCACGGACGGCCCAGGCGTCAGGTAGTCGGAGTCGAGCCTGTTACGGCGATCCGGAGAGCCTGGAGCGCCGGAGAAGGAGCGCAGCCCAGGACCGGGCCCATCCGTCGGGCGGAGAGGTCCACGGTCCTCGCGCGCCACGCCCTTCACCGGGCCCCTGACCGAGCTGGTGCCCCGGCATCAGAAGGGGGCCATGATGCGGGTCTGGACCTCGGTGTTGCCGGCGGGCGGGTCGACCGGGATCTGGATGCCGAACCCGCCGTCGTTGGAAGTACCTTCGTTGACGCTGTCGGGGTCTTCGTTGTGGCGCGCGTCGCTCTGGGCCTGGGTGTTGTCGGCGGGTGGGTCGACCGGGATCTGGATGCCGAACCCATCGTCGTTGGAAGTACCTTCGTTGACGCCGTCGGGGTCTTCGTTGTGGCGCGCGTCGCTGTAGCTGCCACGGTCATGGCCGCGGTTGTAGTCGGAACTCCGGTGACTACCGCCCCTTTCGTTGACGCTGTCAGGGCCTTCCCTGTGGCGCGCGTCGCTCTGGGCCTGGGTGTTGTCGGCGGGTGGGTCGACCGGGATCTGGATGCCGAACCCACCGTCGTTGGAGGTACCTCTTTCGTTGCCGCCGTCAGGGTCGTCATCCAAGGCGACCGGGCCATGCTGCAGGGCTACCGGTGCAGCCATGGCGGTCATCGGCAGTGCCAGGCCGCCGCCGGCCAGCACCAGGGAAGCCGTGACCACCACAAGACGGCGATTCCAGGAACGCTTGGTCATCGGAATTCTCTATTCGGTATTGCGGGGTTTCTGTATTCGCCCCGCATCGAAATCTGGGATATTCACGGCTCGCTGTGTCCGCCGCCGCCCCGGCGGGACCTGCTTCCAATAGATCAGGCTGGAAGCCTCCCGGCACGTCGCGACAAGACGTGACTTGACAAGCGAAAAACCGGCGGCTTGGTGGGTGCTGAGCCGCCGGTTTGCACAACGGAATACCGTTTCCCAAGGGCACAGCCCCGATGCCGGGCATCCGCGGCCTACGGCCAGACGGCAGTTCGTCACACGTCCTCGTAGGCACGGTTCAGACGTGGAGTGACATGCGCTCCGGCTCTTGATCGCGTCGTGGACGCGACCTCCCTGTCATCCGAGATCTTCTTATGCGGCGATTATACCTCTGCTTTACCAGTTCGATCGGCCGGCCGACCGGCTCTGCCGTCCGCAATAGCGATTCCACATATGCGACCGGAGAGGCAATGAGACATGGCGAATTCGCATCACGGAGGGCAACGGGCCATAGTTCGCCTGCGAAAGCAGATCGTCAAGCTGAAGGAGCTTCGCCAGGAAGACGCGAAGTAATCTACCCAGCTTCGGGCCGACGTCGAGCACCTCGTCCGCGTCGTCAATCAGCTCACCCTGGGGAACCGGCAGTTGCGAGAGGCACTGCCACAACCCGGCCCGCGCCTCAGGGCATTGCCGACCCAGCCGGACCCGAGCCGGACTCCTGAGCCGAGCGACATCAGCTGATCGGAGAACGGTCCCGGCGGGGTCTTGAGGTCCGCCGGGACCGGGGCGGAGAGCAGGTTGTCGGGCAGAGCTCAGGAGGGACGAAGCTCGCGGTGCAGGACGCGTCGCCGGAGAGGTGCCGGGCGACGGTAAAGCCCGCTCTCGTCGCGGCCGGAGTCCTTCCCGCGCCGGCGAGGAAGGACGATGCGCATCCGGCGGCGCGCGAGCACGGCATGCACGCGCTGAGGCACTTCTACGCGTCCGCGCTCCTCGACAGCGGCGAGAACATCAAGGCCGTGAGTGAGTACCTCGGGCACAGCGATGCGGCCCTCACCCTGAGGACTACGCCCACCTCATGCCAAGCCGCCAGGCGCGGACGCGGACTGCCATCGCGACCGTCCACGACAGAGGCCAACGATCGCTATGACGGCCCACAGACGGCCCACGGCCCGCCATGGATCCGCTAGTTGGGGCGAAACCGCTGGTAGAGCGCCCACCGGGCCGTGGTGTGGTTTCTCTGAGCCCGAGAAGACGAACGCCTGCCTGGCCTCCGTCTCCGGCTGATCCGCGGCGGGGCGCGCACCGGTCAGCCGGTGGGCGCCCCCGCGGCGCCGTTTCCGGTGTCGTCACCGCCCGTCGCGCCCTGGGGCAGCTCCGGCGGGGTGTAGTCCTTCATCGACGTGTCGCCCTGATCGGGGCGGACGGCGCCGAGCAGCGGGTTGGCCGCGATCGGCGACACCTTGACCCTCGCGCCCGGCCGTGGCGCCTGCACCACCATGCCGTCGCCCAGGTACATCGCCACGTGCGTGGCCTCGGGGAAGTACACGACGAGGTCCCCGGGCCGCAGCTCGTTCAGCGGGACGCGAGGCAGTCGCGCCCACTGCTCCTGTGACGTGCGGGGGATGCTCTCGCCCGCGTGCTCCCACGCCTTCGACGTGAGCCCCGAGCAGTCGAACGCCGCGGGCCCTTCCGCGCCCCACACGTACGGCTTCCCGATCTGGTTCACCGCGTACGCGAGTGCCGTGTCCCCGGCCCGCGACGGCGCCCGCTGCGAGCTGAGCGCGCCCGACGCCATGAACGTCTTCTGCGCCTTCGCCATCCCCGCGTCCTCCAGGCGGGTCAGCTCGGCGAGCTGGTCCGGGGTGAGCGAGGCGAGCAGCTTCTCGACGCCCTTGAGGCGGGCCCGGACCGCGTCCCGGTCCTTCTTCTGCCGCTCCGAGAGCCGGGTCTGCTCGGCGAGCGCCTTGCGTGCCTGGGCCGCCAGGTCGTCGGCGCGCTTCTCGCCGCCGACGAGCCGGTCCACGGTCGCGATGCGCTCCTGGGCCACGCGCCGGATCACATGGCCCTGGTCGAGGGCGTGCTGCGGGTCGCGGGCGAGGAGCAGGCGCAGATAGGGGGAGATGTTGCTGCTGCCCTGGTACTGCTCGCGGGCGAGGCGGCCTGCCGCGTCGCGGCTGTCGTGGAGCGAGGTGCGGGCCCTGGCCAGCTTGCGGGCCAGGTCACCGGCCGTCTTCCGGCGCTTCTTGAGCTTCTCCGCGGTCGCGTTGTACGTCTCGGTGGCCTTCTCGGCCTCCCGGTACAGACGCTGAAGATCTGTCAGAAGTGTGGCGACGGACTTGCTGCCGGCCGCCGGAAGGGGGCCGGGGTTCGGCGTGGTTGCGGCGGTCGCGGGTCCCGGCGCCGCGAGCGTTGAGGCCACCGTCGCGGCACAGACCCACCGCAGAAGGCTTCCTGACACATCATCACCTCCGGTGCGGGGCAGCCCGTCCGTCCCGCACCGTGAGCATCAACACGTCGGCCTGCCCGCGCGCCTCCTGCTGGGCGGTTCGGCCCAAAGACCTCACCCGGTCGGGGGACTCCACGATGGTGATCTACGAAGTCGACTGCTACGGACGCGGCTTGGACCAGGGCCACCGGAGCCCGCTGTCGTCGCGCCCCGAGGGGTCGTACTCGTACTTCCAGCGACGGGTGAACCGGATCTTGCCGGGGACCATCGGCACCCGGCGGTAGATGAGCACCGTGCCCGCGGAGCCGTCGGGGCCCGGCACGGGGATGCGGTACACCTTCGGCGGATGCCCCGTGGGCCCGAGCAGCACGGGCAGCACCTGCCCGTCCATCGGCCCGCCGACGAACGGCGTCTCTTCGCTCTTCACGGCACCAGTGTCACAACAGGTGTGCCGCGTCGCTCACCACGGGGAGCACCAGGCGCGCCAGCCGGCCCACGGGCCCGTCCTGCGTCTCCAGGGCCAGCGCGTGCCGCACCGCCTCGGCGGTCTGCGGGTCGCGGCCCGCCGTCGCGGTGAGGACCGCCATGAACTGGTCGACGAGCCCGTCGCGCAGCTCGTCCAGTGGCGGCTTCTTGTCCTCGTCGAGCCAGATCAGCGAGGCCGCCTCCACCGCCGTGATCCACATACGTACGGTCATCCGCAACCGGGGACCCGGGTCCGCCACGGCGAGATGGCTCAGGATGTGCTCGGCCGCCGCCCTGCGCACGCCGTCCACGATCGACGTCGTGCGCGAGGTCTCCACGACGCTGCCGCCCTGCAGCAGGGCGGCGAATCCCATGTCGTGCTGGTCCACGAACCCGAGGTAGCGGTCGAGCGCCCGCGTGAGCCGGCCGCTCAGCGGCCCTTCCTGCGGCTCCGCGAAGCACTTCTCCAGCTCGTCGGCCGCGGAGCGCAGCGCTGCCTCGTACAACTGCTGCTTGCCGCCGGGGAAGTAGCGGTAGACGAGCGGCCGTGAGACACCGGCCGCCTCCGCCACGTCGTCGAGGGACACCTCCTCGGGTGCCCGGTGCGCGAAGAGGGACAGCGCGGCGACGAGGAGCTGACTGCGACGCTCCTCGACGCTGAGCCGTCGGTACGCGCGGGTGCCGGGTGCCGAGGTCATGTCCCGCAGCGTAACCGGCTTTTCGTGCGGAGGTCCGGTACGGAAGCGCTCCGCACGGTCCCGGGCGCAGTCCTAGGCGAGCAGCCCGGACGACTTCCACAGCCTGCGTCCGACGCCCCGCATGACCCCGATGTCGTCCAGGAAGTCGGTCAGGCGCTTGGCGCCGGTCTGCATGATCTCGCGGCGGTGGCCGCTGGCCTTGACCTGCGCCAGCGCCTCCTTCGGGTCGAGCCCCGCCCGCTCGTAGGCCGCCGGGTTGTGGAAGGCCGTGTAGATCACGCGGGCCGCTTCGCCGCACACGATCCGGGTGTACGCCGCCTCGGCCGGGCCGCACGTCACCATCTGGCGGCGCAGCTCCTCACGGGCGTAGCGCACGTGACGAGCCTCCTCGATGACGTGGATGCGGGTGACGCCGCGCACCAGCGGCTGGACGCGCTCGTCCGGGAACGTCATCCGCTGCATCCAGTCGATGATCTCCTCGCCGAGCAGCGTGGCCGCGAAGGATCCCGGCGTCGTGGAGATCGTCTTGAGCACGCGTCCCAGGTTGTGGTGGACACGCGGCATGGGGAAACTCTCGCCGACGCTCCGCTTGATCATGCGGGCGAACATCATGGAGTGCCGGCACTCGTCGGCGATCTCCGTGAGGGCGTAGCGCACATGGCTGCTGGTCAACGACTTGTCGTAGATGTGCCGCACGAGGAGCTGCATCAGGATGATCTCGAACCAGACGCCCATGGACGCCATGGAGGCGGCCTCGTACTTGGAGAGCTCGATGCGCTGCTCCTGCGGCATCCGCTTCCACATGGGGGTGTCGTAGAGCGAGCAGAGCTCCGGGGGCCAATACCACATGCCCTCGACGTCGGGGGCGTCCCAGTCGAGCTCCTTGTCCGGGTCGAAGGAGTGCTTGGCGGAGGAGTCGAGCAAGCGCTCGGCCACCTGCTCGCGGTCCTTGAGCAGCCCGAGCGCGTCGCGCAGACCCTCGAACGCGTCGGCTTCCGTCACGGTCGTCATGGCTGTCCCACCTCGTCGTACGGGAAACGGGCGCCGCGGCACAGGAGTTACCGGCGGTCACGTCTTATGAGACTGCCTGTCAGCAAGGCCGTCAATCCCTTGTGCGCGACTTGTTGACCCGGTGTCCACGAGCGTGTGAGCCTGCCTGTATGTCGACGCATGAGCTGTATACCAGGGCGCCCAGGGAGCTCGGCTGGCAAATACCGGCTGCCGGTTCGGCAAGATTCAGCTGGGAGTACGACGAGGGCAGGGACCGCCTCCTCGCGCTCTACCAGAAGGGCAAGGACAAGCAGTGGGACGGCGCCAAGCGCATCGACTGGGATCTCGAGGTCGACCCCCACAACCCGCTCGGCACCCCCGACGAGGCGCTCACGCTCTACGGCACCCGGCACTGGGCGAAGATGACGGACCGGGACAAGGGCGAGCTGCGCAAGCACTACGCGTCCTGGCAGTTCAGCCAGTTCCTGCACGGTGAGCAGGGCGCGATGGTGTGCGCCGCCCGCATCGTCGAGTCCGTGCCCGACATGGACGCCAAGTTCTACTCGGCGACCCAGACCATGGACGAGGCCCGGCACGCGGAGATCTTCGGCCGCTTCCTGCACGAGAAGATCGGGATGCTCTACCCGATCAACGACAACCTCCAGTCGCTCCTCGGCGACACCCTGCGCGACTCCCGCTGGGACATGCCCTACCTCGGTATGCAGGTCCTCATCGAGGGCCTGGCGCTCGCCGCGTTCGGCATGATCCGCGACACCACGGACAAGCCGCTGCCCCAGCAGATCCTCGCGTACGTGATGCAGGACGAGGCCCGCCATGTGGCCTTCGGGCGGATGGCCCTGCGCGACTACTACCAGCAGCTCACCGACGCCGAACTGCGTGAGCGCGAGGAGTTCGTCATCGAGGGCTGCTACCTGATGCGCGACCGGCTGCGCGGCGTCGAGGTCCTGGAGAACTTCGGCATCTCCAAGGCGGAGGCCGAGGAGTACAGCGAGCAGTCCGAGTTCCTGGCCCTCTTCCGCCAGCTGCTCTTCTCCCGGATCGTGCCCTGCGTCAAGGACATCGGCCTGTGGGGCAAGCGCCTCCAGCAGGCGTACGTCGACATGGGCGTCTTCGAGATGGGCAACTCGAACCTCGACCAGCTGATGGCCGAGGACGAGGAGATCGCCGAGAAGCTCGACGCGGAACGCTTCGCGGCGGAGGAGCTGGAGCGCGTCGCGGAGGTGGAGTCGACGATCGGGGAGGGCGCGCAACTGCCCTAGGGCATGCCCGGGGTGCTCGTGGTGTCCGGGGCGTGCGGGCATGTCACCCGCATGCAGTAGTTTGCTGACGTGTCCACGCCTCAGCCGCCCCAGCCCAACCCGTACGGCCAGCAGCCCCCGGCCGCACCCTACGGTCAGCCGGGCCCCTACGGCCCGCCGCAGCAGCCCGGCCAGCCCGGTCCGTACGGCCCGCCGCAGCAGCCCGGTCCGTACGGCCAGCCGGGCCAGCCCGGCCCGTACGCCCAGCAGCCCTACCCGGGCGGTGCCCCCTACCCCGGATGGGGCGGTGCCCCCATGGGCCCGCCGCCCAAGAAGCGGCGGGTCGGGATGATCCTCGGCATCGTCGGCGGCGCGCTCGCCGTCGTCGTCATCGGGATCGTCGCGGTCGCCATGCTCGGTTCGGAGGTCGACAAGAGCTTCCCGAAGGCCGAGTACAAGCTGACCATCCCGAAGACCGTCCTCGACGGGAGGTACACCCTCACCCAGGATCTGTCCGACACCCAGGGCAAGCAGATCGAGGACGAGGCGGACGGCGCCTGGGACGCGCGTGACACCAAGGCGGCCGTCGGCCAGTACGCCGGGACCGACCCCGCCAAGAAGAACGCGGGTGTGGTGATCTCCGGCATGTACGGCCGGTTCAAGAACACCGACCTGGCCCGCAAGAACATGATGCAGGGCGCCGCCAAGAGCGACGGCGCCGAAGTCGCCGTACCCGCCAAGGACTTCAAGCCGGCCGGCTCCGACGTCACCATCACCTGCCAGGTGCTCACCAAGCAGCGGGCGACCATTCCGATGTGCGCGTGGGCCGACGGGAACACCGGCGCCACCGTCGCCGAGATCACCCCCGAGATCGCTCTTCAGGACCCCTCCGACGTGGACCTCGACGCGGCGGCCGCGACCGCGGCGAAGATCCGCTCGGAGATCAGGAAGCCGATCGGCTGACGGACTCCGGCTCCGGCTCCGGCTCCGGCTCGGGGCCGGCGCCGCCCGCCGGGAACGCCGTACGCAGATTGAACGCGTACGGCGTCGGGCCGTGCGTCCGCAGATGGACCAGGCGTTCCTCCGCCTCCTCGAGGGTGGGCCGGTGTCCGGCCGGCACCCACCACAGAGCGGTCACCGCCTCGTCGAGACGCTCGAAGAACTCCCGGCGGCGCGCGAGCAGTTCACGGTGCAGGCCCTGATAGATGAACGCCGTCAGCGCGTTCGTGCCCCGCCACACCGACATGTTCACGAGCAGCCACGCGTCGTCGAAGATCCGGAAGCTCGTCGCGTCCCCGCTGTCGTCCTTCAGACGCCACACGAACCCGTCCGACGCGTCGGCGACGGCGTTCACCGGATCGAGTCCCTCCGCGAAGTCCCGCAGCTGCTCCGAGTCGAGCGGGGCGGTCAGGCGGCCGATGTTCACCTGGGCGAGTTCGTGGCGAGTCCCGTTTTCCGTCGTCTTCGCAGTCCCGTAGTCAGTCATGGACTGCACGATAGGCAGGGGGCGCGGCGCCGTAGAGGGCCATTTCACCTGTTGGTATCAGGGGCCACTTGCGGGCCGATCCCCTTACCGATGCGCCGATTTCAGTACCGCTTCCATCACATCCCGCGCGATCGGCGCCGCGCTCCCGCCGCCGCTGATGTCCGTACGGTTCGCCGACGCGTCCTCGACGACGACCGCGACCGCGACCTCCGCATTGCCCGCCTCCGGGGACCGCGCCCAGGAGATGAACCACGCGTACGGGGTGCCCTTGTTGCCCACGCCGTGCTGCGCCGTGCCGGTCTTGCCGCCGACGGTCACGTCGGGGATCTGCGCGTTCGTGCCCGTGCCGAACTCCACGGCGTCCTGCATCATCTCCTGGAGCTGCACCGCCGTGGCCGGGTTCATCGCCTGGCGGTACGTCTTCGAACCGGTCTGCGCCACGGTGTTGCCGTGCTCGTCCGTCGTCCTCTCCACCAGATGCGGCGCCATCAGGACCCCGCCGTTGGCGACGGCGGCCGAGACCATCGCCATCTGCAGCGGCGTCGCCGCCGTGTTGAACTGGCCGATGGACGAGAGCGCCAGCTGCGAACGGTCCATGTCCGTGTCGAAGTTGCTCCGCGAGACGCTCGACGGGATCCTCACCCCCGCATCGTTGAAGCCGAACCTCCTGGCCGCCGACACCATCCCCTTCAGCCCCACCTGCACACCGAGTTTTGCCATCACCGTGTTGCAGGAGACCCGGATCGCGTCCGCGAGCGACGCGTCCTCGCAGCCACGCGCCTCGTTCCGCAGCAAGGTCGACGTGTCGGGCAGACGCCAGGGGCTCGGTGTTTCCGTCGGCTCGTCCACATCCGTCACGACGCGCGAGTCGAGGGCCGCCGCCGCGGTGACGATCTTGAAGGTCGAGCCGGGTGGATACGTCTGACGGATCGCCCGGTTGAGCATCGGCTGACTCGGCGAACTGTTCAGGCGCTTCCACGCCGACGTCGTCGCCGAATCCGTCCCCGCGATCGCCCCAGGATCGTACGAGGGGCTGCTCACCAGGGCGAGGATCTCCCCGGTCGCCGGATCGAGCGCCGCGACCGCGCCCCGGCGCCTGGCCAGCCCGGAGTACGCCGCCTTCTGCGCCGCCGCGTTGATCGTGGTCGCCACCTTGCCGCCCGGCTGCTGCGAGCGCGTCAGGTCGTTGAACAGGGGGAGCGGGGCGAGCATCGGGTCCGTGCCGGAGAGGATGCCGTCCTCGGCGTTCTCCAGCAGTGAGGTGCCGTACACCTGGGACGCGTACCCGGTCACCGGCGCGTACAACGGACCGTCCCTGTACGTCCGTTCGTAACGGAGCTGCTCGCCGGTGTCCCTCGAGCCGGTGACGGTCTTGCCGTCGACGAGGATGTTGCCGCGCGGCTGGTCGTAGCGCGCGATGGTGTTGCGGCGGTTGGCCGGGTTGTCGTCGAGGGAGTCCGCCTCGAAGATCATTACGCGGGCCGAGTTGACCAGCAGTGCGACGAGCAGCACCAGACAGAAGATCGAGGCGCGGCGGATGTAGCGGGTCACCGATGCGCCTCCAGCGCGTCGTCCGGCAGGAGTTGGCCACGCGCGGAGTCACTGATCCGTACGAGCAGCGCCACGATGATCCAGTTCGTGACGACGGACGAGCCGCCCTGCGCGAGGAACGGCATCGCCATGCCGGTCAGCGGGATCAGGCCCATCACCCCGCCCGCGATCACGAACACCTGGAGCGCGACGATCGATGCGATGCCGATCGCGAGGAGCCGGCCGAACGGGTCGCGCAGCGCCAGCCCGGCACGGTAGCCGCGCTCCACGAGCAGCGCGTACAGCAGGAAGATCGCCGTCAGACCGACGAGCCCCAGCTCCTCGCCCGCGGTCGCCAGGATGAAGTCCGACTTGGCGGCGAACCCGATGAGGATCGAGTGCCCCGCCCCGAGCCCCTCGCCGAGCATGCCGCCCGCCGCGAACGCGAACAGCGACTGCGCGAGCTGGCCGGGACCCTCGCCCGCGTCGATCGAGGCGAACGGGTGCAGCCAGTCATGGACGCGGCTGTTCACATGCGGTTCGAGCGCGCCGACGAAGACCGCGCCGCCCGCCGCGAGGAGGAGCCCGATCGCGATCCAGCTGCCGCGGCCCGTCGCCACGTACAGCATCACGATGAAGAGGCCGAAGAACAGCAGCGAGGTCCCCAGGTCACGTTCCAGGACCAGGACGCCCACGCTGATCAGCCAGAACACCAGGATCGGCGCGAAGACCCGCATGGTGGGGAGCTGGAAGCGCCAGATCTTCTTTCCCGTGTACGAGAGCGCGTTGCGGTTCGCCGCGAGATAGCTGGCGAAGAAGATCGCGAGCAGCACCTTCGCGAACTCGCCCGGCTGGATGGAGAATCCGCCGATCCTGAGCCAGATGCGGGCGCCGTTCACCGCCGGGAAGAAGATCGGCAGGACCATCAGGAGCAGCGCGGCGACGGCCGACAGATACGCGTACCGCTGGAGCACCCGGTGGTCGCGCACCAACACCACGGCCGCGATGAACAGGGCCACGCCGAGCGTGGACCAGATGAGCTGGATCGGCGCAGCCTGGTCGTCGGGCGTCTCCAGGTCGAGCCGGTAGATCAGGACCAGGCCGAGGCCGTTGAGCAGCACACCGATGGGCAGCAGGAGCGGGTCCGCGTACGGGGCGCGCAGGCGGATCGCGCCGTGCGCCACGAGCGCGAGCACGCCGAGCCCGGCGCCGTATCCGGCGGCGCCGGGTGGTACGGAGCCGTTCTTGGCGAGTCCTACGGCGCAGTATCCGTAGACGCTGAGCAGGACGGCCAGAACGATCAGGACGAGTTCGGTGCCACGGCGCCGCGGGAGGCGGACAGCGGGGACAGGGGGAGGGCTGGCGCCGGCTCTCGCGCCTGCCGGGCCCGTGGGTCCCGTCGATCCCGTCGATCCCGTCATGGCGGGAACGTAACAAGCGATAGCCGGGAAATGCCGCTATGTCGCTTTAATCTGACTGGGTGTGTGTCCGGCGGGGGTTTCGGGCGGGGGTTTCCGGAGGGATTCTGTACGGGGTTCTGTGCGGGGTTCTGTGCGGGGGTTCCGTGTGGGTGTGGTGCGTCAGGGCTGGTGGTCGTCGTACGGCAACCTCAGCGTCGCCAGCGCTCCGCCGTCCGCCGCGTTCGTGAACCTGAGCGAGGCGCCGAGCACCTTCGCCTGGCCCAGCGCGATCGTCAGGCCGAGGCCGTGGCCCTTCGCGCCGCCCTCCGTCCTGAACCGCTGCGGACCGCCCTCCACCAGGTAGTCCGGGTAGCCCTCCCCGTGATCCCGCACCGTGATCACCGGGCCGTCCACCGTGAGGACCACCGGCGGGCTGCCGTGCCGGTGCGCGTTCGCCACGAGGTTGCCCAGCACCCGCTCCAGGCGCCGGCGGTCCGTCAGTACGCAGACGTCGCGCACCACGACCACCTCCGTCTCCGTGCCGGACCCACGCACCACCCGCTCGGTGAGCGGGCCGAGCCAGTTGTCGTCCAGGTCCACGCGCTCGCTGCGCGCGTCCAGGCGCGAGATCTCCAGCAGGTCCTCGGTGAGGGTCCGCAGTGCGGCGACCCGGTCCCGTACGAGCTCCGTCGGGCGGCCCGGCGGGAGGAGTTCGGCCGCCGCGTGCAGGCCCGTCAGCGGTGTCCGCAGTTCGTGCGCCACGTCCGCCGTGAACCGTTGCTCGCTGAGCAGCTTGCGCTGCAACGACGACGCCATGCTGTCCAGCGCGCCCGCGACCGCGGCCACCTCGTCCTGGTGCCTGGCCGGATTTCTCGTCCTCGGATCGCCCACGCGCGCGTCCAGGTCCCCGCCGCTGATCCGCCGGGCCACCCTCGCCGTCGCGTGCAGGCGTCGCGTCACGCGGGTCACCGCGAACGCTCCCACCAGCAGCGTCGCGCCGATCGCCAGCACGGACGAGCCGACGATCGCCCGGTCCAGGCCGTCGATCGTGCGGGCGCCCTGCGAGTAGTCGACCTCCACGGCCAGTACGCGGTTCCCGTCGATCGGACCCGCCGCCCACATCGTGGGTGCCTTCGCCTGGCTGCTCACCATGGTGCCGCGATCTCCGCCCGCGGCGAGCCTGCGCAGCGAGTCGGGCAGGCCGGGGGGATCGACCCCCGCGAGCGGGCCCAGCCTCGCTCCGGCCTCGTACGCCTCGGTGGCCTCGTCGAGCCGGCCCAGTGCGCGGTCACGGGCCTGGCCGGCGGTCTGATTGGCGACCGATACGTGGACCAGGGCGCCCAGGAGTGCGGCGAGTGCGCAGCACATCACCGTGATGAAGACCGCGGCCTTCCAGGTGAGGGTGGCGGTCCAGGCGGGGAGTCGGGGGTTGGGCCTGGCGTGGCTCGTGGCGCGGGAGGTGGTGGGGGTCATGGGCGGCTCTTGGCGGGCTGCCGGGGGCGCGGGTGTTCTGGGCCGGTGTTCTCGCGCCGGGGTGTGTGGGTGGGTGCGGTGCCGGTGCCGGTGCCGGTGCCGGGGTCGGTGCCAGGTCCGGGGGCGGTGCTGCTCTGCGCCCTGTGTGTGTGGGTGGGTGCGGGGCCGGTCCGGTATGTCCGTCCTCGCTTGGATGGTTCGGCGTCGGATTTCGTGCGCGTCAGTAGTGTGTGCCGGCTCCGGGCGGACATACCGGCCCGGCCCCTCCCGCTCGGTCGCGGGTGCGGCGGCGTGGGGGCCGGTGTCCGTCGGCCCGTGTACGTGGGCTGGTGCGGGCCGGTTGTGGGGTGCCGTGGTCCCGGGCCCGAGTGTGTCGTCATCGCGTCGGGGCCGATGGGGTTGTTGTCGGGGATTCCGGAGGGGAGGTGGTGGGGGTGGGGGTGGGTGAGGTGGGGGAGGTAGGGCTGGGCTTGGGGGGCTGGGTCGCGGTCTGGGTTGGGGTTGCGGGTGGGCCTGTGCGGAGGATTTCGTCTCGGGTGGGGAGCATCGCGCGCTGGTGCGGGTCCCAGGACCACGCCGTGCGGTACTCGTAGCCCGGCAGGTCCGCCACCGCCCGCAGGATTACGTCGCGGCCCGCGATCTCCACGCTCACGACCGCGTCCGACGTACCCATGATCTGCGTCAGTCTGTGGTCCTCGAACATGTAGCAGCGCACCGCGAGTTGGCCTTTCGGCAGGCGGATCCCCACGACCAGTTCGTCCTTGCCGTCGCCGGTCAGGTCCCGGTAGTACGCCTTCAGTACCGGGCACTTGGTACTGGCCTCCGTGCCGCAGTCGTCCAGCCCTACGACCTTGTCCGGGCTCGGGGACGGGCTCGGCGATGCCGCGGCGGCCGCCGCCTGGACGCGGACCACCTCGACCGGGTTCACGCGGTGAATGTCGTCACCCTTGGCGGTGATGCCCTTCACGACCTCGGTGTGGCCCGAGCCGTAGTCGTCGGCCGCGGCGGACGCCGGCGGCAGTGTGGGCCACAGCCGGGCCGGCCCCACCGCCGTGGACGTCGGACCCGCGCTGCGCAGCTCACCCGAGTCGCCGCACCCCGCGAGCAGCAGTACCGACGCCGACACGGCGGCGGCCGCGGTACAGGTGCGCCTGGAATTCACTGCACTCCTGCCTGTCCGCGTGCCGGTCGGTCACCCCACTGACACCTTATGGGTGAGGAAGTCCTTTCTATTGACCCACGGGACCGTGCGCACCTCGAACCCTCAGTCGTCGGTGCGTCCGCGCCGGTACATCGAGAAGGCGAGTCCCCCCGCGCCCGCCGCCGCCATTCCGCCGCCCGCCGCCAGGAACAGCGGGTTCGAGTCGGGTGTGGCGTGGGTCTGCTCCGGTGAGCTTTCCGGCGCGGGGGTCGCGTGCCGGTCGGGCTGGGCGTGCGCGAACGCGGCCGTCGGGACCAGGAGCGCGCCGCCGAGAACGGCGGCGACGAACGTGCCGCGGGCCAGCAGGCCTGCTCGACGGGTGGTGCTCACGGAACGTCTCCCCTGCTCTACTCCCGGTGCGGTGCGCTCCACCAGGTGGCGTAAACGCTGACGTCTTCACCGTAAAGAACCCTCATCACGGCAATTCGGCAGCTGTGTAACAGCGGGGCGAAGCTCTTCGGGCGGTGGTGTCACCGAGGGGCCCGACGGCATATTGCCCTGCGGCTCCGGGGCTGTTCCCATGGTCGTGGGGTGATGGTGCATGAGCGGTCTGCGCGTCATACCGACCTGGCGGCACGGTCGGGAGCGGCTCTATGTCTGCGGCGACGACGGCAGGAACGTCGCCTGGTACGACCGTGAGGCCGGCCGCGTCAATCTGATCAGCGAGGCCCGCCGGGACGCCGTGCTCGACGTCCTCGGGCCCTTCCTGACCGGCCAGGTCACGGTCGGCCCGCCCCCGGTGCCCACCCCGGTCGAACTCGCCAGGCTCGCCCTCCACCCGGACGACGACCTCGCGCCGAACCGGCCCGGCGAGGCCCTTCAGATCGCCGTCGACCGCGACCCGGGCCCGCCGCGGCGGCTGCGCGGGGACCCGCGGCGCCGGGCCCTGGAGGCCGAGCAGTCCGTCGGCGGAGCGCTCGACGCGTTCGAGCGGGCGGGCTGGCGAGCGCTGCACTCCGTGCCGCTGCCCGGCGGCGCCCGCATCCACCACCTCCTCATCGGACCCGGCGGTCTCTATGCCCTGCACACGCTTCCGGCCCGCAAGCAGCGCGTCCGCGTCGCCGACCCGATGGTGATGACCGGCCGCTCGGAGCCGCACCCGCTCCTGCGCCGCGTCCGCGCGAACGCGTCCCGCGCGTCCTTCGCCCTGACCGCGGAGGTCCGCCCGGTCCTGGCCGTGGCGGGCGCCACGACCGTCGAGGTGGCGGCACCCCCACGGGACGTACGCATCGTCCTGGACACGGAACTCCAGTCGCTCGCGCGCACGGGCGGCGTCCTGAAACCGGCCGATGTCGAGGCCCTGCACGCGATGGCCCGCGACCGCCACACGTGGCTGCGGGTGTGACCTGCGGGCCGTTCTACCGGGCTTGCCGGCGGCGCACGATCTCGGTGATCCAGACGGGCGCGAACGGAGACGTGCAGCCGGGGGACGTCGGGTAGTCCTTGAGTACCTGGAGCCGCTCGCCGATGTCCATCGCCCGGGTGCGGTGGTCGGCGTGGTCGATCCCGATCTGGGCCAGGCAGTGGTTCATCGCCCACTGCAGACGGTCCGGGGCGTCCTTCATCTCCGCCTCGATGATGTCGAGGAGCGCCGAAAGGTCGAGGCCCTCCGGCTTCTTCGCCACGCGTTCCGCGGTCAGCGCCCAGCCGGCACTCGCGACCACCGGATCCTCGTCGGCCGACCAGGCCAGTCGCAGCTCTTCGGCGTGCGGGTTCTTCTTCACCACGTAGTTCACGAGCCAGTCGTGCACCTTGGGCGTGCGCGCCTCGCGCACCATGGCGTCCAGCTCGTCCCGCTCGAACGCTTTCGGGCGGCAGATGAGGAGGGCGAGGAGTCGTGCCGCGGTGTCATCCGTCTCCCAGAGCCCGCGCGCGAGGCCCTGCTGCGTCTTCAGCCGCTTCGCGAGCGCGCGCAGCTTGCTGAGGTTCACACCGTGATCGTCACCGTGCTTCTCGTTCACGGCGCGTGCCTTCGGGTCCTCGAGCCCGGCCAGCTCGGCCATCACCTCGGCGACCGTCGTCCCGGTCGGCGTCGTCTCGGCCACCTCGGCCCTCCCGTCCGTCCCGCGCGAGATTTCACCCTATGACGACGGAACGACATCTCATCCGTCGGACCGCACACGTACGAAACGGACGGTCTCGTGGCGTCCGGCCGCTTGGCGCAGTTCGATGAGGAGGGGGTCGGTGAGCATGCGCACCGGCCCGTGTTCCGGGTGGTGCGTCAGCTGTCCCAAGCGGCCGTGTACCAGCTCGCCGACCTGCCGTGACTGCGTCGGGGTCAAGCGGGGCGACGTCTTCACGGTTCGATCATCCGGGAGTTGTACGAGAAGGGCCTGCGGTCTGTCCAACGGGCCGAAAACGCCGAGGAGTTCCCCGTCCGTCGTGTCCGCATGTCTGATCTTTCTCCATGCCTTGGTCGCTCCTGCCCGATAGGTCGAGCGCAGTTCCTTCGCCACAATTCCTTCGACGCCGGCAGCTCTTATGTCGCGGAACCAGATACGGGCGGTTTCCTCGTCGAGCGTCGCCAGTACGCGCTGAAGGGGTGGGCCGACGTTGTGCAGTGCGGCACCGAGCAGCTCCCAGCGCTTTTTCAGCGGCAGGGCTCTGACATCGCGGCCTGGGACGGCGAGGATGTCGAACGCCACGTAGGACACCGGGATGCCCGATCGCTCGCGATCGGCGTGGGACCGGAGGAGATCGGTGAAGCTCAGACGCCCGTCGCGGTAGGCGCACAGTTCGCCGTCCAGCACGGTTCCGGCGGGCAGATGCTCTCCGAGATATGCGGCAATTTCGGGAAACTCCCGGGCCAGGTCCCTTTGTGAGCGTGACTGCAGGAAGACCCGGCCGCCTTCGAGGATGAAGGCGAGGGCGCGGAATCCGTCGAGTTTGAGGGAGTACTGGAGACTCTCCGGCGTGCCTGTTTGTTCGGGGATTTCGTCCACAGCCTGGGGACGCATGACGTCGACGGGCGGTCGCAGGGCTACTGCCGGTGCGTTTTCGTCCATTCCGCCAGGGTCTGTCCGGCCGGCCTGCCGGGTGGGGAGAGGCTCGCCCTGCGCGTCGGGCTGTCACCGGGACGGCCCCGGCGCCGCCGCTCACGGCACCCGTCCCGCGCGGTTCAGGTCGATCAGGGGGCCGAGCAGGTCCCCGTAGCGTTCGAGGCGGGGGGCGATGTCGTCGGCCAGGAACGTCAGCTCCCGCGTGTCGGTGCAGGCCTCGACCTCCTCCCACGTCACCGGCGCCGACACGGTCGGCTCCGGGCGGGCACGCAGCGTGTAGGGGGTCGCCGTCGTCTTCGCGGCGGCGTTCTGGCTGAAGTCGACGAATACCTTGCCGGGGCGCAGGCTGCGGGTCATGCGGTGGACGACCAGCTCCGGATGTTCCGCCTCCGCCTCCACCGCGAGGGTCTTCGCGTATGCGCTCACCCGATCGGACGGCGTCGGTTCCAGCGGCACGAGCATGTGCAGCCCCTTGGAACCGGAGGTCTTCACGTACGAGTGAAGCCCGTCCGCGCTCAGCCGCTCCTGAAGCCAGAGCGCGACCGCGCAGCACTCCACCACGTCCGCCGGTTCCCCGGGATCCAGGTCCAGGATCAGCCGGTCGGCCTGTCCGGGCGCGTCCGCCTGCCACTGCGGCGTATGGAACTCCGTCACCAGATTGGCCGCCCACATGAGTGACGCCAGATCCTGTACGAGGACCTGGCGGGACGGGGCGCTCCTCGAATGCGGCACGTCCGCCGTCCGTACCCACGCCGGCGTGCCCGGTGGCACGTTCTTGGTGAAGAACCGCTGGCCCTCGGGCCCGTCCGGGTATCGCAGGAAGGACACGGGCCGGTCGTGCAGGTGCGCGAGCAGGGGCCCGGCGACGGTCGCGTAGTAGTGCAGCAGCTCGCCCTTGGTGAACCCGGTCGCCGGGTACAGCACTTTGTCGAGGTTGCTGAGCGTGAGCCTCCGCCCCTCCACCTCTGTGATGGGCGTCATACGATGAGAATCCCACGGAAATCGTGACGAGCTATCCGAAAGGGCTGCGGCGGTGGCTTCGGCTGCGGCGACGGAGGGGTGGCCGACGGGCTCGTCTCCGGCAGAGCACAGAGCAGGGCCACGCGGCAGGGCATGACGCAGGGCACACGGCAGAGCACTACGCAGGGCAATACGGCAGAGCACTACGCAGAGAGGGACACCGTGCGATCCATATGGAACGGCGCCATCTCGTTCGGCCTGGTCAGCATCCCGATCAAGCTGGTCAATGCCACTGAGAGCCACTCGATCTCCTTCCGGCAGATCCATCTGGAGGACGGCGGCCGCATCCGCTACCGCAAGTTCTGCGAGCTGGAGGAGAAGGAGGTCACGTCTGCGGAGATCGGCAAGGGGTACGAGGCGGCGGACGGCGCGATCATCCCCATCACGGAGGAGGATCTGGCCTCCCTGCCGATCCCGACCGCGCGGACCATCGAGATCGTGGCCTTCGTCCCCGCCGACCGGATCGACCCCCTCCAGATGGACGCCGCCTACTACCTCTCCGCGAACGGCGTCCCCGCGGCGAAGCCGTACACCCTGCTGCGCGAGGCGCTCAAGCGGAACAAGAAGGTCGCCATCGCCAAGTTCGCCCTCCGGGGGCGGGAGCGGCTCGGCATGCTGCGCGTCGTCGACGACGCGATCGCGATGCACGGTCTGCTGTGGCCCGACGAGGTGCGCGCCCCGGAGGAGGTGGCGCCCGAGACCCAGGTGACCGTGCGCGAGGCCGAACTCGACCTGGCGGACGCGCTGATGGACACCCTCGGCGAGGTCGACATGGAGTCGCTGCACGACGACTACCGTTCCGCGGTCGAGGAGATGATCGAGGCCAAGGCGTCCGGCGAGGGCGTGGTGGAGGCGCCCGCTGCCCCCGAGGGCGGCGGCAAGGTCATCGACCTGATGGCGGCCCTGAAGAGCAGCGTCAAGGCGGCCAAGGAAGCCCGGGGTGACGCGGCCGCACCGGAGCGGGAGGCGAAGGTGAGCCCGGTGACCCCGCTGAAGTCCCGTACGGCCCCGAAGGAGGTCGGCGGGAAGAAGTCGACGTCGACGAAGGCGAAGCCGGCGGCGTCCGGGAGCGGCACGGCGAGGAAGAGCACGGCCAGGAAGTCGGCCGCCTCGTCGCGGGCGACGGCCGCGGACAAGGCGAGCACGTCGAAGGCGAGTGCTTCCAGGGCCGGTACGTCGTCCAGGGCTGGTACGTCGAAGGCGGGCGGCTCGAAGGCGGACGCCTCGAAGGCCACGGCCAAGAAGACGACCGCCAAGAAGTCACCGGCGAAGAAGACGGCGTCGCGCAGGCGGGCGTCTTAGGGGGGAGGGCGGTGGGCCGGCACCTTCGTACACGGATACGCATACGTACGAAGGTGCCGCCGTCAGGCCACTGTTGCGTCGGCTGTGCCTAGCGGGCCACGAACTGCGTCAGGATCGCCTGCACCTCGTAGATGTCGACGCCCTTGCTGAACGTCTTCTGGACGGGCGCCGCCGTGCCGGAGATCCAGATCTTGAGCTCACCGTCGAGGTCGAAGTGACCGGCGGTCTCGACGGAGAAGTGCGTGATGCTGCGGTAGGGGATGGAGTGGTACTCCACCTTCTTGCCGGTGATTCCCTGCTTGTCGACGAGGATCAGGCGCCGGTCGGTGAAGAGGATGGTGTCGCGGATGAGCAGGTACGCGGCCTGCACCTGCTCGCCCTGACCGAACAGCTTGGCGTACTCCTGCTGCGCGCCGACGGGGTCGACGGTGTGCGCGTTTCCGAACAGTGCCATGAGGCCCCCCAGATGGTGAACTCCTGCGTAGGCGCAGAATCTTCACACTGTAGGTGAGGTCTTGGCCAGGGGGCAGGTGACCTCTTCCGGATTGTGTGCGGTGACGAGGAATCCGACGCTCTTCATCCGCACCTCGCTGTTACCGTCCGCATCTCCGTCGCCGGCGTGCTCGTACGCGTGCAGGGTGTTCGTGAGAGTGCGGTGCGCCAACTCCCTTACCTCGCCGTCGACTTGTCCGGTCAGGTGCCTTCCGGGACCGGAGCCGAGCAGGAACGCGGCGGCGTCACCGGCGTCCCGCCCCCACAGCCCGTACCCCTCCACGCGCCGTACCTCGACGCCCGCGAACCCGGCGCCGGACAGCACGCCGCGCGTGGCGTCGGGATCGGCCAGGGAGAACATCCCCGGGCTGCGCGAAGTGTTCCGCTCGCCCGGAGCCCCGAAGTCGCCGACGGGCAGGATGCCGCGCAGCCCGGCGACGGCCCGGAGCCAGTCGTTGCGCTCGGGCTCGGCGGCACAGATGAACGCCAGCCTCCCGCCCGGCCGGAGGGCGCGCCGGATGTTGGCGAAGGCGGCGACGGGGTCGGCGAAGAACATCACCCCGAACCGGCTGATGGCGACGTCGAAGGCCCCGGCGGGGAAGGGGTGGATCTGGGCGTCGCCCCGCTCGAAGCTGACGTAGACCGCCCCTTCCTGCCGAGCAGTCTCCTCGGCCCGGACCAGCATGGGCCCCGACAGATCGACCCCCAGCGCCCGCCCGTCCGGGCCCGCGCGCCGGGCGGCGAGACGGGTGGTGGCCCCGGCGCCGCAGCCGACGTCGAGGACCCGCTCGCCGGGGCGGACTGCGGCGGCGTCGAGGAGAGGCTGGTTGAACCCTGCGTTCACGGCGTCCCAGCGGTCCTGGTTGCGGGCCCAGTGCTCACCTTCGTACCCGTTCCAGGCCTGGGACTGATCGACGTTCACGATGTGCGGCACAGCGGTACCCCCTCGTTGCGACGGACGGGCCGGGCCTAGAATGGGCACCCGCCCATACTCAGTATGGGCGGGTGCCCATACTGATGACAAGGGCGGGCTCCGGGGCGGTCGGCATACGGTCGTACCGAAACCGGACCTGATGGCCGGGCCTGCTGATGGCCGGACCTGGACTCGATGGCGAACCTGATGGGAAGAGGCAGCATGTCCCCGCGCGGAGTGGCGATCCCCGACGTAAGAGAGCGGCTCTTCGACGCGGCGGAGCGGATCCTGGCGCGGGAGGGCCCGTCGGGCCTGACGAGCAGGGCGATCACGACCGAGGCCGGCTGCGCGAAAGGCATGCTGCACAAGCACTTCGCGGGTCTGGACGAACTCGTCGCGGAACTGGTCCTGGCCCGCTTCGCCGGCACGGCGCGCCTGGCGGAGGATCTCCCGGGCCGCGCGGGCGAGTCCACGGTGGCGGCCAACCTGAAGACGATCGGCTACGCGCTCCTGACGTCCCTGAACCCCACGACGGCGGGCCTGGCGGTCTCGACTCCGGCGGCGTCGCTCCGTATCCGTGAGGCTCTGGAGGCGGGCGCCCCTGGCTTCGACGCGATCCAGCAGTCGATCGCGGACTACTTGGACGCGGAAGTCGAACGGGGCCGCCTCTCCCCGGCCACGGACACGACGGCGACGGCGCTGGCCCTGGTCGGGACGGTCCACCACCTGTTGATGACGACATGGGGAGACACGGCGCGCGATCCGGGGGAACAGACGGAAAGACTGGTGACGATGCTGCTGGGCCCGACGACCGGAGGATCAATCGGCCATGGAGAACGTTGAAGATGTTGACGATGTTGACGACGTAATCCGGAGTGACATCCCCGGATCATTCCCGTACAGCGTGCTGAGCGAACGGCACCCTGCGCTCATCCAGCGGGTGCGGGACGCGTTCCCGTACGACCCGGAGCGGCAGCGTGCACTGGACGCGCTCCTGAGGGAGAGCACGGATCCGGCCGGCGTGATGGAACCGCTGCCGGCGGACGCCCGGGACCGCCAACAGTGGGAGGAGTGGGGGAGCGGCGAGCATGTGGGCGGGTCGTGGTTCGACGCGCCGTTCCTGTGGGCGGAGAGCTACTTCTACCGCAGACTCCTGGACGCGGTCGGCTACTTCGACGCCACCGGACCGTGGCAGGGCATCGACCCGTTCCGCCCCTTCAAGCAGGCGGAGCTGCGGAGTCCGGAGGCACAGGCGGAACTGACGGCCCTGGACCGCCTCGCGCAGGAAGCGCCGGAAACCCGAGCCCGGGCCCTGCTCCACGGCTCCCTATGGGGCAACAGAGCGGACCTCGGCTTCCAACTCACCGCGAACGCCACCGACACCCCCACCACCCCCCTCCTGGCGGACGACTCGGAACATCTGTGGTCGCTGCTGCCGCCGGGGGCCGGGAACACGGTCCACGTGCTGGCGGACAACGCGGGCCGCGAACTGGTCCCCGACCTCCTCCTCATCGACCACTTCCTACGCCACGCACACGCGGAACAAGTCGTCCTTCACGTAAAGCCACACCCGTACTACGTCTCCGACGCGACGCCCATGGACGTAATCGATGCCCTGCGCCACCTGAAGCAAGCCCCGGGCGAGGCGGGCAATGCGGGCGAACGCCTATGGCACGCAACCTCAACAGGCCACCTGCAACTCCGCACGCACCCTTTCTCCTGCGCCCCGCTGCCGTACGCCGCAATGCCGGACGACCTGAAGAAGTCATTCGAGACAGCCACTCTCACGATCCTGAAGGGCGACCTGAACTACCGCCGCCTGGTAGGCGACCAACTCCGGCCCCCCACAACCCCGTTCCCCACGTGCACCTCGTACTTCCCAACCCCCGTAGCAGCCCTACGCACCCTCAAATCAGACGTAATCGTGGGCCTGGACAAACAAACGGAGGACACACTGAACGATTCGGAACCTGAATCCTGGCGAACAAAGGGAACGCATGCCGTGATCCAGGTGCGGGGCGAGCCTCGATGAAGTGATGAAGCAGGGAATCCCTTTCCGAGCATGCTCGGGTGGGCTGTTGCCGAGGATGAATGAGATGCCGCCGGAGGCGCCGTTTGCCGCCACCTGCAACGCGGCCGGCAACCAGAACAACCAGGCCACCGGCAACACCGGCAACACCGGCGTCAACCAGAACAACCAGGCATCCGGGTAGTAGTGGTCTCTGCACCGACCCGCTGCGGCAAAGCGAACTCGCCACCCGGGAGAGTGGCGAGTTCGCGGACGTCCTCGCGGCCCTTGCTGTCCACTTTCGCCTCTACTGTCCCCCTCCGGGGGGTGATTGCCGCAGTCCGGCCACGAGTTGGCGCAGCCGCTGTGTGGGGCGGAGCCCCAACTCATTGCGGAGGCGCCACGCGTAGCGTTCGAAGTGGTCCAGCGCCTCAGCCAGGTTGCCCTCCGCCAGGTGGGCGCGGATCAAGGAGACCTGGCTGCTCTCCCGCAATGGATCTGCCTGCACGGCCGTATGAGCGGCAGTCACCGCCCCGGCGAACTGCTCGGCGTCAATGAAATCTCCCGCCAGTTCCTCGAGGGCATGGAGTCGGAGCTGGCGCCATTTCTCCGCCTCCAGCACGACCCACTCGTCGTACCACCCGGGCAGCAGATCGGCGGAGAGCTGGTCGACGGTCGCCGCATTGAGACCGAGGTCCTCGGACGGAACGCAGGGGTCGAGTATGCGTTGGGCGAGCGACCGGGCATGGTGCAGGTCGACAGTGACCTCTCGCGCGAGGCGCACCTCGCTGGGAGAGATTTCCAGCGCCTTCCGGCCCAAGCTGTGCAGACGTGTCAGCGCCGCCCGAAGGTTCGTGTGCGCCTTCTGCTCGGATATTTCGGGCCAAAGGCTTCCGGCGATCAAAGACCGGGGGACGGAGACACGGTAATGGTAATTGAGCGCGATGAACGCCAAGAGTCGCTTCGAGCCTACCGGGACTGCCACCGAGACATCGTTGACCACGAGGTCGAAACCGCCAAGGAGAGCTATGTGTACGGATGGCTGGCTGTTCACGGACATGGAAAAGGCAGCGACATCATCTGGGCTCATTGCTGTGTGATCGCTCGGGATCCGTTGCCCCAGGCGCCCGCAGACTGGCGGCGCCGCCAGTCCCCAAGGATCCGCGATCTCCACACCTCCCAACAAATCCATGCTGCTCCGCCCACCGAGGATTGTCTAATTCGCCCAAAGTGGCCCATGGAGAGCCCTTTGAGTGCGGGTCGCCGACCCCTTACGGGCACCGCAAGCATGCCGGGACGGAGTCTGACGGGGTGGAACCGATGAAGGCTGCGCGACACGACCGTGCCGTCACCGAATGACTTCCCCTGCGCGAGCCGGTGATCCGCAGAGCGAAGCGGCCCTTGCCGAGAAGTACGGGGTATCGCGTGGCACGGTTCGGCGCGCCGTGCGTGAGCTGGAGACCGCCGGCCACGGCGAGGCGCGACACGGGATTGGCTGGTTCGTCGGCTCTCCTTCCTGAACTCCCGATTGCCTCGGAGGCATTGGACAATGCAGCTGGCCTAGCCTCGCCGTTTCGGTTGAGGCGATGAGGCGATGAGGCGTCGCTGAGGGGCCACTGTCGGGTGGCCGACGCGATCTCGGTGCTCGGACATGGCGGAGTCCCGGCGCGGTGGTCGGGTTCTCCAAGGTCCTTCGGGTCGTGATGGGCCAGGGTTCGCCGGTCAGCCGGCGGGACGGGGCAACGCGGCGAGGCGATGGAAGGCCGTGGTCAGTTCGTGTCTCCAGGGCCAGGCCGCCGATATTCGCAAGCGCAGGCGGCGGCCGCCGCGGGTGAGGCGTGCGGCGACGTGCAGCAGCCGGTAGCGGAGCTTCTTCGGCTCGGCGGCGGCCAGTTCGCCGTCCAGCAGCAGGACGCGGGCTCAGGCCAGCAGGTCGATCGCCGTGAGGCTGAGTTCGAGCCAGACGGTGTTGACGCCGAAGTGGCGGGAGGGGAAGCGGCCGAAGCCGGTGGTCTTGCCGCACCGGATGTGGTCCTCGACGGTGGCATGCCCGCGGTGGCGGACCTCCAGGAACTGGGCGGAGCCACCACTGGAGTAAGGGGCATCGGTGACGAATACCTGGTGACGCAGGCCCCTCATCCTGGTCGAACAGGGACAGTTGGGCTCCGGGGTGCGGCCGCTCGCGGCGCACGATGATGCGAGTGGGCCGGGTAGCCGGCCAGATCGACCATGCCGGTCAGCTCGGCGACCTCGGCGCCATCACGCAGGGTGCCGTCCTCGTCCAGGACGGGATGCCAGAGGCGGTCGGGCATGGCCCGGACAGCGCGGCGGACCGGCTCGGTGACCGCGTATCCGACCGAGAAGAAGGTACGGATTCCTTGTTTCCTCACGTCGCGGACGTGGGCGAGGAAGGCTTTCGCGGATCCGGCACTGTCGGCGCGGACGAGGATGTCGGTGCCGTGCCGGTGAGCGTCGGGGGTCTGCGCGAGCGCCTGGTCGAACACCGCAATGTGATCGGCGGCAGTGTCGGCTCCGGAGTTACCGGGCCGCAGTCGTCCCGATACGGCCTCGCCGGTGTTCGCGAGGAAACACAGCAGCGGATGGAAGCCGAAGCCGCCCTTGTAGGTCGGGGCGGCCTGTTCCTTTTCCGAGTGGCAGGCGACCAGCGTGGCGTCGAGGTCCAGAACCATGCCGGGAAGCTCTCGTCCGCCGACCCGAACAGCAGGTATGCCCCCTCGCCGGTCTCGGCGGCCCGCATCCAGATGACTTCCCGGGCTGAAGCCGCGGGCCGCTCGCAGTGAGGCGACCGCGACGCTCACCGGACTTCTCGTCGAGCGCGAGCACTCCCTTCGCCTCTCCGCTGAGGACGAGCGAGGAAGTGGAAACGGCGATCTCTGCTTGTCCCTGCTGAATCGCTTCGTCCACTCTGCTGTGCCGGTGGCCGGGTCGACGAGCGATGCCTCGGCCCACGTGCCCCACCGCAGAAGCCGGTGTAGGCGCCTGCGGTGGTGAGGAGGTTCTGCCCGGAGAGAGAGAACTACGTCACGTTGCCCGAGTTGCTGCCGCTGACGTTGCCCGACCCGGTCCCGCTGACGTTGCCCGAGTTGCTGCCGCTGACGTTGCCCGAGTTGCTGCCGAGCGTGTTACGCGAAAGGTTCCCGAGCACATTGCCCGAATTGCTCCCGGTCACGTTGCCCGAGTTGTTGCCGATCGTGTTGCTCGAAAGGTCTCCACGGGTGTTGCCCGAGTTGTTGCCTTGCGTGTTGCCCGAGGCATTCCCGATCGTGTTGCGCGACAGGTTGCCGACCGTGTTGCCCGAGTTGTTGCCGAGCGTGTTGCCCGAGGCATTCCCGATCGTGTTGCGCGACAGGTTGCCGACCGTGTTGCCCGAGTTGCTGCCGATCGTGTTGCCCGAAAGGCTCCCGAGCACATTGCCCGAATTGCTCCCGCTGATGTTACCGGAGTTGCTGCCGATCGTGTTACGCGAAAGGTCGCCGAGCACATTGCCCGAATTGCTCCCGGTCACGTTGCCCGAGGCGTTCCCGATCGTATTGCTCGACAGGTTGCCGCGAGTATTTCCTGCGTTGTTCCCTGTGACGTTACCCGAGGCATTCCCGATCGTATTGCCCGAGCTTTCCCCGGTGACGTTGCCAGAACTGCCCCCGATAATGTTGCCCGAGCTGTCCCCGAGTACATTGCCCGAGTTGTTGCCGCCGATGTTGCCCGAGGCGTTCCCGATGACGTTGCCCGACAGGTTGCCGCTGGTGTTGCCCGCGTTGTTGCCGGTGACGTTGCCCGAGGCGTTCCCGATGACGTTGCCCGACAGGTTGCCGCTGGTGTTGCCCGCGTTGTTGCCGGTGACGTTGCCCGAGCCGGTCCCGATGATGTTGCCCGACAGGTTGCCGCTGGTGTTGCCTGCGTTGTTGCCGGTGACGTTGCCCGAGCTGTCCCCAATGACGTTGCCCGAACCGTCCCCGACTGCGAGCGTTCTGGTGCCCCCCAGAGCGGTCTGACCTGCCGCGTCCGGGGCGGCGGAAGCCGGCGCGACAGCCGTAGCTGTCATTCCTCCGATGAACGCGACTGTCGCTGCGACGCTGAGTGCAATTTTCCTGGTCATGGAATTATCCTTTCGGCGCTGCACTTGTGACCCCCGCTCGAATGCCATCGTGAACGGGCGACCATCATCACGATGTGACTTCGGCGTGACGCTGACGTGACAGGTGGAACTGATAGCAGCTTCTCGCTCAGCGCGCCAGCAGCCGAGTGTTTCGCTGCTTCCGTGTTCTTCCGCGCTCGGCATTCCGGTCAACGCGTCTCTCGGCTCGTCTAAAAGACTTGGAACCACTAGAGATCTTCAATGGCTGAGGTCGCCGGTTGGGGCTCCGCGCTTCTTCACCGGACCCGACCCTCGGTCGGTAGGCAGTGGACCGACACAGGGGAGACCCACGACGACCGCGGGCTCAAGAACCGCCCCACCGACGACGTCCGGCGCGTACCGATCCCGCCTCAACTCATCGTCGTGCTCCGCGAGCACCTGGACACCTTCGGCACGGCCACCGACGGGCGGCTCTTCTTCAGCGAGAAGGGGGCCGTCGTGCCCTCCTCGACGTACTACCGCGTCTGGCAGGAAGCTCGCTTCCTCGGGCTCCCCACCGCGGTGGCAGCCTCGCCGCTCGCCAGTCGGCCGTACGATCTCCGGCACTCCGCGCTCTCCACGTGGCTCAACGCCGGCGTCGATCCCACCGAGGTGGCCGAGCGTGCCGGTAACAGCGTGGAGGTCCTGCTCACCCGCTACGCGAAGTGTCTCGACGGTCGTCACGAGGTGGCCAACCGGCGCATCGAGGACCTGCTGCGCGAGTACGAGTGACACCGATTTCGTCAACTGAGGCCCCTGGCAACAGTCCAGGGGCCTCGTCACTTCTCATCGGATCTAGTGCCGCACCAGGCAACGTTCGCCCTGCCGATGGCTACTCTGACGACGTGGCCGATGAAAAGGACAGTGGGAGCCGCTCGATCCGACGCCCCTCGTGGGACCACCCGGTAGTGTCCACCGTCGCGCTGGAACTGGGCGGCCTTGCTGTCTCCGGGTTGATCGCTCTGGTGGGATGGCCGTTCGGGTGGCTGCCCGACACTGATGCCGTCCTCTTCGTGACGGGCTTCATCGCGATCGGGCCTGCGGCTGAGTTGTATAGCGGGGCGGGCCCGCCGCGTCGGCTTGCTGTTGTCGCCGCTCTCCTTGCGCTGGCAGCGGTGAGACTGCTCGTGGCTGCAGCAGTGAACTGGGCCTTTCCTGCGCTGGCTGATCCGGGCGTCGCTGCCCTCGTCGGCTACCTTGTTGCGTTGCCCATCGGCGTGGCTGTGCTGGCTAGGTTCCTCACCAGGGCGAACGGTGCCTGATGCGGCACTAGTTCAGTGGGTAGCCGATCTCCGCGAGATCCTCGGCGAGATCGGCCACGGTGACCTCTGGGTTCAACGCGTTGACGACTGAGTCGCTCAGAGGACGGGAAGCGAAGACATGGGACACGGCCTCCAATGCGACCGGAAGTTCGTAGTAGTCCTCGGCCCACCGCTGGAACGCTTCCGGTGAGCGGTCCACGAGCAGTTGGAAAAGGTACCCCGCGCCGTCAGGGTCGTCCGGCTGCTCGTCGGGGTAGTCGATCGTTCCTGTCTTCCAAGAGGCATGGTCTGTCTCTCGCCACATGCACGCTGTGACGACGGGCATCCCGTCCTCGTCGCAGAACGCCGGCTCCTCGACGCACGGTCGAAAGACGTCGGGAACCTCGTCGAGCACCCCCGGCCAGGGCCCGTCTTCTGCGTAGGGGCTCATCGGTGATTCGTGCGCGAACCCGCGAACGTAGGCGCTGGCGGGGGAGAAGACGATCGAGAACTCGTCGCCCGACCCGTTCCGCATGGAGGCCAGCGACTCCGTCTCGGACCATCGGTCGTTGAAGGAGTAGTACCGGTCCTCCCACTCAGGGCTCAGGATGGCGTCCAGCACAGACAAGGAACGGCAGTGCTCGCGGAGCACGGATATCTCGGGCATCTGCCGAGCAACGTCTTGAACGGTCACTCGCTCATCCAAGCGCACGCCTCTGACATGCCCGGTTCCTGTGACGGGAGGCCGTGGGGTCCAGAATGTCGGGAAGCGCGGATAGCTGATCCCACCTGCGGAAACGCTCCAAGATCCCGTCCACAGGTCGTCCACGGACCCCGACATATGGCGGCTTTGGGCGGCGCAGAGCTGCACACGCCCGTAGATACACGAAGACCCCGTCCTCAGCGAAAGCGCTGGTGGCGGGGTCTTTGGGCACCTCATACAAGGTGCCCCCGGCAGGATTCGAACCTGCGCACACGGCTCCGGAGGGCACGACTAAGCGGGTGGGAATTTCCCCCTTGACCTGCACTGATGGCGCTGCATGATCCACAACGAGGGGAACTCACTCGCCACTCACTCGGAGGGAACCTTTCGAGCTCGACCAGCTGTCCGGCGCGCTGGGGTGTTACCAAAGGCATCAGACGTACTCGTCGCGGAGAAGGTGGCATCGGGCGACTTGCGCGCCGTGGCGACGGACCTCGCGGGAGCTCTGAGGACAGCTCTCAGAGTTGCTGCAAGCCGGGGCCAGCGCTTGTCGCAGCCGGACACCGGAGACCCAGAGCGAGGCGATGAAGGCCTCAGGCTGCCGTCATCGGCATTCGTCTAGCCAACCCACGCACGGACGACGGAGACCATCGGGAGCAGCCTGGGCTCTCCGTCAACTGCTGTCTTGCCTCACCGGTCGACGAAGAGGCCGCCGACCAGGTGCTTAGAAAGCGCTTTGCCCGTACGCCTGTGGCTGGGCCCTGACCTGGGCAATCACCCGCACCGGCGACGGCTTACCACCCGACTTCGACTCGCATTCGACACGGCCCGGACTACTCGTAGATGGCCGCCGCTCGCAGAGCTCGTGCGAAGAACCTCCAGTCACCGCTGGTCGGCAAGCCGAACAGACCGACTTCGTGCCGTGAGTGGGTGCGTCGGATCAGAAGCTGGAGAACACGTCTTCAAGTCGTGGCCCCTGGTCTCACCACCGGTCGTTGATCTCCCACCAACCGGGCGACACCTCAGGCAGTGGCCCTGGGGGTTTCAATGCCCGACCCTGCCGAGCTCGGCGCACCGCATCCTGCTCGGCGAGCCGCTCAGCTATCCGCTGTCTGGCCGCGCTTGCTTCTTTACGCGCCTCTGCGACGTACGCGTCAGACTCACGCGGCTCTCGTAATGCGCGAACGCATGGCCGACAGTAGACACCCTCTACATAGGGTGTCTGGCGTGCCTCATTCGTGCATCCTCGGCCTGTGCACTTTGGCATGTGCCCCCCTGCCCGTGTGGCCCGCAAAATACGGGAGTTACCCCCGCTGCTCTAGCACCGCGCGGGTTCCGGAATCGGTGCTCGTCGGCCGGCCGAGTGCGGAGCCGGTCCGGGCTCTGCGACCTGATCTCGTACTGCCCTGCCGCACGATCTGCTGCAGCTCTTGCCCCTCCACCTCAGTCAGCCCGCGGACCTTGACCGGTGCTGCCACCCCCGACCGTTGGTTGGAAATCCGTGTCCAACCAGCAAGAGCAACCCGGCAAACCTTCCTGGTCACAGCAGTAGCGGCGCAGCTTGGCTTGCACATGGCTCCCGAGGGCGCGTGCGTCTCACACGTTTCAGCAGCTCAGGAGCCTAGATGCCGAGTAACTAGCCACGCCAGTCCACGAATAGGCCACGTCTTGCGCGAAGCGGCTCCGGCTTCGGGAAGCTCTGCTCCAGCCACTAACGGACCCTAGGGTCTTGGCGTATGCCCAGGTGACGAGCTTCCAACGCCGGTCGGAGGGACAGGGACTCGTCCCGGGGCGTGCTGGCCTGGCTGAATCCGTGCTCGCTCCAGGCGCCATCGTCCTCGTGGTCTGCCATGTATTGATGCAGCAGCCGAGGCCTGGGCAGCTTTGGCCAGAATGCGATCGCGTCGAGAGCCTCGCGGAGGGCGTTGACGCCTGGGTACGCTGTGTCACGGACTCGAACCGATCGCGCAACTAGGTGAGTTGGCGTTCTTCAAGGGGTGTACTCATGCCTGTGTTGATCACGCAGGATCGGCGATCCTATGACCCGGCACGGAGGGGGTGACGGTGAGATACGGGCGTGGAATGGTCCCGAGAGGTTCGGTACCAGGGTCCACATGGCGTCGCGCTAAGAAAAAAGGAAGGCGCGCGCGTTACGGACAGGATTTGGGTTGATTACCGAAACTTCCTGTCGGGCTCTGGGTTGAGGTTTTTGATTTCTTGAGGGGCCCCTCGATGGTTGAGGTGCAAACCCCTAGGTGGATCCTTTATGTAGGCGCAATTCATGCAAGAAGACGGAGGAATAAGTGGCTTTCGCGACACCCCCTTTTTCTGATGCCAACCGTGAGATGATCCGAGCCCGCCTTGCCGAGGTGCGCAAAGAGTCATCGCGAGATTCGGTCACGGTTGAGTGGCGGGGGAAGCCACGTAGTTTCGATGTCATCCAAATGCCAGTTAAACAGCTTTACTACAATCCCGAGACCCATCGCATCAGAGCGCAGCGCACGGTCGATCCGTCCAGGAGTAAGGGGTTGGACAACGACCCCTGGTCTGAAGCGAGTCAGGACTACCTGGAACAGCTCCTTATGGGTGACCCTTTCGCCCCCCTGAAGGAGGACCCTGCGTTCCGCGCCCTCGCTGACGACATCAAGGAACACGGACAGAATGAGCCCGGGCTGATTACGCCAACGGGAATTCTGGTCAACGGCAACACCCGCAGAGCAGCCATGAGCAAGCTCAGGAAAGAGCACATTCGCGTGGGAGTGCTCCCCGATGACTGGAGCTGGGACGACGTCGGCTCCCTAGAGCTGGCTCTGCAGTTGCGAAAGGAGCATAAACGCGACTATTCGTTCATTAATTTCCTCCTGGCGGTCGATGAACAGGTCGCACGAGGGAAGAATGTTGAGGATATTTGCAAGTCATTCCGCATTAAAGAGGATCCCACATACAGAAGGTCTCGATGGATTCTCGCCTTTGTCAAGGAAGCGATCAAGCGTAGCGAGGTATCTACTCCCGACGGTACAGCTGTCGGCATGAAGCTAGTGGACTTTGAGCGTGATCAGGGGCAATTGGAAGAACTGTGGCGCCACTTCACTCAGCTTGATAAGAATGACCCTGACGGAGCGGCACAGCTTCGTGAAGCCCGTCTCGTAGGCCTGCTCCTCGACCTCAACAAGGTTCAGATGCGCAACATCTCCGGAGAAGGAGGAGGTTTCTACAAGGCTTACCTAGCGCCCAGACTCCCGGAGTCGATCAAGCCGGCGTCGGCTGTGTCCGCTTCCGTGAGCATCCCTGGCCTCAGCGGAGTAGTTGTCCCGGGGGCGGCACCTGCAGCCACCGAAGCGCGGGAATTTGCTGACAAGGTCCTCAAGGCGCGTACGGTTACAGCTGCTCCGGACCACTTCACTCGCGAAGAAGTTGCAAAGGCCGGTGAGCTTGTCAAGACGGCCGGAATCCTTATGCGAGACAGCATCAAGATAGCTGAGGGAAGTGCTAAGAAGAATGCGCTAGAGCTCGCCCCTGCCGACCAGGTAAGCGAAGCAACTGATGCAATCGAGCGGTCTGTTGCGGCGTTGACTGCTGCACGTTCCACTGGGGGGTTTGATAGTGACGCGTTGGATGAAAATCTCCTGAGACTGCGTGCGGAGTTGGAGAAGCTTGCACAGCATGCTCGCCGCGGAGATTGCGAAGTCGGGGATGGGCTCAAGTGGTTGATTAAGGCTGTCCAGGCATGAGTGATGCTGCTGGTTCCCCGAGTCTTCAACTAGACCTTCGTCGTGGATCTACCGTGGTTATGAAAGCCTCGCAGCAGCATGGTAGCGACTTGCAGGCCGCCGCTGCGTGGTTTCCCAGTGCGCGGGTGAAGAGTGAGTTGGTTGTAGAGGTCGCGTTGGACGACCTGCTTCTCAATATCGCTGTCCTGGCCAGATGGACTGCGCCCGACGTCTGTTGGGGCGCCTCACTCGCCGCAATGGTCAGCGAGGTGAGCCAGGATATCGCTTTCGCCCAGGCGGAGCTGGAGCACGGTGCCACAGAGTCTCTCAGCCGAGATGAAGTCCTGGATCGATTGGGGCTTGCATGGCGAGCTGACCTGACGTCATTTCAGGCACGTGATGTCGGCAGGTTGTTGACCCTACGCCATGGGGCAAACTTCAGCGTTCCGGGAGCAGGTAAGACGCGGGTAGCGCTGGCTGTTTTCCAAGCGGAACGCCATGGAGGGCGAGCCCAGAGGCTTTTGGTGGTTTGTCCCAAGAGTGCCTACGAGAGCTGGCAGTTCGAGAACTCCGCTGCATACGGGAATGAAGCCCTTCGTATGGTCGTGGCTGATGATGGTCACGTAGATCCGGTCGCTGACGCGATTCTGATCAACTACGAGAGACTGCCCGGAATGGCGAACCTGCTCGTCGAATGGCTCGATAGCCAGTCGGCCGTTCTAGTTCTCGATGAAGCTCATCGAATGAAACTGGGGTCTGCCGGTGCGTACGGGGCTGCTTGCATGGTGCTGGGTCCCCATGCTCGCCGCAGGATGATTCTGACAGGCACTCCAGCCCCCAACGGTGCCCGTGACTTGGAAAACTTGCTTGGCTTCGTTTGGCCTGGACACGGTCGGCAGATCGTCCGAAGGGAGGTAGGAGGAGGCGATCTGGCTAAGGCGAGTCGGGTCCTTCGACCGCTCTTCACTCGCACAACTAAGAAGGAACTTGGCCTGCCACCCGTTACTTCCCGCGTGCGCCGACTGAAGATGCCAGATCTCCACGGGGAAATCTACTCCGCTCTCATTGGCCAGATGTCTGCTCGGGCTGAGGCGTCGCGTGACGACCTTGAGGGGCTTGGCAGGGTTCTCATGTACCTACTGATGGCTGCCACGAGTCCCGCTCTCCTGGCGGTAGGGACGACCAAGTACGACCCTCTCGTCTACCGTGTGCCCCCGTTGGAGATCCCGGAACGTGCGGCGCTCACTGAGCTTATGAGAGATCTTCCAAGCTATGAGATGTCCCCGAAGTTTCAAGAAGTGCTAAAAATCGTAGACAATAATGCGGCTCAGGGGCGTAAGACTCTCGTTTGGTCTACATTCGTTCGAAATCTGACTACTATGGAGGCCCTTCTCCAGAGGTACTCGCCGGCGGTAGTCCACGGAGGTACCCGGGATAGGGTGCAGCAAATTGAGAAGTTCCGAAGCGATCCGGACTGTCATGTTCTCCTGTCCAATCCGGCTACGCTTGGTGAAGGTGTCAGTCTCCACCAGACTTGTCATGATGCTGTTTACGTTGACCGCGATTTTGCGGCAGGCAGATATCTCCAGAGCCTGGATCGCATTCACCGTTTGGGGCTTGGTCGGGATACCGAAACGAATATCACCGTCCTTGTGTCTGAGGGAACCATCGACGAGGCCGTCGATGGCCGTCTCGCTGCCAAGCTGCAGTTCATGGGATTGGTTCTAGACGACCCTGCAGTCCGTGAACTTGCTGACCTGGAAGAAGAGCCCAGCATTGGGGAGACATTGGACCAGAAGGATTTGCAGGCGCTGATGGGCCACTTGCATGGCTTCCCTGCCTCCTAAGCCACTTCTCGTCGGCGCCCTTCGCTGGCTCGTCCACTTGCAGAGGTCGTCCGTGGAGCAGGTCTGGCGCATGTTTCTCTCGCATCCTGGGCTACGCGACCTGACCCCTACCCAGTACGGGGCCGCGCTGGACTGGCTGCGGAGGGAAAGCATCCTGCTCGGCGCTGAGAGCAAGCCAGTGCCCATGTCTGACAGGCTCGCTGGCCTCGCCGTCCTGCGGGCTGCGGTAGCAAGTGTGGAACCGGCGTGGCTGCGTGATGCAGACCGGACTATTCGTGCGCCGCAGGACCTACCTCTAGACGTTGCTTCCACAGCGGAGGCCCTGGGGGTGAGTGCGCTCGACGCAGTACGAGTGATCAAGGCTGTATGGGGGAAAGTCGACACCCATGCACGCGCGGAACTTGGCGCAGCCGGAGAGCAACGACTCGTTGAGTTGCTGGTCGACGCGCTAGATGCGCGTGTGCTGCAGGTGTCAGAGGCGTCGGACGGCTTCGGTTACGACATCTCCGTGCAGGGCGGGGGAAGCGCCCTGCATATAGAGGTGAAGAGCACCAACAGGCGCGGGCGGCTTGCCATTTATCTGTCGCGCAATGAGTACGAGGTTATGTGCACGGACCATGCGTGGCAGCTCGTGGCAGTCTTGTTGGACGCTGCAGGTCGAATCGCAGGTGTGGGGACTGTCAATCGGGAGTGGATAACTGGTTCTGTCCCTGTCGATGGCAGCGTGCATGGCCGGTGGGAGTCCACGCGCCTTGAAGTGCCGAGCGCAGCGGTGTCACCCGGCATTGTGGGCATAGGGCGTTGGCTGCGACCGTGCGCAACCGGCGGAGTGCTAGACGTGGGTACCGAAGGCTCGGGTACGCCCCAGTGGCTCAACTCTGCGCTATGACTCGACTGCGCAAGGGGCGGCGGCTCACGTCCGCTTGGTAGTCGGCCCTCTCTCGACGTTTCGCCGGGTCATCGCTCCTACGTGCCACGATTAATGTCGCGCCATGTCTCAGTAGGGGAGTGGCAGTTCGCCTTGGGAGAGCCCATGAACCTGAAGGTACCGGCTGCTCTCCGGGAGCGTGAGTACGTCGCTGACCTGCTGCGGCGCTACTGGGCCACTCTTCCTGAAGGAACGCCGGCGTACACGGGCGCAAGGTTCGAGAGACTCGGAGGCGGCGGGGACCGTCAAGAGGTGGTCAACGCGTTCACGGCTGAGGACTTCGTTGCAGTTGCCACGCTCAGTGTTGACGTTCCTGCGCGAGCAATCTTGCATGTCCTCGAGCCGGTTAAGCCCCGCTACTTCAACGGCTTGTTGTCAGAAATCCCCTCGGATACCGAGTTGGCCAATGCGGCGGCGGCACACGTGGCTGAAGATAGCCCGGCATGGACGCTATGGATACGCCTGCGCGAGGTCGACGGAATCGGCGCAGTCGGTGCTGGCAAGTTGCTCGCCCGCAAGCGCCCGCATCTCCTGCCTGTCTACGACTCAGTGGTCAAGAAGGTGTTCGAACGCCCAACGAAGGACTTGACGTTCTGGTCTGACGTGCGCACCGAGCTGCGCAGCGACCAAGGGGCACTGGTGTCCTATCTCGAAGATGTTCGGGACTTGGCAGAGATCGGCGAGGACATCAGCGTGCTGCGAGTTCTAGACGTAGCCGCGTGGCTCCATGGCAAGACTTTGGCGGGGTGAGCAGAAGGTCACTGCCTTGTAAGTTCGCTTGGGCTGGTTTTGGTGCTCCCCACCCCACGTCCTCACCACCACCGCCGGACGCTCGAGGCCTCTGGGGTCCACCACCGCTGATTTCAGCCGCGGATATCAGTCATCTTCTGATCCGTAGCTCTACGCAGCATGGCCACCAGCGTCCGAACCAGCGCGTCCGTAGCCGTTCAGGGCTCCCTAGATCCTTAGGTGGCCGATGGGGCTGCTGTACTTCGCTGCTGTACTGCAGCGGGCCAGAGGGGAAGCCGTGATGCGCGACGACCTTGTTCAGCTTCTCACTGGCGACTCGGAGGCGGTGCGAGCTTGCCGGCTCGCGGTCGAGGCAGGCGCCCCATACTGGGTGAGTGGCAGTGCATGCTCTGCGGCACCCCTCTCCTCATACCTTCCGGCGGCGCTTGAGGCTGACGCGCAAGATCGGACAACGCACACCTGGTCTAGACGAGGCGGTGGACCACCTTGAGAGCCGGGGCAACGCTTTAGTGCTCGCGGCTCAAGTCGACGATGTGCCGTGGGTCTTCGCGGTGTGGATGTCGCTAGATCGACGTTCGGTGATTGCTTGCGCAGGAGTTGAGCGTCCAACCCGCGCCTAGCCTCTCAGCTCGGGGAGATTGGGTTTCTTTGGGCAGCAGTTGCTGCACTGGACTGCGGTGGCGCGGTGTCGGAACCCGGCGCGCACCTATGGTCAGTCCTTGCTGTTCCCCGTGGTTCCCGGCAGGATCTGGCACGCGTATGGCACGGTCTCTCCGTCCGCGACCACGGTGGTTATGCAGGGCCCCGGCCCTGCTGAAGAGGGCCAGCCCGAGCATCTACTCCTCAACCCAGTCTTCTGCCACAGCGAGGATGAAGGCCACCAGATCGGCCTCCCGGGGAGGGACACGTGTGGGGTGCCGAGTGGCGAAGACTGCGTAGTAGCGCTCAACGCGTGCTCGAACCTTGTCGCCCTGAGGTCCCGCCGCGATCAGAGCCAGACTCACATTTCCTGGCTCTCCGCACGCGCGGACCGGGCGCCCCTGCCCGTCGTAACCTTCGAGGAACTCCTCCTCGGACTCGATCAAAGCATTGGCAAGGGCCGGATCATGAAGAATGAACATGCGCCCGCTCTCGTCGAAGAGCAGCACAGGGTCTACCGGTGCTGTCATTGCTGTGTCTCCGTGGCGGCGGCATGCTCTGTGCTCTCGCGGCGCTGTTGAACAATGGCAGCGGGGGTGTGGCCTTGAGTGGATTGGCGACGGTCGATCGCAGCCTTCAATTCATCTGGGGTCGGCCACGGGGCCCGACGATGGATCATTCGGTGGCAGTTGGCGCAGATGAGGGCCAAGTCGCTAAGCCTGGTCCTTCCTTCGCCGGCCATGTGCAGCGGAATGACGTGGTGGCACTCGATGTATCCGGCACCGCGGTCCCCGTATACCGCCTCAAAGTCGAACCCGCATGCCTCGCATGCCAGGCTGTGACCTCGTCGCAACACGGACTCGATCTTCCTCTTGCGGAGGCCCTTGTTGCGTTCCCTGGCCCTGTGCCGACGCATGAGTAGACGACCCTCGGGGGCGCCATATTCGTCATCGTCCTCATCGCCGTCCGAGGGCGGCGGGGTTTGCAGCTCACCGCTAGCGATGCCGAGCCGGATGAGCTGTGCTGTCTTGGTCATTGCTTCGGGGCGCGCAAGGAACTCGTACAGGACCAGGACGTCAGTGGCGCCGCCCTTCGTTGCCTTCCCCTGGTAGTCAGGGTGTCGGGTAGCGATATCGAATGTCTTACGTGCCACGCCGTTAGGATTGCGAAACTTCTCGTTGCGGTCCGCCTCGGCATGAAGGGGCAACAGCTGGAGCAAGTCGGACAGCTCCACAACCTGCCTGTCGTTGGCATCAAGCCCTCGCCAGCCGTTTGCCATCACGAGGTGACAGGCAAGGATGACCTCGTCCCGAGCCCAGTCAGGGTTCTTGACTGCCTTGACGTGAAAACCTAGGCGCTTCAACCACGCGGCTGCGTGGTCCTTGCCTCCGCTGAACTGGTTCGCTGCGAGTGGCTCCCCCTGGTGCCACTTGTGAGCTACGCCGACAATCGCCTTGGAGTCATACTCTCGCCCCTCGTGCACGAGCACGTAAGACTGCGCCTTGCCGAAGCCGTAGCGCCCCAGGAAAGCATCCCTGCCCAGCTCATCGTGCTCAGCGATGGCCCTCAGCACGGAGTCTCGCGAGATCGCCCCTTGATTCATGGCCGAAGGCTATGACGGACCACTGACAGCAGCGCAAGGCTTCCAGGCGCCAAGTGGCTGGATCCACCGTGGAGTTCAAGGTCTGCAGCTCCGAAGTGACAGGGCTAGCTGCGCTGTGGCCCGTCGGCGTTGGGTGTCGGCCCGCGAACAATTGGATCAGTCCGTGCGTGAGGCTAGGGTCACATAGAGTGTCGGGACTACTCCGCTTGGTCCTTGGAGCCGTATGCCGCCCCTACCGCCGTTTGCCTCGGACACGCAGTGTCCGCCTCCTGGCCGTTACCCCATGACCTGGGAGGAGGTTGAGTACTCGCTGGTGAGGGCAGCAGCCTTGGAGGCGTCGAGCACTCGACCAGGTCTCTGGGACGAGCTTCAGTCACACAGGGCAATGGTTGAGTGCCTGGTTGGTTCCGTGACACGTATTTGGCTCGCAGGAAGCTTTGTAAGCGGCAAACTGGACCCTAGCGACATCGATCTGGCTTACCTGATTGACGCGGACGCCTACGGGGGAGTCACCGAGCCTGACGACATTGCAGACCTTGCCAACCTCAGCGATCGGGAGTGGTGTGTGAAGCACGGCATGCGCATCGACGCCTACTTGCTGAGTCTGCCTGCCACTGTTGACTTCCGGGACCTGGGTACGGTTGGTGCCATGGCGGCGGGAGACAGTGAAGTCTTCCAGACGCTTGGTCTCTACGACGAAATCTGGCAGCGTTGCCGCGCTGGTCACGGCCAGCGTAGGGGCTACGTGGAGGTAGCACTATGAGCACTCCTCACAGCTTGCCTGACGCTACGGACAAGAAGGCCATGCGCGCTTGGCTGGCGGCCAGACGCTCGGAGTCGTTGGAGAAGCCAGTACCTCGCACAATGCCTGAGCTGCGATCGGCCCAGCTCAGGCGGCTTGCGCGGTCGCTTCATACCGAGGCCGGCACGGAAGCGATTGACCGTCCTGGCCGCCCCGTCCTCCGTTTTGCCTTGGATGGCGAGACCGTGCGTGCCAACCGAGTTGAGTCGGCTGTCTTGGGTGACTGGCTACGCGCCTTGCAAACCGCTGTCCAGTCCGTTGCCAACGCGATCGATGACTTGCGTCCCACGCGAGACGCAGGGCCCGTGCCCAGGGAGATTCAGCGAGTAACCAAGCTCTTTTCTGGGCCTGTCTTCGCATCGTCTTATGGCATGGTCCTTGAGGGGGCTGCAGATGCGGGGCAAGCCGAGCTTCCAGGCATCGGGACCGACGCACTCCTGGACAGGGCGATCAACAGAATCTTTGATGTGGCTGACCGAGCAAGTTCTGGGGTTGGCGCGGAAGAGGCGGTCCTGGATGCTGCGCTGCCATTGGGGCGTCGGGTGATAAAGCATCTATCCGAATTGTCGGATGTGCTTGCTTCCTCGGGGACGGATGTCACTCTTAGCTGGGAGACGAAGGCCACTGCACGGCGGACTTCTTTCAGCTCGGAGAGCGCTGAACGCTGCCGCAAGGCGCTACGGGCTGCACAGGTGGAAGACGCCGATACCCGTCTCGAGGGAACGGTGGTCGGCGGCAGCAAGGTGCGGGGAGTAGTTGAGATTGAAGTAGGCGGGAGCGGCGTGGTGGTCATCCGGACCCCAAAGGAGGATGTCACTGCGCTCCTGGCAACGTACGCAGAGCGCCAGGTAGTGGCCGACGTGCACGTTCTCACAGCTCGCTCACCAGGTGGGCGGGAGCACCGCAGCTACGCCTTGCTTGATCTGCACCTCCAGGAGGGTGCAGGCGAGTAGGGGAGCCCCCTGCGCCAGCCACGATGTGCCGGCGCTCGCGTACGGCGCCCCCTCCATCCCAGAGTCTGAGCGCCCCCGCCGGAGGCATGCCCTGGCCTGGGTCCGCTTCATGCGGTGATCGCCGATTGGCCTCGGCCCTATCCATGTGTGGGCGGGCGTCGGCGCAGCGGGGCGGAGCGGGCCGAAGGCAGGAGCGGCAGCCCCGAGCGGAGCCGGGAAGCCCGCCCGACGGAGCGGAGCGCAGCCGGGTGCTTGATGAAGTAGGGAAAGTTCTATCGCGCGAGTACCGGGACGCATTACAAGTTGTCGGATCTTGGTCCGGTGGCGTCCGCTGGTGTCCGCCGGATGAGTTGGAGGCCTGGTCAGAGGGCTTGCCCGACTTCAACGGATGTCTGCGGACGGCCGCGGACTGAGCGGCAATTGAGACCACTACTGAGACCGTGGCCTCTCGAGCGAGAGCGCCGGGATTGGTGTTGAGTCCCTATGGGGTTCTCTCGCTCTGGCGCGAGAGTGCCACGGCCACCTTCTGATCCCTATCTCTATGCGGAAGGGCAAGGGCGGTCATGTAGGTGGGTCTGGGGGTGGGGGAAATCGGGGCGGTCGCTGCGGTTGCTGGGCTGTGTTGGGGTAGGTGAGCGAGGTTGTTGGCGGTGCTCAGGGTGTGGGGGTGGTCCTGGCCCAGCACCCGCCGGCGCCGGGCCAGGGTGTCCTCGCCCAGGGCGCGGGCCTGCTCCGTCTCCCCGTAGCGCAGCCAGATCCACCGCCAGGTTGCTGGCGGTGGTCAGGGTGTCGGGGTGGTCCTGGCCCAGCACCCGCCGGCGCCGGGCCAGGGTTTCCTCACCCAGGGTGCAGGCCTGCTCCGTCTCCCCCAGTGCAGCCAGATCCACCGCCAGGTTGCTGGCGGTGGTCAGGGTGTCG